>JBKPCR010000289.1:0-26653 GCA_046727435.1 bacterium | reverse complement strand
CTGATCGGTGCCCTTCCCACCTGGCCTTATAGCTCGGGCTGGGGATACTATCCAGGCGGCCTGCTCGGCGCGATTCTAGTGATCGTCCTAATCCTTGCGCTCTTAGGACGTATCTGAGAGCGATGTCTCTTGGCAAGCCGTGCCGTCAAGAGCACTGCGTCAGCGCATCGTGATGAACGGGTAGCAGGAGCAGGGATTAGTGAGCTTGGTCATGTCCTTGCAGAAGTATGAGACTGTCAGCGACAGCGTCAGGAGGGATAGCCTCTAACAACACTGAGGCCGGACGACAGCAGAACCGATGGGTGGAGATCGTCACACAGCGGTAGGGAGGCGGAGAATTGGGACGGGAAAATCATTAGTCTGCACAGAGACGCTTCACTAGTCCATTTCAGGTTTGTAGTTTCTGCTGCACGGCTCGCCGGACATCGGCAGCTCTAAAAGGCTTGCTGAGGTAAGGCATATCTGCGCTCTTGAGAAAGATGGTGGTCTCGGAGCTCAGGGTATCGCCGGTGAGAAAAATCATGCGCTTGAGGAGGTCCGGAGCGCGTTGCTCCAACTCGCGATACAGTCCAGGCCCATCCAATTCAGGCATGCGCAAGTCGCAGAGGATGAGGTCGTAGGCTCGCTCTTCTATCCTCTCCAACGCTAAGCGCCCGTTTGATGCCGTGTTCACGACATATCCGTCCCGACCCAGCAGGAATGCCAGTGCACTCATGATCCCAGCCTCATCATCAACGATCAGAATCGCCTTGCCTGCCGCGACAGCAGAGGTCGCAGGCTCCTGAGGTCGTAAAGCGCGAGCTGGCCGCGCTTCCACGGGCAGCTCAATAACGAATCTGGCGCCCGGCCCCGGCTGGCTTTCGAGCCGGAGTAAACCTGCATGCCCCTCGACAATGCCTTGACAGAAGGGCAGTCCTAAGCCGGTTCCAACGCCCGGAGCCTTGGTCGTGAAAAAGGGTTCAAAGATGCGTCTCTGCAGCTCCAATGGGACACCTGGACCTGTGTCTGTTACTTCAAGGAAGACGCGGGTGCGAGAAGGGTTGGAGCGTGTGACAAGCGTCAGCTGGCGCGGTGGGGCGGTCTCACGCAGGGCCTGGTGGGCGTTGGTCACCAAATTGACGACGACCTGGTGCAGTTGGTGGGGATCAGCCCAGAGGGGCGGAAGGTGAGCGTCCAGGTGCAGCTGGATATCGACATCATCCACCTGTAAGGTATAGGTGAGGAGCTTCATCGCCTCTTCCACGACCGCATTAAGTGCTACGTCGGTACGCTGAGGTGGAGTCTGACGCGCGAAGGCGAGAAAGTTCTGCACAATATGCACGCAACGCTCGGCGGATTGGCTGATGAGCCTGATCCGGTCCGTTCCAGCCTGGTCGCTCATCTCATCGCTCAACAGGTCGGCCTGCATAGTGACGACCGACAGTGGATTGTTGAGCTCATGGGCGACACTGGCCAATAAAGACCCCATCGCCGCCAGTTTCTCGCTCTGAAAGAGAGTCTCATGCTGGCGTTGCAGCTGCTCCACCGCCTGCCTGCGCTCGGCGATTTCACTCTGCAGTTCGGTACTGAGCTGTGCCAGATGGGTCGTACGGTCCTGTATCTCCGCAAAAAGCCTGGCATTCAGGATGGCGATCGCTGCCTGCGCCGCAAACAGGGTCAGGAGCCTGCGATCTTCTTCACTGAATGGCTTTGTTGATCCGTGATTGTCGAGTGAGATGGCGCCGATGAGGCGATCGCGATAGATCAGGGGCTCGGCAATCATGGCGGTAGCACCAAAAAGCTCGGCGAACGGCGAATGTTTGTAAGAGGAATGTTGATAATCGTTGACGATGAGCCCCGTCCGCTGTTGGGCTACCGTACCGACGATTCCCTCTCCTAGAGCGAAGCGGACATCTTGCATCCAGTTGCCACGACTGTGCCAGGCCTGTGGGATCAGCAGCTGTGCCTGTTCATCCCAGAGATAAATGGCTCCCGCTCGAGCGGCCTCCAGCAGGGTGATGGCCCGCGCTATGATGAGACTCAACAGGCTGGTGAGGTCCAATTCACGGCCGATCTCCAGCGTGACCGCTCGCACCGCTTCCATTTGCTGCACGCGTGCCGCGAGGGAGGCCCCTGTACGCGTATGGTCATTGATTTCGCGCTGCAGTGCCTGATTAGCAGAGGCGACTTCGGTGGCGCGGCGCCACGCGGTCTGGGCCAGATACACCGCTATGGCCAGCAAGCCTGAGGTGATGAGTCCAGCCACTAAGCCGAACTCCGGCAAGGAAGAAAGCTCATCCGCCAGCAAAGCCGCTGTGGGCCAAATCTGCATCCGCCAGGTGACCCCGTAGAAACCGATGACGGCCTCTTGGCCCCATTCACGCTCATGGCGTCGGTCTGCCTGATAGCGGCCATAAATTTCTTCGCCACCCTCAAATACGGCAATGTTATAGCGCAGGGCCTGATTTCCCAGGATGTCATCGAACAATTCTTGCAGGCGAAAGATACCGACGATGAAACCTTCGAAATTTGCATCAGGGACGATGGGGACGAGGATGTGGAACCCCTTACCACCTGATAAAAGTTCGAGCGTACGTGTCGCGGTGATTTGGCGACTGCCCTGGGCCAGTTCTAGGGCGCTGCGTCGCCGCTCCTCAAATGCCCAAGGCTGATCCTGCGTCCCTCCGTAGTTTTCGGGCGGTGCGATCCAGCGCACGTGAAAGGTGGGGTCTACCCATGCGATCGCGCGCATGTCGGGATAATGCGTGACGTACAACCGTGCGTCGGCCTCCCACATCTCCCTGGCTGGCTTCCCCGACCTCTCCCAGCTTTTAGCCAGGTGCAGCAATGAGAGAACTCGCGGTTTGAGCTGGGCGATGATCTCGTTTTGCACGCTCACCGCAACAAGCTCGCTCGTACGCTTGACTAATGCGTGCTCATGGGCGATCAGCGCCTGCCACAAACAGAACGTGACCGTTAGACCACAGATGCCGACCAGCGCTGCGAAGCGTTGTGGCGCGGAAGCCTGAGCCATGGCGCCGGCCCACCACGCGAAGGCGATCAGCCCACCACCCAGCATGATGCACCCGACCGCCGTGTGCACGGCCATGCTGGTGAAATATCCCCAACTATAGGTTTCTAAACCAGTAAAATAGCCAATACTGGATACCAGCCCCAAGGCTAACACGATCGCGCCGGAGGGCCCCGTCATCAGGAAGAGCTGCTCACGCCGAGCTGACACGCTCATCACCCAGAGCGCCGCGCCAGCGAGCATAAAGCATACCGCCGTATTGGGTGCCATGCGTCCGGGGTGGGAGGTTTGCACGGTGATATAGGCATTGATGAAGAATTGGTCGATACCGAAGTTGATGCCGAACAGATATTCGCTGAGTGTCAGCAGACCTATCGCAGTTGCCACGGCGCTGCAGGCTGCCGCGACACGTGACCATCCACGCGTTAGCGCCAGCAATCCAGTGCCGCATAGCACAAAGCTCAGCGCCGCATTGTATTGCATAGGAGCGAAACCGGGGTGCAATTGCAGTAGCGTCTTGTTATGGAGGTGCCACCCTGCCATCACCGCGAGTCCCAAAGCCGCTGTGGCGCTGCCTGCGATCATAGCGACGCGCTGTAAGATGTGGCAGCTAACAGGGTCTCGCTTAAACAATTGTCTGGAGGTGGCTTCGATCATCTGTTGGTGTGGAAATCGTTGGCGCATAAGTACTGGGCCCTTCGCGCCGAAATGACAAGGTTTCTATGCGAAGGCATTAGCGAGCTGAGCGCAACAACCACGGCCGAAATTTGCTAAAGAAACTCGGGCCGATCGATGCCATATGCTCTGCCACCACCTCTGGCGGGCTCCAACGTATGAAAAGATAGGCGCCCAGCAGCAGTAGGGTCGCGTCATCGAGTTGGCCGAACACGGGCACGAGAAACCCCGGGACCAGATCTATAGGGGAGAGCACATAGAGTATGCTAGCAACAATCATGCCCTTGAGCGGCCTGGGAACACGGTGGTCGCGCCACAATCGCCAGCATAGTCGTCCAACTTTCGGAAGTTGTGGGAGCAGTGCCACTATATGGCGGTAATTCTTAATACGTAAGGGTCTATGCATGGAGAATTCCCATGACGTAGAACTACTCTCACTGCCTGTGCCTTCATGCGAAAACTATGAAGATCATAGTAATACGATATGCGTATCATGGTTACCAGCAAAAATTATGCGCATAAACCGGTCCTAGGACAGATTCCCTACGGCCTTACCCCTCATTGCCCTTCAACGGGCCTATGATCCGGTCCACAAGTTGAGTCTATCGAATTTTTCATCTCTTGAGGTTGTAGAACCGGCTGCTCTCATTATGAGATGAAAGCGGGGTTTATGGGTGCCAATGACTCTCAAATTGAGGGTGTGACGCTGATAAAGGCCCGAGCGCCCTTGCTAGAGGTGATGCCACAAACGTATTGAGCGCGTGGTCAGGCTCTTGAACGGTTCATCGCTGGCCCCGAAGGGACTCGACGCGGCGGCGCAGAGTGGTAGACGTCCTCCCTGTCGTTCATGGAGCATGCGGCGTAGCGGCAGGAGGGGCCTCCTTTGGTATGGCGCTCTCGGGCACCTCGTCTAGGAACACGTGGTGCCCTCCTCGTTTCAGGGCACTGGCGACCTGCTGGGCATCCTCTTTGGTTCTGAATGGGCCGATGCGTACCCGATAATATTCTCCTGCTGGCCCATCGCGTGGGGCGAGATAGGCCTCTTGAAACCAGGGCTGCAACTGGCTGAGTACCTGTTGAGCCTCCTCGCCGTCCTCAAATGCTCCCACCTGTACCTCAAAGAAGGTTGCTTCGTATGGACTGGTCTTCTGCGCTTCTGCTGGCTTTTCCGTGACTGTCACTCGTACGGGACCGACTCCCTGCTCAACCAACCCGATGCTGTTGGCGGCCGCCTTCGATAAATCGATAATGCGGCGCTTGGGGTTGGCATATGGACCTCGGTCTGTGATCTTGACTTCTGTCTTTTCTCCTGTCTCCATGTTCTCCACCATGACTTTGGTGCCTAAAGGTAATTTGCGGTGGGCGGCTGTCATGTCGCTTGCTGAAAACCGTTCGCCACTCGCGGTTTTCTTGCCCTGAAATTCGTTGCCATAATGGGATGCCATTCCTTTTTCGGAGTGCCATGGGTCGGCTTGGAGGCCATTGCTTAACAATCCAAAGACCGTATACACCCCCAATAGGACACCGCGTAACACATTCTTTCGCATAGGCCACCATCTTTTGTAGGTCGATATTGTAGTCAAGGGGGGAGAATAGCCTAGAAGCCGGCAATGTTTGCGGTGAGTGGCGCGAAGGCTGAACCGGGAGTGATCAGGACTTCTGACGCCACGGGCAAGCCTGATGCTACTTGAGGGCTTTCTTAGTGAATGTGGCACAGAGGACCAGGAATCCTCAGCCTTTCCAGTTGGAGAAAGGCCGTTTTAGCAGTTAGAAAGCCCTATTTGGGTTAGCTCAAGACTGCAAATTGTATAGGCTTTGTATGGTTAGCTCCCTTCCACGGTCCTAACCATCTTCCCCTTATCAACTCGTCATAAGAAGTCATGCATTTTTCGAGCCGCAGCTCCATGTCGAAAGTTTTTCCAAAACAATATCAACCACTTGCCAGGGCCTGTCACGGTGCTGTGCGCCATGCCTGGCGGCTATCGCGGTAGGAGCTGTGTCATATGCTTTACGAGCCTTGCATGGCTGACACACCGCGGCATGCGCACGCCCTCGCGGGACCAGATAACCGCGCTCTCAGAAATTTATGAATGGGAATGTGCCGAATAATCGTGCTATAAAAATTTGAGCAAGATTGACTGGCACGAGGCCCCATGCGTCGCGGCGTGCTTCGCGCTACCGCGACGCCCCCCTGGTGCAGGCAAGGGGGGAGACCATGACCGCCGCACGGATTCTCATCGTCGAGGACGAACACCTCATCGCACAGGGCCTCGCGCGGCGGGTAACCACGCTGGGCTATACGGTGGTGGGCCTTGCGGCCTCCGGCGTCGTGCAGTACGTCTGTTATTGATTGATGGCAAGCAGCTCGCAGAGTCCCTGCGCGACCTCAACGTCCGAGTGACCACGAGTGCGACGTATGAGCTGAAGCAGGTCGACTCGGATCATTTCACGGAAGAGTATGTGCCAGCCCCGGAATATCTGCCTGCCTCGGTGGCTTCGCCGTGTAATCGCGATTGAGGTGGTGGCCCGGTTGTCGCCCACTCAAATGGCTTCCACGGAGGACCGTATGCGTCGGATCCTGTATGAAAACAGTCTGTCCCTGGTCTTTCTCGGCCTATTTATCCTCACACTCGTGGGGCAGAGCCTGACCGGTCATCGCCAGTACAATGAGGAGAGGCAAGCGCACGGACAGCCGTCCGTCACCTATGGCCAATACCTGTGGACGGGCCATTTCTGGGAGGCCGTCACCGAGAATTGGGAGAGCGAATTCTTGCAGATGGGGGTCTATGTGCTGCTGACCGCCTGCCTCCGACAGAAAGGGTCCCCGGAATCGAAAAAGTTGGCAGGCGAGGAGGCGGTCGATCGGGATCCGCATCATGTCGCCCCGCGCGCAGACGCCCCCTGGCCCGTACGGTACGGTGGGATCATCCTCACACTGTATGCCCATTCCTTGACACTGGCCTTGTTGCTCCTCTTTGGGGTGTGCTTCGTCTTGCACGCCGTAAGCGGAGCGCGCGAGTATAACGCCGAGCAGCTGGCCCATGGCGGTGCCTTAACGTCCGTGCTGGGGTACATGGGCACGGCGACCTTCTGGTTTGAGTCCTTGCAGAACTGGCAAAGTGAATTCCTCTCCCTCGCGGTGATGATTGTGTTGGCGATCTTTTTACGGCAGCGCGGCTCACCGGAATCCAAACCCGTCGATCACCCGCATTGGGAAACAGGCCGTGTGTAGAGATGTTCTCATGACCACAACACAGGGGGGTGTGGTCCAAGCAGATCTATTCGCGTCGTGACCGTGCTATCGATCGTGCCTCTGCTTACTTCATGGAATCCGTGAGGTGCTGCTTGCGTTGACCTCGCAGACAGCGGTCTGTTGGAAAAATCTCAGGGCGATCCACTCCTGGGGAGACAGCCCTTGCGGCGGGGACGTTCGGTCCCGAGCCGAGATCGCTTGCAGCGTCTGAAGCAGTGATCCCTCCATAAACGCCTCGATGATGACGGGGTTTACATAGCACTTGCGACAAATCGCCGGCGTGTTGCCGAGGCGCGAGGCGACGGTTTTGATGACCTGCGCGACGTGTGCTCTCCCTTGGGTCCATGACTCGCACGCGCCACAGGCCTGCAGGGCCTCGAGGGCAAGGGCTGATCCGGCCCAGGTGCGAAAGTCTTTCGTCGTGAAGTCCTGCCCAGTGATCTGCCGCAGATAGGCATTCACGTCAGCGGAGTCGATGGTTCGGCGCTGGCCCTCGTCATCCACATACTGAAACAACTCCTGGCCGGGAAGATCGTGGCACTGCCGCACAATCCTCGCGAGACGCCGGTCATGGACCTCGATCAGATGTTCCTTACCTGTCTTGCCATGAAACTGAAAGCGGAGGGTCTCGCTGGTAATATCCACATGCTGATCGCGCAACGTGGTCAAACCAAAGGAGTGGTTCACTCGCGCATACGCTTCATTGCCCACGCGGATCAGGGTGATCTCGAGCAGCCGGACGACGGTGGCCAGCACTTTCGTCCGCGGCAGACCGGGGAGCGCGAGATCATGCTCGACCTGCCTACGGATCATGGGTAAAGCCTCGCCGAAGGCGGACATCTGGGCATATTTGGTCTCCTCGCGTCGCGCTCGCCAGTGGGGGTGATAGCGATACTGCTTGCGCCCCTTCGCATCGCGCCCAGTGGCCTGGAGGTGTCCCTCCGCTACTGGGCAGATCCACACCTCGGTCCAGGCTGGCGGAATGCCCAAGGCCTTCATGCGTTGCAGCTCCTGCTGATCACGAATGGGGGTTCCATGAGGGGTCCTATAGGTAAACCCTCGACCAGAGCGCTGGCGCCGGATGCCAGGATGTGCATCCGTGACATAGTACAGGCCAGCCTCCTTGGCCGATGCGACCGGGTCAGCTCGAAGGGCCGCCAGCCTGGTGCGTTGCCTCAGCCGCCTCGCCGTGATGGACATCAGGGTTATCCTCACCAACTTACCCACATCGAGAGCCGTGCCGGCGCCAAACTTCTCCTAATCCCCTATCGCACAGAAATGATGAGGAATAGCGTCTACTTGACACCACTGACAAGGGGCCGCGGCAATTATTGAAACAAACACTCGGCTTAAGGGAGCCATCGTTCCGAGGCGTGGGGGGGCATATAGGCCTCTGAGCGAGGCAGAGCTGTCCGCGTGCAATGGGCTCTGTCAGGGTGATAGGGGTACCGGCCCAATACATTGACGTGTTTATATCCCATGGTATGGGCCGGATAATACCCTGCCACTGGATCGCGACCCCCTAAACACGGAGATAGGTAAGCCCTGCCTCGATGTGCGGCATATTCCCTAACACGACCATGCGGGCGACCAGCCCGAGCGCGCCTAGCTGGTCCGACTGTCCCTCGCCATAGCGCCGACGGAGCTCCACACGTTCTCCAGGGAAGATCCGTTGGGCCAAGCGGTGGTGGCCTTCGCCTCGGTTGAATTAGGTGAGAATGCGTCGGCAGTAAACCCTGCCATCGACATCCGCCAGCAGGCAGAGGATCTTAGCCATGCACTTCACCTTCCTAATCACCCGGGTCAGCACCGATAGCTGTTGACTGCAGAGAGCGAACGAAGCAGCTCTGAGACGCTCGCGAAGGTGCATCAGTCCGGTTACCGGGGACGAGACGAAAATATCGTGCGGCTGTCGCCGCTCACATCCAGTCCTCCCCCGAGAGTCCTATGACGCGCGTACAGTGAGAGTCTTCCACCGCTATAATCCTGGCAATGATTATGCCGTAGGGCCCTTGCGTGAACTGCGAGGCTCAATCGCCGACTCATCTAGAGAGATGAACGACGAAAGCTCTCAATGTGAAACGTATTGATGATATAGCTCTATTGCGTCCAGGCGTCATCGACATGATACCTAGTTGCCCCTTTACTCCCTGACCTCGTGCCGTCATGGTCTGGCATGCCGGTTGCTCTTCTCACGTCAGCATCTGGGACGCTCCCCATCGTAGCGCCGTCGCACAGGTTGCACGCCGACATGGAGGAAGACGTCATGCACACTCGACGTACTGGGTCTAGGCTGATCCCGGCGGCGGTGCGGTGGCGTTAGTGCTGTAGCATAAAGCCGCACGGCCAGACGATCATGTTCAAAGGCAGTGGGCCAAAAACGCTGATTTGAAGTCCAGCAGCAGGAACGTTGACCTTATCGACCGCGGCTGTCCAAAGGTCGCACCCGTGTTTTTGTGGGTGATGAGGATGCTGTAAGGAGAAAAGCCCATGACTCTCATGCTTGACCCGAGGCGCTGCGCCTTTCTAGCGATGGACTTTCAACACGACATTCTGGCGGTGACCCCCCAGTATCGCAAGAAGCATCTGCTTGAGACCGTCATGCGTGTCCTCGACGCGGCCCGCCACACCAGCGCCACGATCGTGTACATCACGGTTTCCTTTCGCGACGACTACGCTGATGCCCCGGCTCACTCCCCGCTGTTTCAAGCCGAAAAAGTCCGGGGGGTAATGAAAGTCGGCTCGCCCGGCGCCGCCATTTGCGAGGAGCTCACGCCCCAGAGGGGGGACCTAGTGATCAATAAACATGGTGTCGATCCGTTCAACAGCACCCATCTGGCCAATGTCCTACGCGCCAGAGATGTGGAAACGCTGGTGCTGATGGGCGTGTGGACGAATTACGTCGTGGAAGCTACAGCCCGCACCGGCGCCGATTCGGGCTATCGGATCATCGTTGTCACCGATGGCTGCGCCAGTGACACCGAGGACCATCACCAATTCTTTGTCAACCAGATCCTGCCGATGCTCGGCACCGCCGCCACAGCTAGTGACGTGATTGAGGCGCTTAGGTAGCGCCTCGGGATGGGTCCCGTCCTTGTCAGGAATCATCGACGAGCTCGCGTGTGATCGTGCGCAGGACCATCGAGGCGCATGCCTCCCCTCTGTACGAACTGGAACCAGTCGGGGGCTGTGTGCCGCATCTAGCGCTCAGATCACATGCGGGAGAACCTGTATCTCTACGACAGCGTCTGACGGGGGGCGCCACTCCGGCATAGTCTGGGTGGTGGAGCGCAACATCCGTGAAAACTGGGACCCATGGCGCGAGACGCAAGACGATGAAGATCGCGGCCGGCAAGTCGCAAGGGAACCCTCCCACCAGGATTTGTCGGGCTTCCACCATCGGCCACGGCATAATCGGTCGCAGGCCGTAAATCAAAATGCCCAGGGTACCATCGCTTGCCTCACCCTCACGGCGTCATGACTACCTTGATGCAACCGTCCTGCTTGTCGCGGAAGGTCCTGTAGGCTTCAGGGCCGTCGTCGAGCATGAGCCGGTGGGTGATCACGAAGGATGGGTCGATCTCGCCAGCCTCAATCTTGTGGAGGAGTTTCTGCGAATAGCGTGGCACATGCGTCTGACCCGTCTTCAGCGTCAAGCCTTTATTCATCGCCGCGCCGAATGGGATTTTGTCCAGGAAACCGATATAGACGCCGGGGATCGAGATTGTGCCGCCCTTACGGCAGCATATGATGGCCTCGCGCAGCACGTGCGGGCGGTCGGTGCCGAGGTACACCGCGGCCTTTGCTTTGTCGAGTACCGCATCGAAGCTACCGTGACCATGCGCTTCGGTCCCTACTGCGTCAATGCAGCGATCCGGTCCGCGGCCCGCAGTCATCTCCATCAGGCGGTCGTAGACATCCTCCTTCTCGAAGTTGAGAGTTTCAGCCCTGCCATGCACTTCCGCCATGTGCAGGCGTTCCGGCACCCGATCGATCGCAATCACCCGTCCGGCGCCGAGCATCCAAGCGCTCTGGATGGTGAATTGGCCAACCGGCCCGCAGCCCCAGACCGCGACTGTGTCGCCGGGCTCCATCTGGCAGTTTTCTGCAGCCATGTAGCCCGTCGGGAAAATGTCGGAGAGGAATAGGACCTGCTCATCCCGTAGTTCAGAAGGGATCTTAAGCGGGCCGACATCGGCAAACGGCACTCGGAGGAACTCCGCCTGTCCTCCGGGGAACCCGCCCAGCATATGGGAATAGCCGAACAGACCCGCCGGCGACTGGCCCATGACCTTGCGAGCAAGGTCCGCGTTCGGGTTCGACGTGTCGCACAGTGAGAACAAACCCTTCTGGCAAAAATAGCAGGTGCCGCACGCAATAGTGAAGGGCACCACGACGCGGTCGCCCACGTTCAACATCTTGACATCGCGTCCGACTTCGACGACCTCACCCATCGGCTCATGGCCAAGAATGTCGCCCTCCTTCATCGTCGGCACATGCCCACCATAGAGGTGGAGGTCGGAGCCACAGATGGCGGTAGCGGTGATCTTCACAATCGCATCATGCGTATCAATGATCTTCGGGTCGGGCACGGTATCGACTCGAACATCTTCTGTGCCGTGCCAGCAGAGTGCTTTCATAAAGCCTCCATGCCTAAGGTTGGTAGTTCCCCGCAATAACCGCGACCACCTGCTCGCAATCCCCATGAGGTTGGTGTTTGGGCCAGGCACCCTTCGAAAAGGGACTGTATGTATGCTCGATTCCCCCGAGCCACGGCAATGAGCCGGCCGTATGACTGCCTGGCTTAGCTCCCGTACCTGCTTCCCCTGACTCCACCGCACTCATGATCCGCTGATGAATATGCGTAGCAGCTTGGCCGTCGGCTCACGCCGCTGCCCCGCCAGCCATCGAAAGATCCTTTGAAAATTGTAAGTGCTAGGGTCGAGATGCGGCGTCAGTTCTTGCCAGTGCAATGGCGTCGAAACCGGCGCCCCCGGTACCAGCCGTAGGACATAGGATGGCACTGCCAGGAATCTTTAATAGGTCCCTCCCCTGTCCCAGCACCTGTGAGGCAAGGCTCCCGGGCCCGTCGAATCGTGAGTGTCAGGGAAACAGTCGACAAGCTATCATGGATCCGCAGCGCGGTCACAACCCTAGGGAGCAGGAGGCAAAATTCATCCCGCGGGAATCGAGTATCTACATCGACCGAATCCACTCTATGTGTTCTGACCAGAAGCAAAGAGCTTGCCAGCGGGACCGACCGTCTAGACCAGTTGCCCCATCTGCGCACGTGCTGGGAGAACTCCACGGGTCAAGCCAGAAGAGGACGATCGACAATACCGAAATGTTCCGACCACACGTTTAATTATTTAATTTTGAGAGTATCACTCCTCTTTATCTCTCAGGGTGAGAAGCCAAGGGGGGAAAGCATAAGATTAAGAAAGCGGGACAGCTACAAAATATCCACAGAGCCGACCATGCCTCATATCGTGCAAGCCAGAGCCCATACGCCCCTGCTTGCCTCCTGGGGGCGAAAGCCCCTGCTGGTCCACGGCCCTTACGGTGTCCAAACATCCCCACTCAATCTGAGTGGTGGCGGCATTGTAGATTTTGAAGAATGATTTGTTCGAACTGGGTTAGATCACGCTCCAAGTCAATCCTGGCAGCCTGGCCTGTCCCTCCTGCTGCGGCTCTCAGGGCGCGAGTGCGAGTGACATAGCTCTGGACCGCGGCGTCATGACGTTCAAGCACCTAGGCCAAGCTTGTTGTCTCTAAGAATGCCCTCCCAATCACGTTAACTTCCCCTAGTCGATCCACCAGATGTTCGCCTAAGCTGCCATAGATAGGTGGCGCCAGCATATTCCGGCATAGAACTTGCCCCTGCCACACATCAGTTGATGAACGCACGGAACTTGCCCTGGCTGATCCGCCAAATGCCATCGGCACAGCTGCCCGTGCCTGGTGCCATCCTAGATGGTTCAAAAGGTTTTAAGTAGATGTGAGGGGAAATGTCATGCCGACTCGGAACAGACTGACTGCTCTACTCACTGTCGGGGGCTTGAGCCTCCTGTTAGCGGCGCGCGCAGCCGTGAGAAAATGGAGGGAGTACTCCTTACGGGACAGGGTCGTCCTGATCACGGGTGGCTCCCGTGGTCTAGGCTTAGTGATCGCGCGTCAAATGCTGCGCCAGGGGGCCAAAGTCGCCATTTGCGCTCGTGATGGGGCGGAACTGGAACGCGCTTTTAACGATCTCGGGCAGGACCACAGGCATGTGCTGACCGTCCCATGCGATGTCACTGATCGCGAGCAGGTGCACGCCGTGGTAGATATCGTTCTGCAACATTTCGGCGCGATTGATGTGCTGATTAATAACGCGGGAATAATCCAAGTGGGCCCAGTCGAGCTTATGACTCCTGATGATTACGAGCAGGCGATGAACGTGCATTTCTGGGGCCCTCTCTGGGCGGTCCTTGCTGTACTGCCTTCCATGCATCGGCGGGGGGAAGGACGAATCACTAATATTGCTTCCATTGGGGGCAAGGTAAGCATGCCTCATCTCTTGCCATATAACGCTAGCAAATTCGCTCTGGTGGGGTTGTCAGAGGGATTACGGGCGGAGTTGGCCAAAGAGCGTATTACCGTGACCACCGTGTGCCCAGGGCTTATGCGCACCGGAAGTCCGCGCAACGCATTTTTCAAAGGGCAGCATCGGGACGAATACACCTGGTTCAGCATCATCGATGCGCTGCCTCTCATCTCTCAAAGTGCAGAGCGGGCAGCGCGTCAGATCATTGCCGCATGCAAGCGAGGTGATGCGGAGGTGGTACTGTCGCTTCCGGCAAAACTCGCTACTATAGTGCACGGGCTTTCCCCTGGTTGGACAGCCGATCTGCTGGGTCTCATCAATACGCTGTTACTGCCCGGTCGTGGTGGTATTGGTAGCGCCCAACTACCTGGCAAAGACAGCTCTTCGCCATTCGTCCCATCGTGGCTGACGAGGCTCAGCGACCGGGCGGCAGAGCGGAATAATGAAAATTCATAAACATGTGGCCGAGCACAAAGCTCGCATACAGGAACAGGCCGGAAAAGAGGAGGATTTCGTCGCGTCTGAAAGAAGCTAAATATCTTGCAGTTATCGACGCGGTAAGTCATGTTCGCCGTATGGTCTATTGCAGTGTGTACAGATAGCCGACAATATCCCGCGCCTCAGGCTCCGTAATACCCATGTTTGGCATCGCCGTGTGCTGATTCACCTCCTGTGGGGCCTGAATCCATCTCATCATGTTTTCGGGCGTGTTTGGTAGCATACCCGCAATATATACACGACTGGCGATCCCGCCCAGAGGTGGACCGACCAGCCCATATGCCCCTGGCACCCCTGGAATCGTATGGCACGATGGGCAACCATGCTGGCGGATGGCGATGAGCCCACGCCCTGGATCACCACCTGTCAACTCTGTCGCCTCTCGTGCTCCATCCCCATTACAGGAGGGAAGACCGACGAGGATGGCGAGAAGCCCGCCCATCATCATGCGCTCGACTGCGCCATGCAGCCTTTGCGCAGTTCTCCTCTGTGCATCCTCCGCAAATTGGCATTGAGGCAGCGCTCGGCCTTTCCGTTGAAGCTCCCTGGCGTCCAAAGCATGCAACCAGCCGGCGAAAAGTCCTAGACCAGCGCAGAGGTATAACGCCACAGTCGGCACCCATATAATCAGGCCCGCCAATTGCTGATCCTCCACAGGTGTGATACCCCATAACGTGGTATTTCCCTGATAGGCTGAATACCAGGGAATGGGAGCGAAGGTCAGGAGGCCCCAGAGCGCCGCTATGCAGGGCTGTGGTAAACACATAGAGCACAGCAGCCCCATAACTCAGCGCTCCATGACGGCCGTGGATAAGCGCCCACCAAAAAAGCAGGGCTAAGACCAGAAAGCTCAAGTGTTGCAGCACATGGATCGGTTCGCTCTTAAGAGCTGCCTGGAACAATCGGGGCGCATGCCAGATCCATAGCGCCACCGCGTGCAACGACCAGGCGAGCAAGGGATTCATCAGCATATGCCAGCCGCGCTGCACCCGCTCCCACTTGCTCAATCTCCCTAGCTTATGCCGCCACGCCAATGGCAATCCCCATACCCAGGCAATGAGCGGTCTCCCGAGCACGAGCAGTGGTGCTGCAACCACCATCAAGATTTCATGTTGAAGCATATGCGCCGAAAACAGCATGCTGCCGAGCATATGGAGGGGCGAAATTAGTGCCACCCACAATGCTAGCCAGCCAATTCCGAAGGCTGTGACTTCCCAGCGCTGAATGCCGTGACCCACCGCGGATGCTCGCCAGAGGGATCGCACACCGCGCCCATAGAGCCATGCTGAGAACACCAGACAGATGATGACTCCTGGCTCCCAACTCCACATGGTCCAGAGATCATGCGGACCGTAGAGCTTTCCATCGTGCGCAAACGCAGCTGATGCCCCGACAGCGCTCATGCCGAAGACCATGCCGAGGCAGTTCCTCCAAGGATATCGATGGGCTGTACTCATGGCTTGCAGGCACTCAAGATGAAACTCGGCATGGCCTGCGCCAGGATGGCCAGGACGAACATGCCGCTACTGAGCAGGCCCGTCTCCCATATCGGATTCCGGTGGCTAGCCCGGCGCCCAGCCCGGCGCCTAGGCCAGCCGAATCGATACCTTACCTCTACCGCACCACAGCGCGTGCTAAGGTGCTCCGGTGTGGCTCGCTGAGGGAGTTCAGTGCCTTATGGAACGTCCGTTCTGCCCAGCAACGATCCTCATCAGAGGCGAGGGAGTCATCATTCCAGAACGAACGAAGCCGCTCCGCTTGGTCTGGAGGTAATGTGCCAAGGAGGACCTCGAAGGATGTGCTTGCCACAGAGTCTTCTATCGTCTGGCGCGGGGGATGCTCTCGCAATTCCGAGAGTGCAGCCTTCTCTAATAGAACCATCCATGTGTTCATAGTTGCTGCATCCAATTTTGCTATAACCTCGAAGAATTGTGCTGGAGTAGCGGTACCATAGGTTATGGCGCTACACGTCGCACTATCTGCCACCGTAAGCATCTTTTCCACGATAGAGGCACGGACAAGCAATGAGGCGTCATCCAATCGACTCAGTCCTTTGCGAACCATGTCTTGAACAAATGCTTCGATCTCTGTCTTGGAGAGGCCAGCAGTGGCTGCTTGAAAGTCGGGCGTCGCTGCCAGTCGATTTGCCATTCGGGCGAACACCTGCTCGACAGGGGATTTACTTCTGAGCAGCCCATATCTGAGCGGTGCTAGAGTCACTGCCTGAATGGTGAGTAGTCTTGCCCTAAAACCCGAACGCTCCCACCACCTTAGCTCGGTGACAACGCCCGCGCCTGTGTAGCGCGCCGCGAAATCATCCTGCAGCAGCCGGTGGATGAACATATAGCCACCGCCGACCTTACGGAGGAAAATGCGTTCGGCGGCGTAATCTAGAAAGCCTACATAATCCCGTGGGGTAACGCCGCTGCGGATGAGTAAACGCCGGAGTCTATGGTGCTGCAGCCATGTGTACCCACCGTAGCGCATCGCGGCGGCTAGCCCGAAGCTCAGCGTGAAACTCAGTACAGTGAGTAGCCTGGTGGTTGACGTGAAGCCCAGCCCATAGCCCAGTATGGCCAGCAATCCGCCGGCTATTCCGCCGACCATCCCGCCCGTCAGCCCCATAAATAATGCATTCCGAATTGATCGGCGGATACCCTCATTGGGAATGGTTTTCGTTTCGATCTCGGTGCTAGCCAATGATCCCCCGAGAATGAGGACGAGCCCAAAGAACAGCGTGTCGGCAACCCACGTGAATAGCCCGACGGTAATCCCCGCGTCCAGCCCGAAGTGGAACCACGTGCCCAGCCCGATGCCCAGCCCGGTGATCAGCCCAGAGATTGGTATGATGATAAGTAGGACGCGCCACTGCCAAGGGGCGAGTGCTGACCACGACCAGCGAAGGGTTTCAACACTTATAATATCCTCCGACGTGAGTGCCCACTGCAGCACCTCCTGTGGGCTCAAGGCCGAGGGTGACCCGCCGGCGGCGACGTGTCGCCGCAGTTCCTCGATAGTCCCCTTCAAAGTTCGACAGGCGTTTACACAAATGCCCGCCTCTGCGGCGCGGCGCCACAACTTCTCGCTGACCTCGTTAAGAGTTCGGACGCTGCCTACAAAGACACCCGCGGCCGCGGCGAGCCCGATGACGAACCCGCCAAGTCGCCCGAAGCCCAGCATGGCGAGCGTAAAGATGGCGAGCCCGGCGCGTATCGCAGTGCGTTTCCCAAAATTCCTTAATTTCGAGCGTAATCGATAGGGGAGCCACGTGAGCTGCATCCGCTCGAGATAAAATACGGTCTGGCCATGCTGGGTCATCTGCACGGCTAGCCAAGCCAACCAGCGCTCGGTCTGCTCACGGGTGTATGCGGCGGTAGCTTTCCGCCGCCGAAACATCCGATCCACATAGATCGTGAACAGGTGTCGCCGCCGCTCGGCCAGGGTTCCCTGCATAGGGAATGTCGCGCCGGCCTCCCCTGCACAGGCTAGAGTGACCACCTCCAGCATTAGCGGCGTATCGAGTAATTCCCACAGCGTGGGATCATCCTGCACTGCTTGGCGCACCGCCGCCAGGGGTGCGCCAACCTGAGCTAGATAGGTGTCTACTTCCGCACGCGTGAGGGGCTGTACCACCAGCGCCCCTTGGAGCCGTAGCGGCGTACCGAGCACTTCGTAGGCTTCGATCCGACTACATACCACTAGGGGTACCAGGCCATGCTCCCGGCGAAAGTGATTAATTGCCTCGACGCAGGCAGCACGGTGCTCGACCTTCACTTCATCGAACCCATCGAGCAGCGGCAGGATCTCGTCTGCCTCGACCCAGGCCTGACCGATCTTGCGGGGGATGTCATACTGTTCATTGAGGGCATCGACCAACCAGTCTGCTAAAGGGCGCCGCTGTTGCGCCCAAGATGATAGCAGGAGAACCACCGGAATCGGCTGCTGCGGGTCCTGGGCCGCTTGCCTCAGCAGGTGCTGGGCCAGCTGGAGCAAGAGCGTCGTCTTGCCTGCCCCCGAGGCGCCGAGGATGAGTAGGGCGCGGTCCAGACGATTGAAGACATCGATCAGCTGTGTGCCCGGCGCCTGCACCTGGTCGGCCAGGTCGGGGCGCTGCACGAGGAGGTCCAAGGGCCGGGTGACCATTGCTGGCCGCTCAGTCAGGCCTAAGTCCAGCAGGAGATCTTGTGGGAGCGAGGCTTGTAGCCAGCCGGTAATCCAGTTGGCCCAGACTTTCTCGATCATGGCTCGTCTATCGCGACTGCCCCGATCAACGCGGTGAGTTTCAGCCGGGGGCAGCTGAATTGTCAGGTCGCGGTGAACCGAGACATCTTTGAGCCGGATGGTGATGGCGTGTTCGGTTAGAATAGCTTCGGGCATGGCAGCAGATATGGGATCTGCTGCCTTTAACCGTTTGGGCGTGCCCCTCCGCGATTACCGGCTTTCACATCTTCAATCGTGATGTCGTTGTCGAAAGTGCCTTTCTCGACTTTGACGCCCGTTCCGGTGGCAATGACACGCCGGATAGTTAGCGACGCACCTTCGATGTCTTGGAGCTCCACCCCAATCGATGCAGCCGTCTCCGGTGTGCTAGACCGGATTGCGTCCAGCAGCGCCTGTGCTAGCTGCAACACCTCGACATCTGTGTCAGCCCCGGCCACTTTTAACTCTTCTTCAATGACCCCTCGGCGGTTCTTCGAACTCGGATTTATTTCGAGTTGGTCGACCTGAACCTGGGTATATTTCCGCTGGATCAGTTTCTTCAATGCGGCATAGCTGTCTTTGACAGCCTGTTCTACGGTGGATTTGAGCGCTGCGGCCGCACCGGTGGCCAGGGCTGTGACGAGACTGGTGAGAGGATCCATGAGTCCCTCCGTGATCAGCAGTGAAGGCTAGTCGACGTGCTTTCAGTAGTGACGTGCATTTGGCAAAATCATTTTAGCATGGAGGATAACAGAATAACTCCTCCTCATTGGCTATAACATATTAAGAATTCGTGTGGCGCGGAGCCGGCACACAATTCTGGGTTGAACAAGCCTGTGGTGGGGAATCACGCTATTTGGAATTTCAATTTGGCGGATAGTCTGCGGAGGGACAGGGAAGCGTCTTGCACGAAGATATCAGCGGGGAAGAACGGGCCCGCCGCATCGCATCACGGGTCGCTTGGGGAGGGGCATGGGCTATAAGGGGCTCGTGGTTGAGGCAGATGGCAACCGGGGGTTTGTGCGCAGGCAAGAAATGTCCTGTAAAGCTGGGCCTGCATGGTCGAGTCCGCCTGTTCGGGAGCCATGGCGCAATGCATGTGCGGATTTGGTGATAGTCACACCGCTCCGTCATGATGGCGGCCCTCGTGTGTTGGGCGATAGACGAAGCAGCAGGACAAGTGGCCCACCGCATGTTCTGCAGTGCCGTGGCGTCTCCGGGGTGGGCTGTGGCTCCTGACGTTCCTGGTATTGGCCGCTCTCCCCAGCATGGTCGTCGCTCGGGCGGGCTTCCAGAAGCGTCCTCATCCGATCGAGCGATTGGCGGCAGTGCGGGCTCAGGAAGCCATCGTATCTGACCTTGAGAAAGCCCTTGGGCAGCACGTGTTGGAGGAAGCGGCGGATGAACTCTTCGGCGGGAAGTGTCCGGTGTTTCCACACGTGGCTCCCGCGTGCCTTGAACCGGAAGGTGACTTGCCCGTCTTCCAGCTTTTCAATGCGGTTGTTGGTGATGGCAATGCGGCGGATGTATGGGGCGAGGTCAGTGATGACCTCGGTGCCGGTGCCGGCCGGCTTACAATGCGTCACCCAGGCCTTTTGCCAGACGTGGGAGGGCACCTGAGCGAGCCGGCCGGCTGTGGTCAGGGCTTCCCTGAACTTGCCACGGAAGAGTTTGGAGCGCGCGCGGACCGGGACAAGCCAGGCATGATAGCGGGGCGCGAGCCATTGGGAGCCCTGTGGCGACAAGGCTCCACCGGGCACGCGATAATGGACCTGTGGATGATAGGCCATATCCCGCGTCCAGGTGTGCAGGACCCCAACCATGCCGAGCTGCCCGCCGAGGAATTGGGGGTCCATGGCCAGGGCTTTCAAAGCGGCAGCGGAGGTCTGGAAGAGCAGGTTATACATGCGGTGTTGGTGAGAACGGGCCACTGGCCGCAGTTCCTCGGGCAGGGTAAAGGTGACCAGAAAATCGGGGACGGGCAGGAGCCGCTCGCGTTGCGCTTGCCGCCATTGTGGCGCCTCAGCATGTTGGCACTTGGGACAATGCCGATTTTTGCAGGAATGATAGCTGTACTCCGGTTCACCGCACTCCATGCACTGATAGACATGCCCACCTAGGGCTGCAGTCCGGCAGTGTGCAATGGCCTCCATGGCCTCTAAGTGGCTCTGGGGGATGCGGTCTTTGAATTTGGCGCGATACTCCGGGCCATAGCGCCGGAAGATGTCCGCCAGCTCGAGCATGGCTGCGCTCCCGGGGCGGTTAGAGGTCTGTCATAAGCCTATTGAGCGCATCGCGGGCGAGGGCATCGGCCTTGAGGGGCAGGTGGGTGTAGATGGCGGTGGTGGTCGGGGTATTGTGCCCCCAATACTCCTGGATGAGGCGCAGGTTCACTCCTGCTGCAAGCAAATGGGTGGTATAGCTGTGCCTGAGGGTGTGGCCCGCAGCCCGCTTATGGATACCACTGGCGGTGAGGGCCGCGCGAAAGGCGCCTTGCACACTGCTTCTAGGCATGGGTGCTGTGGCCGTGGGCATGGCGATACCCCCCGCCCCGGAGCGGGAAAGATCCATACGGGATGGCGGTGCGTTTTCCAGTACTGGCGCAGCAACTCCAGGGTTGGCTGTGGGAGCGGCACATAGCGGTCCTTGGCGCCTGTGCCACCGCGCACGTGGACCAGCATACGGGCACTGTCAATGTCAGGGACCTGCAGGTGGGTGCCTTCCTGAAGGCGCAGACCACAGGCGTAGATGGTGGTGAGACACACCCGATAGCGCAGCAGTTTGAGGTGTGCCAGAATGGTGCGGACCTCTGCGATACTGAGGATGACCGGGAGTTTCTTTTCGCGTGGGGGTCTGACGAAGGTCAGGGTGGTCCATGCCCGCTGCAAGGTGTGTTCATAGAAAAACTTGATACCGCACAGGGCGATGGTACTGGCACTGCGCGAGTAGTGCTTGACGTTTTTGAGATAGAGAAAGTAGGCACGGAGTTCTTCTTCGGTGATGCAGTCGGGGGACTTGTGGTCATGCTCCGCCAGTTGGCGGATGGCCCGGACATACATCTCCTGGGTCCGTGCGGACAGGCCTCTGAGTTGCAGGTCTTCGATCATCCGTTGGCGCAGCTGAGTCATGGCTATACCTCCTGTACGTGAAGGTTGACGGATTGAGATGTACAGGAGGTATAGTCGCTAGATACCGCATTGCAAACCCTGCAGGAATGGCTTGGACTCAGGGAGGGTCATAAGTTGCGCGGAGCGCTTAGTTCAACTATGGATTAGAGCCAATAGCCGATCAGGCGCGAAGGCAATGTGGGCAGCATCCTATTGGCTGATAACGGAAAAGTAATTGTTTATAGAGCATAATTGGTAAAGATGAGTCCCAAAAACCTCCGTTTTTGGTATAACCTCATCCATCACGAAAATAACCCATACGTTCGGACTTCATTGCGGGTTGGGGTGGTTTGACTGCGGCTCGCGTCAGGGATATAAGGTTGATGTTGTCATGGCGCCCTATGAGCGCTGCTAACAAGCATCGGGCAAAATTGCCCGAAAACCCCGCCCATATCGTCTTATCAGGGCAAAATGGCCTGTTAATAAATGGTTCGGCTTCACGAGGATAGTAGAGAGCAAATGATGGAAGGCGTCGGGCATAGGGAGGAACCCATGAGGGAAAAACGCATCGCTGCCTTCGTCGTGATGGCCTTCGCCATCCTGGCCCACGTCCATGACGCCGGGGCGCAGCAGGTCGGGAACATGCCGCGGATCGGGTTCCTGGCTTCCGGTTCAGCCCAGACCGATGCGGTATTCGCCCACGCGTTCCGTGAAGGGTTGCGGGAGCGGGGCTGGGTGGAGGGCCAGAACATCGCCATCGAGTACCGCTGGGCGCTGGGCGCGCTCGATCGGCTCCCCGAGCTTGCGGCCGACCTGGTCCGGCTCCCGGTGGCGGTGCTGTTCGCGACGAACACCCCCGCTGTCGTGGCCGTCAAACAGATGGGAACGACGCTCCCCGTCGTCTTTGCGGCCGTGAGTGAGCCCATCGAGATTGGTGCGGTGGCCAGCCTCGCCCGGCCGGGGGGCAACTTCACCGGCTTGACTACGAGCGGCCGCGAGTTGATGGCCAAGCGGCTGGAGCTGCTCAAGGAGGCTCTGCCAGAGCTCACGCAAGTTGGTTATCTGGCCAATCCTACGTATGCGGTCCACCAGCCGCAGCTGCACGAGATGCAGGCGGCGGCCTGGTCGCTGGGGATGGCACTGCATCCCTTCGAGGTGCGCGAGGAGTCCGAACTGGAGCGCGCCTTCGCTGGCATGGCCGCGGCCCACATGGGCGCGTTCATCGTGCAACAGGACCCGCTGTTCATCGCGCACCGCCGACAGATCATCGCTCTGGCTGCCCAGCACCGTCTGCCAGGGATGTACATCGCCAGTTATTACACAGACGATGGTGGGCTTATCTCCTATGGTACACATCACGAGGATCTCTATCGGCGCGCCGCCACGTACGTCGACAAAATCTTGAAAGGGGCGCAGCCGGCCGATCTCCCCGTCGAGCGGCCGCTCACATTCGAGTTCGTGATCAACCTCAAGACCGCCAAGGCGCTCGGCCTCACCATCCCGGCGCCGCTGCTTTTCCAGGCGACCAAGGTGATCCAATAGACAGGCACAGGGGAGCTGCGAAGGGATATGGACCGGGCATCTAGGCGAACACCTGTGGGGTCGGCGTCGCGTGGTGAGGGGTACCCCACCCCAGCCCCACGAGGCACCCCCAGCCGAACAAAGGCGTGCAGGCGACGGCTTACAGCCTCCGCTCCTGCGTCGCTGCGGCTTCCAGCCGCGCCTGACGCCCAGCGTTGGGCGGCATGATTTGTAACGCTACGGAGGACGATGCGTGAGTAAAGAAAGCACGTCATATCTACTCGCTGGACAACCGGCGGAACTCGAGCGGCTGCAACTCCAGTCCCGAGTGTGGGAGCCCGCCGGGCGGGCGTTGCTTGCTCAACTCCCCGACAGTTCCGGCCGAAGAGCCCTCGATATCGGGTGTGGGGTCATGGGATGGCTACGCCTCCTGAGTGAATGGGTGGGTCCCAGCGGGAGTATCGTAGGGGCAGACGTCGATGAGAAAATGCTGGCCGGAGCGAAAGTCTTCACCGAAGCCGAAGGCCTGCGCAACGTCACGCTTACGAAAGACGATCTCTTCGCCAGCCAGCTCCCGCCGGGGTTGTTTGATCTCGTGCACTCTCGATTCGAGATCGCCCCGCTGGGCCGGGCAGAGGAACAAATCGCGGTCTACCGCCGCCTGGTCAGACCTGGCGGCTGGATCGTCCTAGAGGACCCCGATACGGCCTCATGGCGCGTGAACCCCGAGGCGCCAGCGACCACGCGACTGATCGGCCTGATCGCTGAGGGGTTTCGTGACGCGGGAGGCAACATCGACGCGGGACGCGAGCTACCCTTACTGCTTCGGGGACTCGGCCTTGAACCGTGCATCAACGCGCATGTGATCGCGCTGCCCGCAGGCCATCCCTATCTGCGACTGCCCTTACAGTTTGCCACGTCTTTGCGCCCACGGCTGGAAGCCTTAATTGGGGACAGGGGTCTGGACGAGCTGCTGGCGCAAGTCGAACACGAACTCGGCAGACACGACACATGGGGGACGACATTCACCCTCATCCAGGCCTTTGCGGTGGTACCGGCATGACGCCCAACCAGGCCGTGCACGGGACCGCCGCCCGCTTGCGGCTCGGCTTAAACCGAACGGACTCGTTTGGCCGGCGGCCCGTGACGGCGAATGTTGGGCCGTCGTACAGCGGGCGTCATTCGCTTTGTCGACAAACCATTTTGGTTTCGACTATCCATCCATGGGCCTATAATGCTTCATCCAACTGGCCCACCCATCAGCTCGATTATTCGTCAGGAGGCTATGCTCATGGCAACACTGAGTTTTGCGCACGACATCCGAGCGATGTTTCGAGACAAGGATGTTCAGGAGATGATGGACATCGCCAACTTTGACCTGTCGAACTATGCGGATGTCCGCGCCCATGCCGCCGACATTTATGAGCGGGTTGCCGATGGCTCTATGCCTTGCGATGGGGCCTGGTCCGCCGAGCAAATCGCCAAATTCAAGCAGTGGCTAGACGAGGGCATGGCGGCCTGAGAGTACCGGGTTCGCTAGTGAAGCGGTCTAAACTGAGGAAGGGCGGCTCTCCCAACACCGCGCTCGTTCAGTCGCTTGGGTAGGCGGGCGGGCACAAAGGGCGTGGAGCTGACTGCTTACAACGTCGTCACTCATCGTAAAGATATCTGCCAAATGTCTTTATTGATTAAATTTCACCACGATTCTAGTTACGACAACTTGCATTATCGGCAAGGGTGCCAAGTATGGTCTTTGTTTCAAAAACCCTCGTTTTATAGACATTCAACACTCAGCACGTCTTATGTCTGATTTATAGCTGATTCTGTGTCTATAAACTCCATCTATCAATCAATATCTCGATATTGCATTCGTTCATGAGTTTTGGGACAATAGGGCTATGGCACTCATCGGCTACGCCCGGGTTTCGACCCAAGACCAACACCTCCGCTTACAGCTGGATGCGCTCAAATCCGCCAGCTGTCTCAAAATCTTCACCGATACGATCAGCGGGGCAAAGCAGGACCGCAAAGGCCTGGAGGAAGCGCTTCATTTCCTCCGGGAATGGGATAGTTTCGTGGTCTGGCGCCTCGATCGGCTTGGCCGTCCGCTCAAGGACCTGATCGAGAGACTCACTGACCTTCACGCCAGGAATATTGGGTTTAAGAGTTTAACAGAAAGCATTGATACGACTACCAGCGGAGGGAAACTGATCTTCCATATTTTCGGCGCACTTGCCGAGTTTGAACGGGATATCATCCGGGAACGAACGAACGCCGGGTTGACCGCTGCGCGGGCTCGGGGCAAAAGGGGCGGCCGGCCAAAGTCCCCCATGAGCGAGGAAAAGAAGTTACAGATGGCCAAGAAAATGTACGAAGATAAAACTATTCCTGTGCAGGATATCTATAGGGGCTTGAACATTCCACGCTTGACGTTTTATAAGTATGTAAAAGGATATTCAGGGAAGTAGTTCCGACAAAAGATACCTCGACCAGAGCCTTGCAGGACATCCTCGGCCATGATCGGCTGGCCACGACGGAGATGTACCTAAATCTTACACCGGAAGATGTCATCCGGGAGTTTCGGAGCAAGTGGTAGGCGCGCGGTCCTGACGTCCCCGGTCCACACTCTCATCCATACCCCTCGCCAACATTCCCGTGCCGTCTATTGCTGTCGTAATCTAAGTCTTATCGCCGCTGGTGCATATACTCGCGCGCCTTCTCACGGTAATGTATTTATTCTGGTCAAGAGAAGGGAATTCTAAAGCTTATTGGAAGGGAAGACACGTGCCCCAACAGAAATGGAATCACTTCATCCCTGAATTTTTGCTTAACCGGTTCTGCTCGCGACAAGCAAAGAAGAAAAAGAAGACGATCCACTGGATATGGCAGATGGCGCGGAGCGGACTACCAATAGAGGTCATGACCCGAAAGGCCGCTGCCTCAAATTATTTCTATGGTGGCCAAGAGACTGGAGTTGAAAACGCCTTGGCGAACGCGGAAGGCCAATTTGGCGCACTCCTCCTGGCACTTGATCGGGGTGATCCAGCGGAGAATTACTCTGAAGATCTCCGCCTGTTCGTCTGGACGCTTGCGGTCCGTACCAGTGCCGTTCGAGGTCAGCTCGGCGGGGCGGTAAATGATTTCTTCGAGCAGATGGCCACCGCGATTACTCCTGATCAAGCCCAAGCGGCATTGCTAGAACGGCTCGACGTACAACTCGATGGCCCCTTGGAGGACGAACTGAGAGAATTCCCCGTACAGCAACAAGCCGTCATCCGGAACTTTTTGAGGACGCCAGTAGTTCGCCAGCAGGTACTCCGTCTTGCCGGCGAGCAGTTTCGGTCAACTGACATAGCTGGAGTGTTTCGGTGGATGCTCCGTGATCTTCGTAATCGGAATATCGCTGCCACCGCTTCGAAAAGGGGGCAGATTCGTGCGCTCTGGTCTTCGCTTGAGAGGGGTGGGGCTCCTGCATCATTCCGCCCTGATTACTGGTGTGTTTATGAAAGCTCTGCAAGTGATCTCGTTTTAGGAGACGGGTGTGTATTTGCCACTTCTGAAGAGGGGACAGTCGGCTCGCTCTTCCGCTTCGGTCAAGCGTGGAACGCCATTTATTTCCCCATTTCGCCCTCGAAATTCCTAGTTGGGACGCGGTTTCTTACGAGGGTGTTTATGCCGCTGCGCGGCCGTGCAACGGGAAGGAACTGGGGGGCAGCCGGCGGTATACTCATGCCAAGGCAGTGGGCCGTGTGAGGCCGTAGGGACAATGGTGCGGTGTGCCCGTTGATGAGGTTGGTCCCGGG
>JBKPCR010000288.1:0-4841 GCA_046727435.1 bacterium | reverse complement strand
TCTCAGGACTCGGCATAATCCCGCAGTTCGCCTACTCAGGGCCTTATGAGGATCTCCAGTTGAAAAAACCCTAGATCGAACCACGCCCTCGTAGAGAAGAGAGGCGGAAACGCCCTTGATTTATGATGAAACTCCCACTATTATGAAGGACCTTTCACGCAACCATGAAACAAATTCATGGTATGGATTGTCTGATGTGTTGGACAGGTTACCATGAGCTTGGCCCTACGTGGATGGGTCGAGACAGCGCGCTGCAGCCTCACGCCGAGGTGGGGTCGTGAGGAGCAGGATGGCGGATGGATGGAAACTGCCGCGAAGAAATACTTCACTCCGAACAAGACCTCATGTACGATATGCCATGAAAAGTGTACAATGTATGGTAGCACTGGCATGAAGAAAATGAGGTCTTCTGTAGCACAGTGATCGAGGTGCTCAGACGTGATGGCAGGATGGCGTTGCGCACGATCGTCTAGAGGGCAAGAACGGCTGCTGTGGCGCTTTATGGGGCCCCAATGACAGGCGTCGATAGCACAGCGAAGAAGGAAGAACCATGCAAGGGTATATCATCCGACGTGTCCTGTACGCGATCGTGTCCTTGGTTCTCTTGAGCATCACAATCTTCTGTCTGGTGCGGGTCACGGGCGACCCAGCTGTCCTGATGGCCGAGCCGGGTGCGAAAGAGGAAGATTTGCGGGCGATCCGTCGGGAGTTTGGCCTGGATCAGCCGATCGTATTGCAGTATTTCGTGTTCGTCAAGAACCTCCTCAGGGGCGACTTCGGGAAATCGATCTATTACCGTATCCCCGCTCTCGACCTTTATATCCAGCGTCTCCCAGCCTCCATTCTGCTCGCCACAGTGGCCATGACGATCTCGTTATTGATCGGCATTCCGGTCGGCATCTTCTCGGCAGTACGTGTCAACACCTGGTTTGACAACTTCGGGAAGATCTTCGCCATTCTTGGTTTGTCCCTGCCCAGCTTCTGGGTGGGCCTGATACTCATCCTCACCCTGTCGGTCTATCTCAACTGGCTGCCCAGTTCCGGCGCCGAGGGCTGGAGAAGTCTCATCATGCCCGCCTTCTCGCTGGGGTGGGTGTTCACCGCCGCCCATATGCGTCTGGCGCGGTCAGCCATGCTCGAGGTCTTGGGCAGCGAATACATCAAGCTCGCCCGGATCAAGGGGCTTTCCGAGCGTTTAGTGATCAGTAAACACGCCTTCAAAAATGCCGTGATCCCCGTCCTCACGCTGGCCGGCATCAATCTGGTGTTGATGGTCAACGTGGCGGTGGTAGTGGAATCGGTCTTCGCCTGGCCTGGCGTCGGACGGCTGCTGTATGAAGGTATCTCCTTCAGGGATTTCCCAGTTGTTCAAACCACAGTGCTCATGGGCGGGTTGATGTTCGTCGGCGTCAACCTGATCGTGGACATTCTCTACGCCTACATCGATCCGAGGATCCGTTATGGAAACTAGCCAAGCCGTTGCGACAGGCGACACGTTCGCGGCGCAGTCCTTTGAATTGACGCGGTGGAGGAAAGTCGCCTCGGTGCTGCAGAGGGTACCGATCTTCCCCCTCTTAATCCTGGCGACCCTGATCTTCACGGCTGTCGCGGCTGACTACCTCGCCCCGCACAACCCCGAGGTGGGTAACCTGCGCTACCGCTATCGACCTCCTGTATGGCAGGATAGGGGGAGTTGGGAATATATCTTGGGCACGGACCACATGGGCCGCGATATACTGAGTCGGCTCATCTTTGGGGCACGCATCTCCCTACTGGTGGGGGTCACCGCCTCGCTGTTCGCTGGCACCCTCGGCACGACCCTGGGGATTATGTCAGGATTTAGGGGAGGCTGGGTCGATCAGGTGATTATGCGACTCACGGATGCCTGGTTGGCGTTGCCCGGGGTCACCTTCGCGATTTTGTTCGCGGTCCTGATGCAACCGGGCAAATGGAACATCATTCTCATCTTGGGGCTCGTCTATTGGACGCGCTATGCGCGGGTCATACGTGGGGAGGTCTTAAGCCTCAAAGAACGGGATTACGTGCGCTTAGCGACCGTTGCTGGGTGTAGCCGGGCCAAGATTATGTGGACGCACATTCTGCCTAATGTGGCCAACAGCGCAATTGTGATCGCCACGTTGCAGATCGGCGTATCTATCATCACCGAAGCGACGCTGAGCTTCCTCGGCGTGGGGGTGGCGCCACCGGAACCGGCCTGGGGGTTGATGCTCGCCGAGGGCAAGTCGGGGCTCATGGCCGGCTACTGGTGGTTGAGTGTGTTGCCGGGCCTATGCATTATGTTGGTGGTATTGGCCGCTAACCTGCTCGGTGATTGGTTCCGCGTCTGGTCCGATCCGCAATTACGACAATTGTAGAAGACAGAACTGAGGACTGAGTGCTGAGGACTGAGGAGGCAAGACATATCGCTCGGTCCTGGTTTTTGAGGAGACAATGACTGAACCGTTGCTCGACATCAAACAACTTCGAACCTATTTTGTCTCGGCGAAGGGGACGCGCGTTGTCAAAGCTGTCGATGGGGTAAGCTTCACGCTGAACGAGGGCGAAACCATGGGGATCGTGGGAGAGTCCGGCAGCGGCAAGACCGTGACGTCGCTCTCCATCCTGCGCTTGTTGCCCCCGGCGGCGCGGATCGTCGGGGGTGAGCTCTGGTTCGCTGGGGAGAATCTGCTGACCAAGTCCGAGCGCGAGATGCAACGCGTGCGGGGCAGCCAGATCACCATGATCCTGCAAGACCCCCTGATGTCACTCAATCCCCTGTTCACCATTGGCGACCAGATCGGCGAACCGCTGCGAATCCACCGCGGCATGCGGGGGCACTCCTTGACCGAACGCGTCAAGGAGTTGCTGCGGGGAGTGCGCATTTCCTCCCCCGAGGTACGCATGCGCGAATATCCCCATCAGATGAGCGGCGGCATGCGTCAGCGCATCGTGGGGGCCATCGGCATTTCCTGCGAGCCGCGCCTGCTCATCGCCGACGAGCCGACGACTAGCCTTGATGTCACCATCCAGGCCCAATACCTCAACCTGTTGAAGGATATTCAGCAGCGCAGTGGCCTGGCAATGATCTTTATCACTCATAACATCGGCATTGTAGCTAGGATGTGCGACAAAGTCGCGGTGATGTATGCTGGGAAGCTCGTCGAACGGGCGCCGGTGCGGACCATCTTCAATCAACCGGCGCATCCGTATACCGAGGCATTGTTGAACGCCATGCCCAAACTCACCAACAAGACAGAGCGGCTGTGGAGTATCGAAGGGCAGCCTCCGGATCTGTCCAATCTCCCCACCGGTTGTCCATTCAGCCCTCGCTGCCCCAAAGCCGAGGACCGCTGTCACCGCGAGGTGCCACCCGAATATCAGGTTGGCGATCAACACTTCACCCGTTGCTGGCTCTGGGAGCGACGATGAGCGATACGTTAGTAGAAATTCGTGATCTAAAAAAACATTTCCCGGTCATGAAGGGTGTGATTTTCCAAAAGCCTATCGGCTGGGTGAAAGCTGTAGACGGTGTGTCCTATACCATTGGCACGGGGGAGACGCTCGGCTTGGTAGGCGAGTCGGGATGTGGCAAGACCACGACGTCGAAGCTTCTCTTGATGTTGGAGAAACCGACGAGTGGCACCATCATTTTTCGCGGCCACGACATTCAAACTCTCAAGAAGGACGAACTGAAGACATACCGACGCGGCATGCAAGCCGTGTTCCAGGATCCCTTCAGCTCGCTGAACCCACGCATCCGCGTCGGCGACATCATCGCCGAGCCAGTGGTCGTCAACGAACCGCTACCCAAAGCGCAGATGCGGGAGCGCGTGCAGGAGTTGCTGCGTTTGGTGGGGCTGAACCCCGGGGCCAGTAATCTGTTCCCACACGAATTCAGCGGTGGTCAGCGCCAGCGCATTGCCATCGCCCGTGCCCTATCGTTGAACCCGAGTTTGATTGTGCTGGATGAGCCGGTTTCGGCGCTGGATGTCTCCATCCGCGCGCAGATCATGAATTTGTTGCAAGACCTGCAACAGCAATTCGGTCTCAGCTACCTGCTGATCGCCCATGACCTAGCGGCTGTCCTGCATCTCAGCACGAACATCGCCGTCATGTACCTGGGCAAGATCGTCGAATTCGGCACCAGCGACGAGCTGCGACACAAACCGCTCCATCCGTACACACAAGCCCTGTTCTCCGCCGCCTTGCCCTCACACCCAGATGAGCAACGTGAGGAAATCATCATCCCAGGTGAGGTGCCCAGTCCGTTGAATCCTCCTGCCGGCTGCCGTTTCCACCCTCGCTGTCCATTCGCCAAGCCCGTCTGTTCTGAGATCGAGCCGGCCTTGCGTTCAGCCACCAACGGCCACCAGGTGGCCTGTCACCTCTATAATGAGCCATCCTAAGCGGGGCCTATGCAACCACCCCACTCGTTCGGATGGCAGGTCAGGAGAATCATGCCCATTCCATCAACACTGGTCGGAGGGCTATAGACCCGACCATCGACCCTGGATGCGGAGACTGGGTGGGGCACGCATCTTGACGGTGTGATCATCGAGTGCATGGCGGCACCTGAAGCCCCAAACCCGTAAAGCAGCTCACGCGCTATGGTGGTGAAGACCGATGGAGATCAGCGATAGCGATCTGGTTGCCCAGGCGACATCCGGTGATGAAGACGCCTTTGCGCAGTTGGTGCTGCGGCATCAGGGGATAATCAAATCGTACCTCTATCGTCTGACGGCCTGCCGCGAGGATGCCGAGGATTTGGCCCAGGAGGTCTGGATTCAGAGCTTCACACGTCTAGGGACCTTCGAGGGACGCTCAAGCGTGCGCACCTGGCT
>JBKPCR010000287.1:0-11997 GCA_046727435.1 bacterium | reverse complement strand
CCGCTTCGTGAACACGGGAGCGCAGGTGGTCATCAAGATCGCACATGCCTTGGGCGCTGTAAGCAGCGTAGACCTCCCATCGTCCTCGAGGTTCTCTCGCTTACCGTGCCGTTCATGAGCTGTCCAAAATGGCTAAAGTCGAGCTAAGGAGAGGGGCGGACCTGGACGCGGCCCGGGGCGGGAACGGGATCGTGCCGCGCGTCGGCGCCCATCGGCACCACCGCCTGGGAACAAAGATGTTTCGGAAAAAAGTTTGTTCTGGACCCCGCGGGAGGGGTAACGATCGCCGGTCGGTCGTGCGAGGCACCCGCGGGTGGCGAACCGGCGGCCGTCGAGGCCGCGGGGCGTTACACCCGCCAGAGGAGGTGGGCGGCCGTGACGGCCCATTGGCCCTTATTGGGCGCCACGTGGTAGCGGAAGCCGGCGGCGTGCCGATGCGTGCAGTAATACCCGCCCACGGCCTCCACCGCCGCGGCGTGCACCCAGACGAGCCGGGCCACCTGCAGGATCATGCCTTGGACGCCGGTCACCCGGTCGACCACCCCGTCGCGGGCCGTTACCTGGCAGCGCGAGAACGGGTGCACTGCGGGCCCGAGGCGCTGCAGGACGGCGGCCTCGGGATCCCGCCCCTGCAGGGCGAGGTAGTAGTGTGTGGGCTGTGGCGCATCCGCCACGGGCTGTTGCAACTGGTAGCGAAAGACGGCTTCGCCGACCGCCACCTCGAGGGGCGTCGGGACAAGCCGGCGGGGCCGGGCGGCGCCGAGATGGCTGGACGCGTGCACCTCGGATGCCTCACCCCCGGGAGGGACAGGGCGCGTGGGTGACACCGGGGAGCCTCCTGCTGGGCCACGAGTGATCGAGCATACAGGCCTGAGAGCCTTGAGGATATGGTCACGGTGTCCTATTATGCACCATCATCGTCACGCGTGTCAAGAAGCCTACCTGCAGCCCGCCCCCGTGCCCCCGTTTGCTCCTCGCGGCGGACCACTAGAAAAACCCCTTCCCGCTCGGGAGTTCCCAGATCGGCCATTCTGTCAACTCGGCACCGACGAGGCCCGCTCTGCAGGCTCCTAGGTGGCCACTCTGACCGGCTCTGTCTCGTGCGCGGCGAACTGAAACCCCAGCGTGGTGACCTTCGCCGCCTGGCGACGTGCGCAAACCCGTTCCCCCGCACGGATCAAGGCGAAGTACGTTGCATCCCGCCGACGGCAGCGACGCGCCTCAGGCGCCATGCGTCAGGGTCCGCTCGATGGCGGCCCCGAGCAGCTCGAGGCCGAGATCGATTTCGGCCTCGGTGACGGTCAGCGGCGGGGCGATCCGCATCACCCCGGCGGAGGCGCCGGCGCGCACGATGTTGGCGCTGAGTCCGAGCGTCAGCGCGGTGGCCGTCACCGCATCCGACAGCGCCTGAGCGGACAGGCCGTGCCCGCCGTCGTGGGCCTCGAACTCGATCCCGAGCAGCAGGCCGCGCCCACGCACGTCACCGATGCAGCGATGCTGCCGCTGGAGATCGCGAAGGCCGCCTTTCAGCCGATGGCCGAGCGCGGCCGCCCGAGCCGCCAGCCCGTCTCGCTGCACCACCTCGAGCACCTTCACGCCGACGGCGGCCGGCAGGGGATCGCTGGCATGCGTGGTATAGAACAGGAAGCCGCGCTCGTCGCAGGACTGCGCGATCGCCTCGCCGGTCATCACGGCCGCCAGCGGCAGGCCGGCCCCGAGCGTCTTGGAGAGCACGAGCAGGTCCGGCGTCACGCCCTCGCGCTCGAAGGCGAACATCGTGCCTGTGCGCCCCATGCCGGTCTGCGCCTCATCCAGGATCAGCAGCATCCCGCGCTCGGCACATTTGTGCTTGAGCGCGGCGAGATACCCGTCGGGCAACTCGATGATGCCCCCGCTGCTCAGGAGGGGCTCCGCAATGAAGGCGGCCAGATTGCCGGTGCTTTGTCGGTCCAGCAGGTCGAACGCGTCGTCGAGCTCGGCCTGCCACTCGACGCCGGGAAAGCGCGGGCGGTAGGCGTTTGGCGCGGCGATGGCGAAGGACCCGACCGCCATCGGCCCATAGCCTCGCCGCCCGGCCTTGTAGGTCGCGGATGCCGCGGCGCCGGTCATGCCATGCCAGGATTGGGCGAACCCCACGACCTCCCAGCCCCCAGTCACCAGTTTCGCGATCTTCAGCGCCGCCTCATTCGCCTCCCCGCCGGTGGACAGCAGCAGCACTTTCGGCAGGCTCGGCACCAACCGGGCCAAACCCTCCGCGAGATCGACAACCGGCGGGCTGACCATCGAGGAGAAGAGATGATCGAGACGCCCGATGCTGTCGCGCACGGTGGCCACGATTTCCGGGTGTGAATGCCCGAGGATCGCGCTCATCTGGCCGGACGTGAAGTCCAGCACGCGCCGCCCCTGGGCGTCGTAGATGAACGCCCCCTCGGCCCGGACCGGCACGAAATCGACGAATTCACCGCCGTATCGGAGCAGATGGCGCCGCACCCGCGTCCAGAATGCCGTCTCCTGCCTGACCGCTCCGCTGCCTTCCATAGCCCAGCTCCTCTGTGCCTGATCGGACACCCGGCGCACCCGATCGAGGCTGTCGTTGTACGGTTGAGAGCACCACCGAGGGCGGTTTGGCCATCATGCTGATGGGGCCCCGCGTGTATGGGTGGGTCAACAGCTCGTTCAAGGCGGCGTAGCCGTCTTGGCCGCCTGCTCCACCGTCGCGTGGAGCGTCACGGCCGCGCCGGCGGCCAGGGCAGTGACGAGACTGGTGAGGGGGTCCATTAGTACCTCCTTTTAGTTAATCAAGAGCTATACGAGGCTCCCGGTTGGGAGCATCGCGTGGTTCCATATGGTGCGCGGCGAGATAGTCCTGCAGAAGCCGCTGGATGAACATATAGCCGCCCCCGACTTTCCGGAGGAAAATGCGCTCGGCGGCATAGTCCAGGAATTTCACATAATGCCGAGGGGTAACGCCGTGCCGGACGAGTAAGCGCCGGAGTCTACGGTGCTGAAGGCACGTATACCCGCCGTAGCGCATCGCGGCGGCCAGCCCGAAGCTTAGCACGAAGCCCAGGACGGAGAGCACCCCGTTAATTGGCTTGAAGCCCAATCCATAGCCTAGTACGGCGAGCAACCCGCCGGCTATCCCGCCGACCATCTCGCCCGCCAGCCCCATGAATAATGCATTCCGAGCTGATCGGCGGATACCCTCATTAGGAACAGTTTTCGTTTCGATCTCGGTGCTAGCCAATGCTTCCCCGGGAATAAGAACGAGCCCAAAGAACAGCGTGTCGGCAACCCCAGGCAACCTCATCGCGTGGAGCCACGCGTCAAAAAACGGCGGCCCAAGAGCTTCCCGTTCATGATCAAATCCCGGCAGGCACTGCATCAGCAGTTGGTACAGCAAGAGCTCAGAAATTAACTTAATGCCATTCGCGTAAGAGCCTAATGGTGAGCTGAAAGTGAGCGATGTTATCGAGCAAACCCCCCGATGTTCTCAATTCCCTACATGTACCGATCACGAGCTAGCCCGGATGGTCCAGGCGGCGTATCACGTCTCGCTGGACCACCGGGGGGTCCGCCGGGTGCTCGAGTGGCATCACCTCTCGCCCGAAGTCTGGAAGCATCGTCGCCCGAAGGCCCAGCAGGTATCTCTCCTCCCCCCACCGAAGCACCGGGCTACCTCCCGCCCCCGAGGGCGCCTTGGATCTTTTTCAGGGTATCGAGGTTTTTTTGCAGCCCGTTGACGTGCTGCTGCATCTCGACAATGGAGGACCCGAGTTCGGTCACAGAGCCTAGCGCACCCTGGCCGATCCCTGGCAGCTGCGCGCCGGCCTGCCGCTGACTCACCGACCCACATAAGAACCCCACCACAAATAGCCCCAGACACATGCCGACGAGCATACTCCGTCTCAGCACTCTCTGTTTCATAGGACGGTCCTCCTCTCTATCGGACAGCCTGTGTTGCCCCACACACGTCTCAGAGCCCCTGGCCTCAGCGCTGATGCACAGCCCCGCCCGGACCACTCGCCCACACCAGACAGGCCGTCCCCAGGTGCCGCTCCTCCGTGTGTCTCATGGCGCCTGTGACCAGCCATTCTACCATGTCCACTTATACTATACAGCCAGTCGGACGCGGCCGCGTGGTCAAAAGAGCGCCGAGCCCTTTTTGCGGACAGGACGTGCATGGTCGACGCATCTTCACCCGTGAGCCGTGGACCGCCGCACACGTCCGATGCCATGCCTCGACCCACCTCCGGATACGCCAACGCGCCGTCGCGCGCTCCCGTTTCCAGAAGGATCGGCCTGCGGTCCCGTCCCAACTCGATCAGGACCCATCACGTGGGCGGCTGATGCGGGCGGCGTGACACAGACGTGGTCCCAGAAAAATCACCCGGTGACACGCATCCGCTGGCGGCATGAAGGGAACCGATACCAGCCCTGGGGCTGGACGTCCGCTCCGCAATGGCCGTGGCTGGCACAGCCGCCAGACCGCCCTGTCCAAGGACCACCTGTACTGCCCTCGCGTTTCCAGACGCACGCCCGACCGAGACGCGGAGTCCGTCTTACGCCGCCCCGAGATCAGAGGTGCACTGGGGGCAACGGCTCGCGGCCAAGGGGATCACCGCAATGCAATAGGGACACGCCTTGGTCGTGGGCGTCGCCGGCGGGGCCTGGTACAGGCGATTGAGGAGGCGGATCAGCAGAAACACCGCCAGGGCCACGATGAGGAACTCGATTACCGTGTTGAGGAACAGCCCGTAGTTGATGGTCGCGGCGCCGGCCGCTTTGGCCTCGGCCAGCGTCGCATAGGGCTGGCTCGAGAGGTTGAGGAACAAGTTGGAGAAATCGACCCGGCCCAGCAGTAGCCCGATGGGCGGCACCAACATATCAGTGACCAGGGAACTCACGATCCGCCCGAAGGCCGCGCCGATAATGATGCCGACCGCCAGATCGACGACGCTGCCGCGCATGATAAAGGCTTTAAATTCTTGCCACATGGAGGTTCCTCCTGTTGGTGAGTTTCCGAAGGACAGCCCATGCCCCTTTCGCGGCCCGGCTTACCAGAGGACTGGGGATCCCTGGGCCTCCATACAGGCCAGGACGAGCGTGGCATCCGGGGCCGGGGTCTCCTGGACCGGCTCGGCACACGTCAGCAGATCCAGGAGGTACCAGGCCGGGGACGGGCTGGACTGGGGCTCGAGATCATCGCCTGGCAACTCCAAGCAGACCCGCAGTGTCGCCAGGGCCTTGTGGTGTCCGATGTCGGCGTCCATCGTGGCGCCCACGGGGCCACAGGCCCTGACCTGCGGGCTCACGGGCGGCTGCTCGGCGGCGCGCTCATGCGCCATCTGGGCCTGGCACGCCATCAGGTCTCGCGCATAGCACGCCGGGCGAGGAACGGGAGCTCAAAACACCGACTCCGAACGATGACATCTGTGAGCGATAGGACGGCCAGATGGCTCTCACCAAAAATGACGCAGAGCTAAGATGTGTTGGCGAGCTTTGATTGGGAGGCGTGCACCCCTCACACATGGCCACGACTCCCTTGAGGTCGGTGGGGCATGCCGCCGACTCGCGAAGGCTCGCCCAGTGCCGTGACACCGTGTATGGCACACCGCCTCACGGTGGTGATCGGCGGCGGCGCGACGCGCCGTCCGCGGCATCGCTGGGTTGGGCGACGTCCACCCGCCGCAGCGGAAGCGCCCAGCACGCCGATCCTGAAGACCCAGCCTCTCTTCTCTGGCTCCCCTGGCGTGATGCGCCGGCGCGCAGCTGGATCCGCTCGAGCCGAGCCGCCGCAGGCGATCCCGTTCGCAAGCCATGCGTCCACCAGGCAACCGTCGAAATCAAGGCCTTTTGCATGCGGCGAGCCGGTACCTCCGGGACAGCATGCACGTCGAAACAGGGGTTCCAGGAGCAGCCAGTGGAAAATGTACGGTAAGCGCCTTGGCACAAAACATTACTTTTGGGCCAGGGCAAGCGCAAGTCCGTAACTCATGGAAAATCAATACACTTGCCTCAGCAAATTTTATGGGGTTTTTGGCCACCTACTGACAGATGTCACCATGTCAGGTCGCATACTCGTCTGTTGGTTCCAATCATGGGAATGGCTCTAAGTCGATGGTTTTACAATATAATACCCGATAAGCCAATCAGTCAGTACCCCCTAACCGTACATTTTCCGCTGGCTGCTCCTGGAACCCCAAATGAGCCGGGAGCCCGATGTCCGGGTGAAGGACGACATGATTACCCAGACGTTTCCGGGGGGACGAATCCAGTCCCGGCTGATCTGCCTTCCCCACTCAGTCAATCCAAGGCCGCGACGGTGAGACATCCCCTGCCGCCGTTGAGCGACAATCGGTCGAACCGAACAACAGGCTCAAAAGTTTCATAGGGTCTTATAAACGCAATAAAATCAATGGTGACATGATGTGTAACCCCCTCATGTCGAGCAGGGTTTATCGTGGTTACATCGTTCGCAACCCAGTGATCAGTCAGACCTTCAAATAAACTGTGAAACGTTCGGTACCTTTGTTCGCCTCAACCGGTCCATGTAGGAACCGCTGCTGCTGCACGAACACCATCGGTGCGACCGGATCGCATGCAGGACCTTGTCCCCACCCGTTTGGCCGAGTATGATCTCAATGGCGGGACGGCGCCAGACCTCGTCCCTCCGGACGAGGTGCGCTGGCTGCCGAAGCGGTCAGATGGCACGGACGGCGTCATGTCGGTGAGAGCCTGGAACAGAGGAGAGATGCCCATGGAACGAGCGTACGCCACAGAAAACACACACGAACGGCAACGGCTCCGCACGCTGGTCGCACGCTTGAGCGATGATGACCTCACGCGTCCGCTGCCCAATGGCTGGACGGTGGCGATCACACTGGCCCACCTGGCCTTCTGGGATCGGCAACGGCTGGCCCTGTTGCGGGGCTGGGAGCGCGATGGCGTCAAACCTGCTCCGACGGATGCCGACACCATTAATGAGGGGGTGCGCGTCCTGGCAACGGTCCTCCCGCCACGCACGGCTGCACAGTTAGCCCTCGACGCGGCGGAGGCGATCGATCAAGCCCTGGAGCAGCTGTCAGCTGAGATGGTGACGCAGATCGAGCGGGGTGGGCAGGCGAGCATCCTGAGGCGTGCGGTGCATCGTCGCGGCCATCTCGATCGGATCGAACAAGCCCTGCACGCCTAGCCAGCGGTCGAATGCCGAACAGGTACGGCAGCGTCGGTACACGAGAGCATGGAGAAGCTGGGGATTATGCCGCGTCGGGCAACTCTTCGACCCGTACGGTCAAAATATTGGAACACACTATTTTCCTGACGTTTACGGGCTAACCCTTGATCTCGCCTCATCTTGAATTGCAGCCTGATATGGCCCATACTACAGCCCATGTCGGACGTCGTGGCAGAGGTGGAGCGAGGTATGAGCTGGAAGAAGCTACTAGAGTCCGTCTCAGAGTCGGTGAACGACCACCTCCGGCTTCGCAATGACTATCTCGTGGCAGAAAATCGCATCCTGCACAACCAGATCGACGGTCGCGTGCAGCTGACCGACTGCGAGCGCAAGGCACTCGCTGAGCTTGGCGCCAAGCTGGGCAAGAAGGCGCTGAAAAAATCGGCACCGTGGCCCGGCCTGATACCATCCTTGCCTGGAACCGCACGTTTGCCGACCAGCAGGTGGACACCTCCAAGCCACACCAGTCGGGAGGACGTCCCCGCTTAAGCAAAGAGACTGAAGACTTGGTGGTCCGCATGGCACGAGAGAACCGTAGCTGGGGCTATGACCGCATTCAGGGCGCCTTGAATCATCTGGGATACACGATCAGCGACCAAGCGGTGGGCAATATCCTCAAGCGCCATGGCATCTCCCGCGTCCCTGAGCGTCAAAGGACCGTGACGTGGCGGGAGTTCATCCGGTCCCACCTGGACATGTTGCTGGCCACCGACTTCTTCAACCGTGAAATCTGGAGTTGGTGTGGGATGCTCGTCTCTTGTCTGCTGAGCTTCCTCCACTTGGGTCGCCACCACATCCGTTCTGTGAGTCATCAGACAAGACAGGACATGCGATCTTTTGTCCGGCAAGCGCTCGAGTGGAGCGCTCATGGGTCCAGATGGGGAGGCTTCGTCAAAGCGTTGGCCCGATCCCAAGCGCTCCAATGTAGCGAAGGTGTGCGGGGGCAGCCCACGTCACAACATCCTTTACGCTGGTGGGGAGTGAACTCGACCTTGTTTGGGAAACATCCGCTTGACCAGCACCCAGAGCTGCACGAGGTACAGGAGAAGGCCCCGAAGGCGAGAGGGCCAATATGTGTAAATCCGATAGGTTATGTTGGTCCAACACGGTCGGCTTCATTCCCCACTGACGTAAACAATGTTCTGACGCGGTTTGTGCGGGGGCATATGGTGTCTGCATGTGTCTTCTGAGAGGAGCGCCGACCCGGATCCCCAGACATGGATCAGGTGGTCGTCTTGTCTGTTGTCTATCCCAAACCGATACGCGATGGACCCATTTGACGGGACCCTGGTCTTCGTGGGCAGCTCAGGGACGACCATCGCAAAGCCGCATGAGTGTTTGACGGCGCGCATGCCATGTGTGCGCCTATCAAAAGCGATCAAGGATGCCGCAAGGGGGTGATGATGAGCAAACCGATCGAGGCCATTTATGAAAACGGTGTGCTTCGTCCGTTGGAGCCGCTCGGTCTGGAAGAGCATCAGCGCGTCACAATCACGATTGCTGAAGATGGCGAAGCACAGGAAGACTTGTTCGGTCCGGAGTTCACACAATGGTGTACCGAGCAATCCCGCAATGCCCCGAGCCTTGAGGAGGTGCGTAGGAGCCTTTCGAAGATTCAGGGTGCAATGGCAGGCGTCGTGACTGCTGAGCGTGATGAGCGCTAGATGGCCAACTCTTTCCTCGACACGAGTGCCCTGGTGAAGTATTACCACCCAGAAGATGGGACGGTAGAAGTCACGCGGTTCGTCCAGGAGCGCGGTTCTCGTCACTATATCTCCCGCCTTGGCATTGTTGAAGCCCAACACGCGTTTGCCATCAAGCTGCGTACAGGAGAAATCACGGAGACAGATTTTGAAGGCCTGCGTCAGCGTTTGCTGCGCGATATCGCGCAGGGTCAATTTCAGCATGTACGTGTGACAGAACCCCATTATCGGGAAGCAGAGCGTCTTATCGTCGCCTACAGGCGACGCCGTTGCCGTACCTTCGATGCGTTACAGCTGGCTGTTGCCTTGGATTTGCATCGCCGTGACATGACGGATTACTTTGTCTGTGCTGACATAAGACTATGTGAGACTGCCCAAGAGGAAGGGCTTTTGATTGTCAATCCGGTCCAGCCATAGATATGTCGATCACTCCAACTCCCGTTCCCCTCCTCATGAAGGCGGTCTGAATATTTTTACCATACGCCGCTGCGCCGTGTGGAAGCCTCCAAATCCCAAGCCAATGTTCACCTGGCGTCTTACGAACCTATGATCCTGCTCCACCACATTATTCAAATACTTGCACTGCCTGAGCACACAGCTCTCTGGGAGCATGCTCTCCTGTTGGAGAGCCTCGAAAGCGGGCGGATACGCGGCGTGCTGGTCCACGGTGATGACACGGGGTGTGCACGTATGTGAGGCGTGGAGCACCTGGCGGAAAAAGCGCTCAGCTGCGTCGGCATCGCGGTTGGCGCTCAACATGAAGTCCAGCGTGGCTCCCGTCGAGTCGACGGCCCGGTAGAGGTCGTGCCACTGCTTTTTAATCTTGATGTAGGTTTCATCGACGCCGTATGAATCATTGGTCGCACACAGAGACGGCCGACATCGCCTGTCTAGCTCCGGGGCATAGCGTTGCACCCAGCGAAACACCGTGGTGTGGTCGACCCATATGCCGCGCTCCCGCAGGAGTTCTTCGACATCACGTTAGCTCAAGGCATAGCGCAGATACCACCGCACGGGCCAGAGGATGATGTCGGCTGCAAAGTGGCGCCATTTAAACGGGGAAGGATCACTCATGGCCGGTCTCCGATGATCTGAGGTCGATACTGTCGGGCTCGTTGTGGCAGATCACCGGTACTTCTTGCAACAGAACCAGGTGACAGCCATCACGCGAACACTATCGGCAACGATTCCCAGCTCCGCAGGCTAAAATTGGGCTGCCGACGTAACTGCGACCCAGGGGCCAGGGCTAGCTTCGGCATCTTCTCCAGGAGGATCTCCGCGGCAATCCGGCCCTCCAGGCGTGCCAGAGCTGCGCCCAGGCAATAGTGGGGCCCCTCGCCGAAGGCCAGATGGTGGTTGGGCGTCCGCTGGATATCGAACTGGTCGGGATCCCTGAACACACGCGGGTCGCGATTGGCTGCCCCCAACAGGAGAAGCAAAGCCTGGCCCGCGGCAACCTGCTGTCCCCCAAGCGGCAGCTCTTGAGTCGCTAGCCGGGTGCGGACCTGCACGGGGCTGTCGTAGCGCAGAACCTCCTCGATGAAGCCTGGCAGCAACTGGGGAGTCTGGCGCACCACCTCCAGGACGTCGGGATGGGCCAGCAGCAGCTGCACGGCATTGCCGAGGAGGCAGGTAGTAGTCTCGTGCCCAGCGATGAGGAGCACCTGGCAGATGGCCACCAGTTCATTGGGCGAGATCCGGTCTCCGGCCTCCTCGACTGTCACCAGTGCACCTAACAGATCATCCCCAGGTTGGCGCTGGTGCTTGGCGATGAGGCGCCCCACATAGTCGCGGAAAGCCTCCAATGCCTGGAGGGCCCGCTCCTGCACCTCAGGATTGGGGTCGAGGTCGGCAATGCCTCCCAATGCGCTGGCCCAGGTTTTCACCTGGACGTGGTCTTCTCGCGGCACACCCAGCATCGTGCCAATGACTGTCAGCGGGAGGGGGATAGCCAAATCGGTGACGACGTCCATTCTACCGGTGTCGAGATGCGGCCCCAAGAGTTCTATGACACACGTGCGGATGGTGTCCTCCATCTTCTCCACCGCCCGGGGGGTAAAGGCCCGGAGCAGCAGACCTCGGATCCGACTGTGCGCGGGACCATCCACGCGAGTGAGGAAGCGGGACACCGCCTCAACGACGGGCGCGTAACGTGGGCCAGCCTGCCCCAGCCGCGCTCCCGCCGTATGCACTGAAAGCTGCGGGCTCTTGAGCGCCTCGTGAGTCTCGGCGTAGCCCCAAATCAGCCACATCTGGCGGTCTTCGTCCCAGCCGCTCACGCCCTGGGCATGTAACTGCTCGTAGGTGGGGGAGGGATCCATGAGGAACAACTGGTCGGTGAGTGCGGGGATCAGGCTCACGTCGCGGCCTTTCTGCGCTCGCAAGGTGGTCATCCGCTCTACACGATCAGTGCAGAGACGGTATGCCTGTCAGACGCATGCGCCTGTCACGGCACACAGGTGCGCGGACCACGAACATCATGAACGTTTCCCCATCGGCATTTCGTTTCCTGGGGGCCACAGCCGTGCGAGACGGCGGCCTAGCCTCACGCCTGATGATTGAGGGCAAACATAGCGGGAATGAGAGGGCGTGTCAATGACGGTAGTGCTATACCGGTAATGTTCGTGACCCAATTCCGTGCTACTGTTGGTCAAAAACACCATCGCCAAGGCCGGAGGCCAACGGCAGCCATGGTTGTCAGAGACGCGTGCCCAGGGTGTGGGTCGAGCCAATTCAAGAAAAACGGCCATATTCACAGCGGCAAACAAAATCATCAGTGCAAGGCATGCGGATGCCAGTTTGTGGCCAGCGCCGAAGAGCGCATCATCTCGCTGGCGAAGGCCTCGCGGTTGGTGGCGTTCGGGCTGTAGACCTTGACCGAGGCGAAGTGGCGCACCACGGCAGCGGCCTCGAGGTGCGTCCGGGCCTGCCGGCCTGAGCCGAGGATGGCGGCGCGGGAGGCGTCTGGGCGTGCCATGTGCTTGATGGCGACGCCGCCAATGGCCCCCGTGCGCATGGCGCCGAGGTGACCGCCCACGATGACGCCCTTGAAGTCGC
>JBKPCR010000286.1:0-6347 GCA_046727435.1 bacterium | reverse complement strand
AGCGCATCGATGAGTTGGAACACCTCGGCGCCAGCCATCCAGCGCTGCGGCCCCATGCCCAGATGAATGCTCCCCGGCTTCTGGGTGCCATAGCGCCACGCCAGGGCGTCGATAGTCTCAGCGGATAACCCCGTCTGCTTGAGGATCGTTTCTTGATCGACACCCTCTAACACTTTCTGAAAATCAGCGAGATTGGCCGTGGCGGTGGTCAGAAACTCCCAGTCCACCAGTCCTTGCCGCAACAGCGACTGCGCCAGTCCAATGGCCAGATAGGCATCGCCCCCCGGCTTCAGTGCCACATGCTGGTCAGCATATTTCACCGTCTCCGTGCGGCGAGGGTCGATGACCACCACCGTCGCTCCGCGGTCCCTGGCGGCCTTCAGCAAGGGGAGCATATGGATATTGGTGACGATGGGGTTACGCCCCCAGATCAGGATCGTGCGGCTATTCAAGAGATCCTGGGGGGCATGGCTGCGCACGGCGCCATAGCTCCTGAGCTGCCCGGCGATTCCAGCACCCGAACACAGGCTCCCCACCGCCTCGGTGACACCGCCCCAGAGGTTGAAAAAACGACTATTGAGCGCCTTCAAAAGGCCCATAGAACCAGCACTCTGATAATGCAGCACCGCCAGCGAGCCGTCCTGTGCCTTCAAGGTGGTGAGCCACTCCGCCAGCGTATCGAAGGCGTCATTCCAGGCGATGCGGCGCCACCCCCCTTTGGTGCGCTGGAGCGGGTGCAGAATACGGTTTGAGCTGTAGACCCGTGAGGGATATTGATAGGTCTTTTTGCACAGAAACCCGCGCGTGAGCGGGTGGTCGGCATTGCCCTCTAGTCTCACCACCCGGCCGTTCTCTACATGGGCGATCACCGCACAGGCATCGGGGCAGTCGCGGGTACAGGTCGTATGAACAATGGACATCGCCCTATCCTTCACCAGCGTTTCAGGCTCTTGGCCACGACAGGGATCACAGTCCAGGGATAACAAGCCTCCAACGCGAGATCTTGAACCTTGAACTTTGACTCGATTTACGCCGGCACACAGAGGAGTACGCGCAGATCCTCAAACCCAGTGGCATACTCTTGCCAGGAGCGCCCCCCATCGAAGGTCCCCAGGAGTTGCCCGCAGAGCGTTCCGGCGAACAGATGGCGGGGTTGGAGGGGATTCATGGTGACCGTCCAGAGGGTACTCTGCAGGGCGACGTCCCCCTGGAACCGTGTCCAGGTTGCACCCATATCGACGGACCGATACAAGGCGCCTTCATCGCCAAAGGGTGCCATACCTGCCGTGACATACAGCACGTCAGGGTTGTCGGGAGCGACCGCCAGACTCCGAAAATAGGTCAAAGCCAAATCATCTTTCAGGCGCAGTGCCGCCCAATGCTCGCCCCAGTCGCAACTCCGGAAAATATCCGAGGCCGTGGCCACATGCAAGGTGGGTGGCGACGAGGCGCACACACAAAGCGCATGCACATCGGGGTCCGTGAGCCCCTCATTGATTGTCTCCCACCGACGGCCCCCATCGACACTCCGCAGTAAACCACCCACTTCGATGCCAACGTAGATGGTGTCGCTATCTTCGGGGTCAACCGCGATGCCGGTGATCCGCGTCGTGGCCGGGAGCTCCAACGCCAATTGCCCCCAGGTCCGTCCCCCATCGTGGCTGCCATATACCCGCGCTGGGCGTGTACCGGCAAAGATCAGGTCGGGATCTTGGGGACAGATGTACAGACTCCACACCTCGATGGTCTCGTCGATGCTGCGAATCGGCTTCCAGCTTAAGCCGCTATCCTGGCTGCGAAAACAACCATGGTCGGTGCCAGCGAACAGGAGACTATGATGCTGAGGGTGCGCGACCAGCGCGCGCACATCGCACTGTGGCGGTAAGCCGTAATTGACGGCCTCCCAGTGTTCGCCGCCATCCCGACTGCGCTGTACTCCCTGCCCGATCGTTCCAGCATACAAGAGCTCATCGACTTTGCTGCTGTATCCGCGTTGCATCCTGACTCCTCCTCGTGCCTTGTGGCCGAGCCACAGAGGGCAGCATGCCCTGTACTGCATGTCTGGGATATTGGGGCGGATAGGCTCAGTTGTCAACACAAAATGTGCATGCGAGAGCGCACAGGGTCGATCAGACCCCACCACAGGGCTATGCCTTGACAAGAGGTGCCTCGCTTCCTACACTGCGGAGTCTACGGGTTATTTCAGCCCGATCCCGGTGCGGTACTCCCTTCATACCCTCAGGCGAGAACGCACACGCCCGATCCCCTGATAGAAAGGAGTGGGTGGCTATGGGCCTCGTCGTCGGCACACCGACCACACGCATCGATGCTCTCGAAAAAGCGCTCGGCAACGGCAAATTCGCGGCAGACATCCAGCTCCCAGGCCTCTTGCACGGTAAGCTGCGCTTAAGTGACCACGCCCATGCCCGCGTGCTCTCCATCGATACCAGTGAAGCCGAGCGCCTGCCCGGCGTCAAGGCGGTGCTGAGCGCCTGGAATACGCCGGAATATCGTTTTGGCAGCGAGTTTCAAGACCAGACCCTGTTCGCTCGGGAGAAGGTGCTGCACCGTGGGTCGATACTGGCAGCGGTGGCTGCCGTGGATGCGGAAACCGCTGAAGAGGCCGTGCGTCGCATTCGTGTGGTCTATGATCCCCTTCCCGCCGTGACGCATGTCCTGGAAGCGATCAAGCCCGACGCCCCGATCTTGCACGAGCGGTTGGCCACTTACCCAGGCGTGAATCCGGCGCATATACACGGCAACATCTGCTCGCAGTCGATGGTGGCGTGGGGTGATGTGACCGAAGGGTTTCGCCAGGCTGATCGCATGTTTGAGCATACCTTTACGACCTCCACGGTGCACCAGGGCTATCTTGAGCCCATGGCCAGCGTGGCGCAAATCGAGCCGGGGGGCAAACTGACGCTGTGGACCAGTACTCAGGGTACTTATGTCGTCCGCTCGCGGCTGGCATCCCTGCTTGGCATCCCCCTACACAAGGTGCGCGTGATCGTGCCCCATGTCGGTGGTGGCTTTGGGGGGAAATTGCAGACGGTGCTGGAGCCCTACTGTGCATTGCTGGCCCAGCGGACAGGGCACGCGGTGAAGATCGTGCTGTCACGCGAGGAAGAGTTTTTCCTGGGCAAACCACGCTCGGCGGGGGTGATTCACCTGAAAACCGGTGTCACACGGGACGGTATGCTGGTGGCCCGGCAGGCACTGATGTACTTCGATACCGGCTTTGCCTGTCATCCGCGCAGCACCGAGATCGCCCCGACCATCATCCGTGGCCCCTACAACATCCCCCATGTGCGCTTTGAGGCCTACTGCGTGTATACAAACAAAATGGGGTGTGGATCGTTCCGCGGACCTGGGGGGATCCAGGCGCACTTCGCTGGAGAATCCCAGATCGACATCATCTGCCGCGACCTCGGCCTCGACCCGGTCGAGTTTCGGCGTCGTAATGGCGTGCGTGAGGGTGGGACCTCGGGCGCTGGGGTTCGACTGCGCCATGTCGGGATGCGGCAAGCGCTGGATCGTGCCGCCGAGGCCGCCGGCTGGGGGAAACCGCTGCCGCGGCAGCCCGGCAAACGCGTCGGCCGCGGGTTGGCCTGCGGCGAATGGCGGCTGGGCGGCGGGAGAGGCTCTGGGGCTTGGGTCAAGCTTAACGAAGATGGGACGGTACACCTGATCGCAGGGATGAGCGAGATTGGCAGCGGTTCCAACACCGCTATGGTCCAGATCGCCGCCGAGGTCTTGGGGGTGGGAGCCGACGCCGTGGCACTCATCAGCGGCGACACCGAGACCACGCCATTCGACACGCTCACTGCCGCCAGTCGGGTGACGGTCTCGGTCGGTAATGCGGTCAAGCGTGCCGCCACCGATGCACGCGACCAGCTATTACAATTGGCGGCGGAACGGCTCGAAGCGAATGTCGCGGACCTCGATTGCCGCGACAGTCGTATCTTCGTCAGAGGCTCGCCGGAGCGCGGCTTTGGGCTTGGGGAGCTGGCCCGTTATGCGCAAACCCTCGGCCCTGGACCGATTCTCGGACGTGGTGCTTTTTCATCGCGTCCGCCGCAGTCGCTCCACACCTTTGGCACGCAGATCGTCGAGGTGGAGGTCGATGAGGAGACCGGACAGGTGGCGCTGACGCGCATCGTCGCCTCCCACGACGTCGGTTGTGCCATCAATCCGCAGGGGGTCGAGGGCCAGATCCAGGGAGGGGTCACGCAGGCCATCGGCCACACCCTGATGGAAGAGGTGAAATATTCCTCGAATGGCGATCCCCAGAACGCCGGATTTCTCGACTACAAGATCCCATCTATCCTCGACCTGCCGTTGATCGAGCCGGTCATCGTCGAAGAGGCAGATGAAGAGGGGCCGTTTGGGGCGCGCGGCATAGGCGAACCGCCGATTTTAGCCATGGCCCCCGCCATCGCTAATGCTATCCATGATGCCGTTGGCGTGCGCATCACTTCCCTGCCGATCACGGCCGAAAAGGTGTTGCAGGCGCTCAGGGAACAAAACAGAAGCGGTGGGAGAAGGAGTGGATGAGCGCCCACCAGGGATGCTGCCAAGCGCCGGCGAGGGGCTGGAGAGCCGCTATACAGCAGGGCAAGCGGGCTGAAGCCGATGAACTCCTCGCATCGATCTACGGCTGGTTCACCAAGGGCTTTGACACCGCCGACTTGCAAGAAGCCAGGGCGCTTCTTGAAGCGCTCTTTGGGTAGGACCAGGTTGCCCGGCCGTTGCCTGGGCGCTGTTCAACGCCTTGGACATGATCTTCTGGCTGCCCTAGGCCGAGGCTGAGCTGGCGCAGATGGCGTGAGTCACTCCTGTTCACTATACCTCCCCCGATATGGTCAGGCGCATAAGGAATGAGCGTGTGCGACATCTGGGGTATGCGCTCCTCGGTTTGCCCACCGCTCTACGCCCTGTTATAATCGGCCTTGAAGGAGGTGAGGCACATGACAGCCCTGGAGCAGGAAGTGGGAGAGCTCAAGGCGCGCCTCGAGCGCTTGGAAGCCATGGTACGCTCGCTCGCAGGCGATGCGCACGAGGGGGTACTGCCAGCAGCGGGTGCACCCCAGAACCAGGACCACCTCCTGGCCTGGCTCAAGACCCAAGGGCTGGTTCGTGACCCGATGCCAGAAGAACACCGTATGGCCGCTGAGTGGGATACCCTATCGGAGGCGGACAAGCAGGCCCACATACATTTCATGCGCAGCCTTGCCCTTGACCCACTATTGAGCCGGGTGCTCATCGAGAACCGCCGCTAACCATGGCCCTCTACTACTTCGATGCGAGTGCTTTGGTGAAATATTACGTCACCGAACCGGGAAGCACCTGGGTACGCCAGATGAGCACAGATGACTTTGCCACAGCGGCCCATCTGACACAGCAGCATCCCCTCAAGGCCTATGATCCTATCCAGCTGGCGACGGCCTTGCGCTCCCAACGGCTCCTCGCTGACCACCAACTCGCCTTCACCTTTGTTACTGGCGATACCCCCCTTATCGCCGCAGCCCAGGCCGAAGAGCTTCTCACCGATAACCCCTTCGATCACCTTTCTCCTAGCGATATCCCCGGACGCTCTGGGTGATCAAACAGCCGCGGCGCGCGATCATCTCTCTGGTCTTACGCCCGCTTGCACCTCGTCTTCTCCTTCTCCACCCAGGGCTACTCACATGGACTCAAGCAGACCCTACTTGTCCGCCTGTAGGGTGTTTGCTAGACTCCAAGGAGAGTGTAACGAAACCTCGAAAAATTTAACTCCATGCATGAAGGACATCGTATGGAAGCGATGGAAGTGAAGCTCCGGTTACCCGAGCAGCTCTATCAGCGGCTGGAGCAGATGGCACGTCTGGCCCAATGCGATGTGAAGGGTTTTATTCTCTTGGCGTTGGAGGCGGTTGTGCCTGTGCTGCCCGACGAGCTTTCACCCGAGTTAGCAGCGGATTTGGCGCGTTGGGCACTGCTTGACGATGAGGCATTGCGGGCCATCGCCGAAGCTTTTCTGCCACTGAAACTGCAACGGCGCTACACCACTCTACTGCGAAAAGGGGAAGAAGGGCGTCTGAGTGGCCACGAGCGCGAGGAGTGGGAAGCACTCAAGCAGCAGTATCAGCGCATCTCTGAGCATAAAGCCAAGGCGCGGTTTCTCCTCGACCAGCGAACGAAGGGACGGATGGTGAGGGGAAATAGTGGGTGAGCCCCATCCCGCTCTCTCTGCGTCGTGCACTGCGTGCAGAGTTTCCGGAGCCTCGCTGTGCCTACTGCCATAGCCCAGAGCAATTGCTCGGCATGCCCTTGGAGGTCGATCACATCATCCCAGAAGCAGCCAGTGG
>JBKPCR010000285.1:0-12118 GCA_046727435.1 bacterium | reverse complement strand
CCTCAACCAGAGTGCCTCGGTTAGCACTCTCAATACGTCGGTACAGACCCTCGCCGCGTCGGAAGGCATCCAGGTCAATGCTCCGGCGTTCAGCGGTGTGGCGAGCGATGACTTCTACAGCTTTGCGGGCTACGTGGTCGGTGTCGCGAGTCCCGCGGGCACGCTGCAGCACATCGATCTGCAAGATCAGCAAGGGCAGCCGATCGATATCCAGAGCACCGGACCGCTGTTTGTGGGATTTCGCGCTGATATGATGGATGCGGATAATCAAGGGGCCTTGTGGTGGAAGCTGGCCTACAACCTCCCGGACGTAGGACTGAGCCATCCAGCCCGCTGGGACTGGTCCGGGTCGAGGCAAACCGCTTCGTTCAATTTCGCGCAGCCGTCGAATATCTCCCCTCTCCTGCAGGATTTCTACCACATGAAAGGCTTGTTCATCACGTCAGCAGCGGCCAATGGACAGGGCCCGACCAGCTCCTGCACGGTGGATGGCGATCAGTTGTTGCTCCAGGCCCGGGTCTATAACTACAGTATGGTCGAGACCACTGCTCCGGTGCATGTGCGCTTTTACGGGCAGCTGTATGACGGCAGTACCGGAAACTTGCCAGGACCGAGCTTCCTGATCGGGGAGGACGTGGTGGCCTCCATTCCCGGCTTTCAGAGTCCGGCACCCGGAGTCCCCCCCAATTGGGTCCTGGCGAGCACAGCATTCAACACGACGGGTTTGGGAGGTCAGGCCGGTCAGCTACATCCCCGCCTACACACGTCCGTGACGAGCCATTGACACCCCTGTCATCTTCCTCTATCTTAGCCTGGCTCCAGCGTGCTGCGAAAGGCTCAGGCCGTGGGGACGGTGCCAACCGGGTTGGCTCAAGGCCCAGAGAGTCGATCGTGGCCCTGTCGCACTTACGCACTTGAAGGCCCGACCTGGGCGATTGACGGACCGCGCCAGCCACCTAGGAGCTGGCGGACGTCCTTAGATGCCCAACTCCTTTCGGGAGGCCGCACCGCATGACCCATCCAGACGCCCTCACCTATGCCGTCGATGCCGTGCCGCCCCCGGCGAAGCTGCTGTTGCTGGGGCTCCAGCAAGCGCTGATTCTCGCCATCTACCTCGTCATGGTGACCATCGTCGTGCGTGTCGCTGGGGCCCCGGCGGCGGTGGCCCAGAGCGCGGTCAGCCTGGGGATGGTGGCGCTGGCCATCGCGGCGGTCCTGCAGGCTCTCTGGAGGGTCCCCCTGGGCTCCGGCTACCTGGCCCCGTCGGTGATCTCCGCGGTGTATCTATACCCTTCACTGACCGCGGTGACCCTTGGGGGGCTACCACTAGTCTTCGGCATGACGGTGTTCGCCGGCCTGTGCGAGATCGTGCTCTCCCGTCTCTTGCCTCACCTGCGAGCGATTTTCCCCACCGTCGTGTGCGGCTTTATCGTCATGGCGGTCGGCATCGAACTGGGTCTCATCGGGGCCAGACAAGTGCTCAACGTCGATACACGGCTCACGGGTGAGGCGCTCGGCCTGCACATTGCTGTGGCCAGTCTGACGCTGGCGGCCATGGTCGGGGTGGCGATATGGGGCCGCGGCATAGTGCGTCTGCTGTCCATGATGCTCGGGTTACTACTGGGGTGCGCCGTCGCCTTCGCGCTCGGCTTCCTGCCGCCTGAGGTGCTGGAGGCCGTTCGCGAGGCGCCGTTTGTGGGTGTGCCGGGCCTTGGCCACATCGCCTATGCCTTTCGTGGAATATTGGTGGTGCCCTTTGCGATCGCCGCGTTAGCGGCCGGACTGCGTACCGTGGGCGTGATCACCACCTGTCAACGCTTGAACGACGTCAACTGGAAACGTCCGGACCAGCGGTCCATTGCGGGCGGGGTACTGGCGGACGGGCTGGGGTGTGCTATCGGCGGTGGGCTCGGGGTCGCGGGCATGGCCGCCTCCCCGAGCGCCGTTGGGATCTCGCAAGCGACTGGTGCGTCGAGCCGCTATATCGCCTTCGGCATCGCCGGTTGGCTTGTGCTGTTCGCCGCGATGCCGAAGCTGGCCGCTTGTTTCCTGGCCCTACCAGCTTCCATCGTCGGCGCGGCGCTCATGTTCAGCGGCAGCATGATGCTGGTTAGTGGCATCCAGATCGTCGCCTCTGGGCCTCTGGATATTCGGAAAACCATGGTCGTGGGGATTTCGCTCCTCTTCGGCCTGAGCCACGAGACCTTCCCCACCTTCTATCAGACATTGCCGCATGGGCTGCAGGTCGTCACCGGCTCCGTTCTGAGCATCGCCACCATTTCAGCCGTGTCGCTCAACATGCTGTTCCGCCTCGGCATTCGCAAGACGTCGACCACCACCATCGAAACCGATCAGAACAGCCTTGCCCGTTTTGAAACGCTGGTGCGCCAAGAGGGGAAGACCTGGGGCGTGGCTACGGACGTCATTGAGGAGGCGACCACGACGGCGGAGCGCACCCTGCGGCTCATCGAGGAGGGGCATTTGGCGGACGGCCCTATCACGGCGCGCATTAGCTTTGACGAGGTGAGCTTTCTGGTGGACATTCAGTATAATGGGGACCTGCTGCACCTGCCGGCCCGACGCCCGACCACGGATGAGGACATGCTGGAGGAACAACCCATGGCTCATGGCCTCTCGGGCTTTCTGGCGACGGTCTACCCAGACCGGGTGCGCTTCTGGGTCGACGACGAACACTGCCACATCCAGCTGGCGTTTGAGGTCTAATCCTGCCCTCGGCGCCCTATTTGTCTACCGTACTTCAACCATCCGCTGGCGGAATACTGAGAGCGTATCCCGAAAAAGCACGCCGTGGTGCGCCGCGGCTGTCACGGGTCACGCGCACACTCAGCGGGAGTACAACCTAGAAGCGTTTTCCTGTGCAAAGGAGTCAGACCAACTCCTTCCCCCCTTGCAGGGGAGGATGCAGGTGGGGGTAATTGGTGCCGAACAGTATTGACCTTCCTCCACCAAGGGCGAAGGGACTTATGGAACGGCAAATCGCTATAGGGCCAAGGTCATGAGAGCTGCTCCAGCAATGCCTTGGCCTCCTGCATGTCGGCAGTCCCAAATCCCTCGGTGAACCAGCCGTAAAGCGGGGCCAGCAGCTCACGGGCCTGGCGCCCCTTCCCTTGCTGCTGCCACAGTCGGCTCAGGCTCATGGCGGCGCGCAGCTCCCATGCTCTGGCCTGCTGGCGGCGGGCAACGTCGATGGCTCGGTGAAAGCAGGCTTCCGCCTGACATGCGTCAGCGACAGCCTGCAGCGACAATTCGCCCTGGAGGCGATACAGCTCTGCGGCCCAGCACCGCTCCCCCGCCTTGTCCGCGAGCGGCGAGGTTTCGGCCAAGACGTCCAACCCTGCCTCGGGCCGTCCCACCTGTCCATACACCTCGGCCAGTAGGGTACACCAGTAGCTCCTCAATAACCCTGCCCCCGTGGCCCGCCAGGCGGCTAGGCCTTGCTGCATGTGAGCGAGACCCTCGGCTCGCTGGCCCTGTGCCGCCAGTGCCCAGCCACGCAGGATCGGTCCCCGGGCAGCCCAATACGGAAACCCCTGCTCGAGGGCGAGCGTCATACCCGCCTCGGCCTGCGCGGAGACGGCCTGGCTGTCTCGGCGGAATTGATGAACCACCGCCGTATAGGTCAAGGCTAGAGCCAGACTATAGGGATGCGCCCGTGTCTGGCCCAGGGTCAGCGCCTCGGCACTCCGCTGCAGGACCTGGTCTGGATACCCAAGCACGCAGAGGGCCATGGCCAGATACGAGAGGGAGAACGTTCCAGGGTCCCGCCCGTAGAGGAAGACATGGCTGCGGTGCTGCTGAGGGTCGTAGAGGGCCATGCTTCGCTCCAGGTACGCCCGCGCGCGAGCCAACTCACCAAAGTAGAACAAGGTGAGCCCTGTGGCCTCGTAGGCCTCTAGGAGCAACGCCGGGTCGTCCCGGCGTTGGGCCAGGTGGAGCAACTGTTGCCCCAGTTCATACGCCGTCTGAACCTCTCCCCGGGCGAGATAAAAGCTCCATAGGCCCCGGAGTACGGGGAAGCGTTGCAGCGTCTCCTCCACCTGCTGGCACAGCGCGTGCGCCCGCGAATACGCTTGTTCCACATCTGGGGCGGCATAGCCCTTCGTGGCGATCAACACCGGGCCCAGGGCAGCCTGGATGACCAGCTCCTGCTGGGCACGCTCCGGTGTGTCCGGGAAGGTCTTGAGCAGCGTCAGCCCCGTGGTCAGGTGCTGGATCGCTTCCACATTGGCAGAGCGCTGAAGGGCATGCTGCGCCGCCTGCTGCCAATAGGAGATGGCCTGTGCTAGGAGGCCTGCCTCGGTGTAATGATGGGCCAGCAGTTCGGGCTCCGTAGTAACGGTTTCCGGAAACCGCTCCTCCAGCACCTGGGCAATCCGCTGATGATGGTGTTGCCGCGTGCTCTTGAGCAATGACTGGTGGGCCTCTTCCTGGACGAGCGCGTGCTTGAACACATAGGTCGCCAGCGGGGGCTTCCCCCACTGGTAGAGGAGTTCGGCCTCCACCAACCGTGCCAAGGCTTGCTGCAGTGTCGCGTCGTCCAACAGCGAGACCGCTTGCAGGAGCTCGTAGGAAAACGTCCGCCCGAGGGTTGCCCCCAGTTGGGCTACAGCTTTGACGGGGGCCAGCCGATCGAGTCGGGCCATGAGCGAGTCATGCAGCGTGGCGGGAATCGCCAGTGCGGGGAGGGGACCCATCAGCTCGTACGAGTCCTCGCGCTCTTGTAAGAGGTCTGACTCCAGGACCATCTTGGTCAGCTCCTCGACGAACAACGGCACGCCATCAGTCTTCGCCACGACCTGCTGGATCACCTCAGCCGGTAGCGCCTTGCCCCCTGCCACCCGCTCCACCATGACCTCCACCTGGGTGCGGGGCAAACGGCTCAAGGTCAGGTGCGTGAGGTGCGCACGCAGGGCCGACGGCGGGTGAAATTCCGGGCGACAGGTGAACACGATCAAGAGGCGAGCCGTCGGCGTCTGGTCCATCACCAGACTGAGCATCTCCAGCGTGGACGGATCGGCCCAGTGCAGATCTTCAATGCTGAAGAGTACCGGCTGTCGCGCCGCCATAGCCAACAACATGCCAATCACGGCCTCCAGGGTCTTCTGGCGTTGCCGCTGCGGGGTGAGCATTAGCGGGGGGTAGCGGTCGGGGAGCGAGAGCAGCGCAGCGAACAGCGGCACGACCTCGGGCAGGAGGACGTGATCGTGCGCAAGGGCCGCTTCCAGCTTGCCCAACTTGGCTGCCGGCGCCTCATCCCGCTGGAACTGGAGTACCCGCTGCAACAGATCGACGATGGGATACAGGGCACTATGCTGATAATAGGGCGAACAGCGACACTCCCACCAGATATGCGGCTCACCCGCCACGAGCCCTCTCACGGCCTGTACCAGCCGCGATTTGCCAATCCCCGCCTCCCCGCTCAGCAGCACGACTTGGCCTAGACCCTCCTTGACCTAGGCCCAGCGCTGCAGCAGCAGCGCCACCTCGGAGGCCCGTCCCACTAACGGGGTCGGGCCTCGAGCATTGACAATTTCCCAGCGACTTTGGGCCTCGCTCGCCGCCACAACCTGAAACGCTTCCACGGGCCTCGCCACGCCTGTGAGCGGGTGTGGACCCAGCGCTTGACAGACAAAATAGCCCTGAACCAGCCGATGGGTCGCGGCACTGATCACGACCGTGTCAGGCGCGGCGAGCCCCTGCATCCGGGCCGCGATGGTCGGCACCTCCCCCAACGCCAGCTGTTCCTGCCGCCCTTCTCCTCCCATTTCACCCACCACTACCAGGCCGGTATGAATACTCACCCGAACGCCGAGTTGGAGGCCTGCCTCCCGACTAAGCCGGGTATTCAGCTGCCGTAGCGCGTCCAGGATGGCCAACCCTCCCATCCTCGTCGAGCGCCAGCTGTTTCGCCTGGATGATCTCGGTCTTCAGATCTTCCAGGTAGTCGTCATCGAGGGCAAACCGTCGCTTCAGGGCCCGGTAGGACACCCGGCCTTCGCGCTGGAGGAGGTCGAGGACTTGCACCAAGACTTCATCAAACGTCATCTGTGGTCCTCCACCACGCGAATATCACGGTTGCAGTGGCGATGAACGCAACTAAGGGAGGTGACAAGACGGTTCTCCACGGTCTGGAGGGATGAGGCGTGAGTCGGGAGCTCGGGCTTCAAGAGGCCGCAGGCGTGCCCTGCAAGGCCAAGCGCAGCTGGCGGGATCAGCGATGGCACAGGCCTCGTGCGCCGCATCTGCGGCCCTCCTGTGCGGTCCGGCGGTGGACACAGATAGTCTCGACTGCCACTGTATAGCCCTTCGGGGCGAGTGTAGGGAGGCTAGCCTGTGGTGTCAACAGAGATGTGGTATGTCGTGCAGCCTGAGCCATCAGGGCCCGCTGCTCTTCAGAGACCGGAGCATTACTATTTTCGCGCCGCTGACGGAGCCCTTCGACGGCATGACGCCTGCACTCCGGACGTTCGTCCGACAAGAGGATTCAGCCGGTGACAGTCGCAAGTGTGGCAAGACCGGTTCACGACGCAATTCATTCATCTGAGTCAGAAGGCGCATGAATCCGGCCAGGCACGAAAAACTGATGGCAGGCTCCGCGGCTTGTACTATACTGCACTTGCTTCCCTTGGGTCCCAGCTGCAATTGTGAGAAGACACGCCCGCAGGTAAGCACTGAACAGGCGCAATACGATACAAGATATGAAAAAGGATGGAGAGCACATGATGAGCATGGAAGTGCTGAAGCGACTCCTGGCACCTGCGTTCTTCCTGTTGGTATTTCTTCTCCCGGCTGTATATGTGGCTGACGCTAGCCTGGCTCATCATCTGAGTGATTGAGGTGATGGTGTGGCCGCTGGTCATTGAATGACGGCTAGACCGCACCACGCCACGACTGTTACAAGACTTTGTGCGTCTGCTCGTCATTATGGTGGCCCTGGGCGCCATTATCAATGAGGTGTTCGAGGCGTGCATCTCCGGGTTCCTCGTGGCCTCAGGGGTGGCGGGGTTAGCCCTGGGCTTTGCCCTCCGCAGCATGATTGCCGATTTCTTTTCAGGTATCGCGCTCAATCTGGAGCGCTCGTTCTCGATTGGCGATCATATTAAGCTCGAAAGGGGCGTGGACGGAGAGGTCGTCGAAATCAATTGGCGGACCACGGTCCTCAGAAATCTCCCGGGGAATCATGTCATTGTGCCCAATAGTAAAATCAGCGAGATGCGGATTGAAAATTTCAGTCGACCTGGGTGGCGTTGGGGCTGCGGTCCCCACGGCTTATGAGAATACGGTAATCGCTGCCGCTGCCGTTGCCCGTGATTGGATGGGCTCCCCTACCCGAACAAGGTCGATTTCCACCAGGTGGGTCTTGCTCGCCAATCTCTCCATGCGTTTGTCCTCATAAATGCGTCGCCCAGGCCCTGGACGCTTGTTGGTCGGAGAGAGGATCTCCACCACCGTCAATACATCGTCCGTGCCCGTTTCCCGAACCTCCAGGTAGGTCTCTCGCACCTCCTCAGGCAGGGGCACCTGGACCGTCAGCGCCGAGGACGCCGAGGGGGACGGCTGCAGCGCCGCCTCCCGGATGCGATTCCCCTCCGGGCGTTCCAGGCTCCCGACCCCTTCCAGGAGCTGACGTTCCCCTGCCCGAAGCAGACTTGCACGGTACGCGAACCGCAGCGCCGTTACCAGCTCAAACCTCCTCCCTCCTCTTGCTCCTCCGTCGTACGAGGATGACGGCCGTGTATAATCTGCGACTACGTCGAGGGCGATTCATAGGCCAGGCTTTCTTCTGCTCCTCGACGGTGGTCTCGAGCGGCGAGGCTCGGGGGGCCACTGGGGTAAAGACCCCGGGGCCGTGGTGGATGCCTTCATCCACGATCGAACCGGGACGAGCCCGTGAGGGCGGAGTGAGGGGGATGCGAGGCGTGGCCATGGGCCCCTTGGCCCCCTCCATCTGGCGCAAGTGAAGGTTTTTTGACAGGAGAGATATGCCATGCGTGATGTGAAGTACGGGCGCGCGTTCGCCGGGTTACTGCTCACCATAGTGGGTCTGATGGCCGGCACGACTGAAGCCTCATCTCAGGTGCACAACACCGCGACGGCGAGCCCGGCTCCGGGGTCGGGACCACAGGCGCGGTTCAGCGATCCGTTCGCCTATTGCGCGGCGGTGGGGACGATCGATGCGCCCGACGCACGCTACACCGGACCGAGGGTGCCGGGCATGGTCGCGCAAGGCTTGAAAAATGCCTTCGGCGCGCCCGCAGATGCGCCACTCGAACCATTCCTGCGCGCTACCGTCTGGCGTTGCATGGACGGTCAGGTATACGCCTGTATGGTGGGCGCGAATTTGCCGTGCCAGGAGCGCGCGGATGTGAGTCGTACGCCCACTCAAGGCATGGCCGATTTTTGCCAAGACCATCCGCATGCCGAGGTGGTTCCGGCATTCGTCACCGGGCGCGCCACGGTATACGAGTGGACATGCGCCAACGGTGCGCCAGCAGTCGTGCGGCCATTCGCGCAGCCGGACGCGCGGGGCTGTTTGTCGAACATCTGGTACGCCGTCTGCCCCAACCCGTAGCTGGGCGCGGGCGCCGTCAAACACCCGCCTCAGCACTCGCAGGCATGGGTGAGGTGGGCGGCTTTCCGGCGGGATTGCGCGGCCCCTACTGTTGAGGGGTGCCCCAGCGTTCCTACGGCCGAGGTGCCGTCTGTGCTCGTGCATGGGGTCTGCGCGATCATGGCGATGGGGTGCGAGATGACTCGACGCGGACGAACAGGCCCTGGTCCACGTCGGCAAAGAGGTCCAGCGTCAGGCGCACCGGCTGCCCTTGCGGGCCGAGGGCAAATCGTGTCAATCCAGATGCACCTCCGTAATATTTTAGACATTATCAAGATTAGGCACTTTCAATATTTATCACGAGGCACAGTGCCACGGTCGGTACTGTAAGCGAAAGTGATGCAACCCACAACACGTTTCCATGATGGTCTCGCGCCTTCCATCCTTCACGAGGCGGATGATGTCTTTGACCATCATAAATCTTGATAATGTCTAATATAGACCCTCTCCACGCTGAGACTCTGCTCAGAGATCGGCCGGCGTCGGCCGGCCATAGGTGGCCAGGATGTCCCAACGTGTGCCGATCAAGTGAGGGCCTCTCGAGAGGTGATCATGGCATGCCTATGCCCGCTGAAAACATAGGGTTATGGAGCCCATAAGGCGGTATGGTGGAAGCAGCACACGTCTCATGAAGTTGCTCTTGGAACAATCGCCGGAATAGCTGACGCGCGGATCAATTCGTTAAACGCCGCCACGTCCGAGTCGATGACCTCCTGCAACTGGATGAGCTGCTGGTCGATGCGCGTCGAGAGGTCATGAAAAACCTCATATGCCTGCCGCGTCGGCACCCCATCGGCGCTGGCGACGACGCTGGTGAGCCCGGACAGCTTGGCGTTTAATCGCGTCGGGAAGTTCAATTGGTCTTGCTGCACGCGGGCCCGACTCTGAATCAGCTCGGCCTCGATGGCCGTCAACTTCTCTTTGATCCCAGTCGCAGCCTGACCGACCGCCGCCGCTGTCTGCCCATTGGATAGCCCTTCGGCACGGCGTACCCAGTCCTCCACCTGCTGACGGATGCTGCGCAGCCGGTTGATGGCATCGTGGGTCTCCGAGAGCCTGTCCCGAATGCGCAGGAGCAGGCTAAACTGGGCCTCGAAATCGACCGGCGTAGCGTGCACGCGCGGGTCGCTGAGCAAATCAAACGCTGCCGTATAGGTCTGCCCGCCGATGCTGAGTTGCACCTGGTAGGTACCTGGCGGTGCCAGCGGCCCGGTGAGGCTACGCTCGGTCGTCGCATCTCCGGGAACGCCGCGTGCATCGGGATAGCGCAGGTTCCAGACAAAGCGGTTCAGCCCGGCCTCGGCCGGCAGCCGCGGTTCCTTGGGGGTGGCCGCGGCGGGCTGGTTGTTCGCGGCCACACTGGAAAATCGCTTGATGAGCTGCCCGTGGGCATCCAGAACACTCAGCGCCACTTCAGCCTCGGGCTTCTGCCCCAGATAATAGGTCACAATCACGCCGTCGGGAGGATTTTTGCCGGCGTCGAAGAAGGTCCGCACCGTCTGGCCTGTCGGGGATTGCGTCTCGGAGTAGGTCGCTGGTGCTCCCTGGGCCACCATATAACTCTTCCCAGGAGCCGGCTGGCGGGCATAGCCCATCGGCGGCGCCAACCGGAATGTGGGGCCTGGCGCAAACAGATGGGCTGGAGCGCGCAACACCTGCTCGGTGAGCTGGTGCAAGGGCGTCAGATCATCCAGAATCCAGAATGACCGGCCATGGGTCGCTGCCACCAGCTCATGCTCCTTGATCACCAGATCGTAGACCGGCACCGCCGGTAGGTTCAGACGCAGTGGCTGCCACGAGGCGCCAGCGTCGAAGGAGACATAGATTCCTGTCTCCGTGCCAGCATAGAGCAGGCCATGTCGTGCCGGGTCTTCGCGAATCACCCGCGTAAAATCGTGCTCGGGAATGCCAGTGGTGATGCGCTGCCAGGTTTGGCCATAATCATTGGTTTTGTAGAGATAGGGCTGCACATCGTCGAGCTTATAGCGCGTCGCCGCCACGTAGGCGGTAGCCGGATCGTGAGGCGACACCTCGATCATACTGATGAGAGCCCATTCGGGCAGCTCCTTCGGCGTCACATTGTCCCAGGTCTCCCCGCCGTTCCGAGAGAGATGCATCAGACCATCGTCCGAGCCTACCCAGAGGACTCCAGGCTGATGCGGCGACTCGGCGAAGGCGAAGATGGTGCAATAGTGCTCGGCCCCCGTTGTATCTTTGGTGATAGGGCCGCCGGAGGGTTCCAGTTTGCTGACATCCTGACGTGTCAAGTCGGGGCTAATGGCCTCCCAGCTCATGCCCTCATCGGTCGAGCGAAACAGTATGTTACCTGCCGCATACAAGATATTCGGGTCGTGTGGCGAGAGGACGATGGGATAGGTCCACTGAAAGCGATACTTCAGGTCTTTGGCGCCCCAGCCGCCGTAGACCTCGGGCCACACCGTAATGATGCGTACCTGCTCGGTGGTATGGTCGTAGCGCAGCATGACGCCGCCGCCGCCGGGGGCGCTGCCGATGGCGCCGGAATAGACGATGTTGGGGTTATCGGGCCGCACGGCGATGTAGCCGCTCTCTGAGCTGCCGACGGGATAGCACTGACTCGACAGAATGGCCCCTTTCTCCGAGCGGCTGGGGACGCAGATAGCCGTGTTATCCTGCTGGGTACCGTAAACACGGTAGGGGAAACGTGTATCGGTCGCCGCATGATAGAATTGCGCGGTGGGCTGGTTATAGATCGTCGACCATGACGCGCCGCCGTTGAACGACACGCAGGCGCCGCCATCGTTGCCCTCGATCATACGCTGGGGATGCTGTGGATCGATCCATAAGTCGTGGTTGTCGCCATGCGGTGTCGTCATCTGCGTGAAGGTGCGCCCGCCGTCAACGGATTTCCAGGCCTGGATGTTGAGGATATAGACAGTGTCGGGATCTCGCGGGTCGGCGAAAACATGGCCATAGTACCAAAAGCGCAGGCGCAGGTTGCGCTCCTCACTGAGCCGCTGCCAGGTGGCGCCGTCGTCGTCGGAACGGAACAGGGCGCCATCCTCCGCTTCAACCAGGGCCCAGACGCGACCGGGCCGGGCCGGTGACGCAGCGACGCCGATGCGGCCTTTGAGTCCCGACGGCAAACCAGGGTTGTTGGTCAGCTCCGTCCAGGTCTCGCCGCCGTCAGTGGATGTATACAGACTACTACCGGGGCCGCCGCTGGTGAGGCTCCAGGGCGTGCGTTGGGCTTCCCAGATGGCGGCATACAGGATGCGGGGATTATGCGGGTCTATCGATAGGTCGATGGCGCCGGCTTTATCGCTGCGAAACAGAATGTGGTCCCAGGTTTTGCCGCCGTCCGCGGAGCGAAATACCCCACGTTGATTGTTAGGTCCGTAGGCATGGCCCAGCGCCGCAACATAGACCAGATCGGGATTGGTGGGATGAATACGCACGCGGGCGATATGGCGCGTGTCTTCCAGCCCCAGATGCGTCCAGGTTTTC
>JBKPCR010000284.1:0-5741 GCA_046727435.1 bacterium | reverse complement strand
CTCGACAGCGCACCACTCAAGTCGGTGCTGACGTTGGCGGATCTGCTGCGTCGTCCTGAGATCGAGTACCGAATGTTGGCGTGCTTTGTGCCGCCTACCATGGCATTGCCGCTGGCGGTAACCGAGCAGGTCACCATTCAGGTCAAATACCAGGGCTATATCGAGCGGCAAGAGGCGCAGGTGGCGCGCTTTAGAAAGCTCGAGACCAAGCCGCTGGCCAGCGATCTGGATTATGATGCCATCGGAGGACTCTCCACTGAGGTGCGTGAGAAACTGAGCGCCGTGCGTCCCACCTCATTGGGCCAGGCCTCGCGTATCTCTGGCATCACACCCGCGGCCATCGCCATCCTGGATGTCTACCAGGAGAAGAGGCGGCGGCAACGGTAGGCACCCTGTTCCCTCTTCCAGGGCATGACGGAGTTGAGCAGCGATGACGCCGTCTGTACCGACTACCGAGGATCGGCTGCAACAGCTTTTCACCGCCGCCGGCTGTCCTCTAGACGAGCTACGACGCTACCAGTTTCTGACCTATCTGCGCGAATTACAGCATTGGAACCGCACGATGAGCCTGACATCGATCAGCGATGATGTCGGGATCATTCGCAAACATTTCCTGGGCTCCCTCGACTTCTTGCAGACTTTTGTCCCTCATCCTGGCCTGCCGCTCCTAGATATCGGTACGGGAGCGGGGTTTCCTGGACTGCCATTGAAACTGTGGCATTCTGGCTTGACCGTGGATTTGGTCGAGAGCTCACAGCGCAAGAGTGTATTTCTCCGGCATCTCTGTCGTGTCCTGGGGCTCGGCGACGTGCGCTGCCTCATCACCCGGGTGGAGGTGCTGGCGCAGGAGGAGGCGATGCATGAACATTACGCCGTCATCGTCTCGCGCGGTGTTGGGGGGCTGCGACGCTGGCTGCCCGCCGCGCTGACGCTGTTACAGACTGGCGGACGCCTCGTGCTGGAGAAAGGGCCAACGGCCCTGGCGGAGGTGCACAGCCTGGGGGCAGTGCTCGCGGCTCACGGTGGGGTCCTGCTAGACCTGATGCCGATACCTGGCGAGTCGGCGGCGCGCACCATGGTCGTGATCGGTAAACCCACCGGTGGCCAAAAATTTGACAAGCCTGGGTAAGTATGTTATTTGAATCGTGCCGTGTGCCTGGCAGGAATAGCCCCGCGCGGATCACCGGTGTAGCGGCATGCGCCCAGTGAAGAGGGTAGAGAACATGCTCGACATCAATTGGACCCTACCAGTTGCCCTGGTCAGCGTCATCGTCTTCCTGGTCTTGATGAATAAGATCCTGTTCAAACCACTCATACAGTTCATGGATGCCCGCGACGAAGGGATTCGTGACAATCTTGAGGCGGCGGCGGGCCTGCGTCAGCAGGCCGAGAGTGCGTTGACCGCCTACGAATCCGCCATTGGCGCCGCCCGTCGCGACATGGCGGAGCAGGCGGCGGCTATGCAGCGGGCGATGGAAGCCAAGCAGCGCGAGCAGATTGAGCAGGCCCGCAACGAAGCTCACAGGCTGGTAGCAGAGGCGCAGGCAACGATCACAGGCGAGACGCAGGAGGCGCGCACCCGCCTTGTTGACGCAGCCCGTGAACTGGCGCGATTGGTGGTGGTGAAGCTGATGGGTCGCGAGGTAAGGCGCTAAATGCCACACCGTGGGGACGCACACATGAGGCCATGGAGCAGGCATAAGTGGGCGATGCTGCTAGGTGTCCTGCTCTGGAGCAGCGCGGCAATTGCGTCGGCAGCGGGTGGTGAGCACCATGCCGAATTCAACCTGTGGGAAGAAATCTTCCGTTGGGTGAATTTCATTATCCTTGCGATTGTGCTGTATATAGTGCTCGCGAAGGTTCTGCCGCGTGTCTTACAGGACCATCGCCAAAAAATCCAGCAAGCCATCGAGCAGGCGACGGCCGGCCGGGCCGAAGCTCAGCGGTTGCTGCAAGAGAATCAACGCAGGACGGCAAACCTCCAGGAGGAGCTCACTCAGCTCCAGCAGCAAGCCACGCAGGAACGGGAGGATATGGCCCGCCGTCTGGAGGCAGAGGCACAGCAGCTCGCCGCACGTATCGTCGCTCAGGCACGGTTGGAGGTTGAGCGGGCCACGGAACAGGCCCGGCTGAGCCTGCGCCAGGAGGCGGCGATGTTAACGGTGCAAATCGCCGAGGACATCTTACGGCGTGAACTGCGCGATGAAGACCAACAGGCCATCGTCCGGCGCTATATCGCACGGATAGGAGAGCTGAATTGATTGTCTCAGTGGTGGCCAAGCGCTATGCCAAAGCCCTGGTGGCGCTCGCCCGCGAACATGGGCGGCTGGCGGAGACCGGGGAACAGGTCAAACGCTTCGCCCAGCTCATCGACGATACGCATGGCCTCAAATCCCTCCTCTACAATCCTGCCATTAGCCAACACTTCAAAGCGGACCTGCTCACCGACGTAAGCCAACGGTTGGGCATCGGCTCCCTCGAGGCGAATTTCGTCCGCACGCTGCTGGAAAAAGGCCGCCTACCGGAAATGCCGCAAATCGTCGCCCTCTACGAAGTCTTGGCGGAGGAAGCGCAAAACCGTCTGCGCGTGCGCGTGAAGTCCGCCGTTCCACTGTCGCCGGCCTTGCAGGAAGAGGTACGACAACGCTTCACCCACTATACCAGTAAGGACATCGTCATCGATCAAGAAATCGACCCCGCGCTCATCGGCGGCATTGTGGCCCAGATGGGGAGCCTGGTATTGGATGGCTCCATCCGCAATGAGTTGGCGCGCTTGAGGACGGCATTGGTCGGAGACCAGCGAGGGGGATTAGCGTAATGCAGATGCACATCCGTGCAGAAGAGATCAGCGATCTGATCAAACAACGGATCGAGAGCTATGAGGGGAAAATCGAGCTCAAGGAAGTCGGCTACGTCATCTCCGTCGGTGACGGCGTGGCCCGCGTCTATGGTCTCGAACACGTCATGTACGGCGAGATGGTCCTGTTCCCCGGAGACATCTACGGCATGGCGCTGAACCTCGAAGAGGAGACGGTCGGCGTTGTGCTCCTCGGCGAGGATACGCACATTAAAGAGGGCGATGAGGTGACGCGCACCGGCCGTGTCATGGCGGTGCCCGTTGGCCACGCACTCATCGGCCGCGTGGTGAATCCCTTGGGTCAGCCACTGGACGGGAAAGGCCCGATCGATACCACGGAATTTCTCCCCCTCGAGCGTCTAGCGCCGGGCGTGGTGGATCGCCGCTCGGTGCATCAACCGATCCAGACCGGTCTGAAGGCCATCGATGCCATGATCCCCATCGGCCGTGGCCAGCGGGAGCTGATCATCGGCGACCGGCAGACGGGTAAAACCGCCGTCGCCATCGATGCCATCATCAACCAGAGAGAGACGCAGCAAACCGACGAGCCGGTGCATTGCATTTACGTCGCCATCGGGCAGAAGCGGTCCACGGTGGCACAGGTCGTCAAGATTCTGGAAGATTCTGGCGCGATGGACTACACCATCGTCGTCTCCGCCACCGCTAGCGAGCCTGCGCCGTTGCTGTACATGGCACCATACGCCGGCTGCGCCATGGGCGAGTACTTCCGCGATAACCGTGGCCATGTGCTGTGCATTTATGACGATCTATCGAAGCACGCCGCGGCCTATCGCCAGCTGTCGCTGCTGCTGCGTCGTCCCCCCGGTCGAGAGGCTTACCCAGGTGACGTCTTCTACCTGCACTCGCGCTTGCTCGAACGCGCGGCAAAGCTGAGTGATGAGCTCGGCGGTGGCTCCTTGACGGCGCTGCCGATCGTGGAGACCCAGGCGGGGGACGTGTCAGCTTACATTCCCACCAACGTCATTTCGATCACCGATGGCCAGATCTACCTCGAGGCGGACCTCTTCTATGCTGGTGTGCGCCCCGCCATCAACGTCGGCATCTCGGTATCGCGCGTCGGCGGCGCGGCGCAGATCACGGCCATGCGACGGATCGCCGGGCGCCTCCGGCTCGACCTCGCCCAGTACCGTGAGATGGCGGCGTTCGCGCAGTTCGGCAGCGAATTGGACGCGGCCACGCAGTCCCAGCTCACCCGCGGCGAGCGCATGGTGGAGATCCTCAAGCAGGATCAATACAAACCGCTGTCCATTGAGAAGCAGGTCATGATCATTTACGCCGGCATCAACGGTTACCTGGATGATATTCCCGTCGAGGCCTGCCGCCGTTTCGAGGAGGAGTTTTATGCCTTCGTCGAGGGCCGCTATGCCGCGCTTCCCAGGGACATCCAGGCTAAGAGACAACTGGATGCCGACCTGGAGGCCAACCTGCGCAAAGCCATCGAAGAGTTCAAAGCCGACTTCACGAGCCGCCTTAAGAAATAGTGCTGAGGAATGAGTGGAAAAACGCTTAGCTCTTGGTACTTGGCACTCAGCACCGTTTTCAGGAGAGCATCATGCCCAGCCTACGCGATATTCGGCGCAAGATCTCGAGTGTGAAGAAGACGCAGCAGATCACCCGCGCCATGCAGATGGTTTCCGCGGCCAAACTGCAACGGGCGCAGGATCGCCTGCTGACCTCCCGTCCCTACTCGAATAAGCTAGCTGAGGTGATTGGCGATCTTGCCTTGCGTGCCGATCCGCAAAGACATCCATTGTTGCAGCGACGCGAGGGTTCGGATACGTTGATACTGGTGGTGACGACCGATCGGGGCCTATGCGGTGCCTTCAACAGCAACGTACTGCGCGCGGTCACCAGTCTCCTGGCCCAGCATCCTGAGTGGAAGACATCCTTGGTGGTCGTTGGCCGTAAAGGACGCGATTTCTTCCGACGCCGTCCACAGTTCCAGGTGAAGAGCCAACACGTCGACGTCTTCGGGCGGCAGGTGTCCTTCGGGGTCGCACAGGACCTCGCCCGGGAGCTGATCGAGGCGTACACGGCGTCGGCTGAGATGGTGGATCGCGTGGTCCTGGTCGGCAATACCTTCGCCTCTGCGATGCGACAACAAACGGTGACCTATACGCTGTTGCCCATCCCCTTACCGCCTAGCTCACCCGACGCAGTGCTCTTCGACTACATCTATGAGCCGTCGGTGGATGGGATTTTGCGTGAGCTGCTGCCACGCTACGTCGAGGTCTTGATTTTTCGCGCCCTGCTCGAGACGGCGGCGGCGGAGCATGCCGCGCGCATGACCGCGATGGCGGCGGCGACGGAGAACGCCGGCGAGCTAATTCACCAACTTACCCTGTTTTACAACAAAACCCGTCAGGCAGCCATCACCAAAGAAATCCTCGAAGTCGTCTCGGGCGCGGAAGCGCTGAAGAGTGCATAAGAATGCGATGGTGTGATGCGGGCTGTGGACGGGAACCACAGACACACACAGATGAACACCGATGATCGGTATGGATCTGTGTCGATCGGTGGTTCAGCTCAGCACTCAGCACGGTTTGTCGTAGGAGGGATCATGAACGTCGGACAGATCACTCAAGTGATTGGCGTGGTGGTGGACGTGACGTTTGATGAGGGGAAATTGCCTGACATCTCCAACGCCCTCAAGATCGTCAAAGAAGGGAACGGCAACGGCTCCGCCGAGCGCAACGAGATCATTGTCGAGGTCGCCCAACATCTGGGCGAGAACACCGTCCGCTGTGTCGCCATGGAGCCCACCGAGGGCCTCGTGCGGGGCATGCAAGTCATCGACCTCGGCGCACCCATCAGCGTGCCAGTCGGCAAAGAAGTGTTGGGACGAGTGATCAACGTCATCGGC
>JBKPCR010000283.1:0-8175 GCA_046727435.1 bacterium | reverse complement strand
ACCCTCCGGAAGCCGCCACAGGCTCCTACACCGCCCCGACATTCCACTCCCAGTCCAGCGAAGGCTACTGGGGCTCTATGGTCCCGGCCGGTGTTCGCGGCGTCAGTGATCGGCCTGCTCATCGCCATCGTTGGTGGCGGCGGATTCTTGCTGGGACGTGTGACCCAGGACACGGCAGTGGAGGGGATGGCACGCGAGGCTGCTTCGGGGGATACCGGCAATGGGGCTCAGATGATCACGGCGCTGGAAGCCCGCTTGGCCCAGAATCCGCGCGATCTCGAGGCCCTCGTGGGGCTGGGTCGCGTTTACTTGCAGACGGGCCAGGTGCCCAAGGCCATTGAATTCTATAAGCGAGCGCTGGAAATCGACGGCACGAACGTGTCTGCCCTCAGCGGTATGGCGATGATTCTGGCCCAGGCCGGCCATAGCGATCAGGCACTGATCTTATTCGATCGCGTGCTGGCGATTAACCCGCAGGTGCCCATGGCGTTACTCTTCAAGGGCCGCATTCTGTACGAAGAGAAGAAGGATTACGTCGCAGCAATCGCCAGTTGGGAGCAATTTTTACGGGTGATGCCTCAAGGCGGCCCCGCAGACGTGGTGCGGGGTTGGATCGAAGAGGCCCGGCGCGAAGCGCGGAAACTGGAAGGCGATGGCCAACCGACCAAGGTACCCTGAGAGCAAGCGGCTGGGCTGAATAGATCATTGGGGTACATTCGCGAGGTCGAGGAGGGAGGAGGACACGAGCGATGGGTGAAGGGACGCAGCAGGCCCTTAGACGGACGGCGCAGGCGAGCGGAAAAGATGTCTCTGTGTGGTATCGGCGTGATGTATTCTCGGCGGCGGGCTGGGCTGCAGTTTTTGTGGCGACCATGACGGGGTTGATGGGGTTTATGCGTTACATGTTTCCCCGAGTGCTGTTTGAGCCTCCTACCACTTTTAAAGCGGGGTCCCCAACGGAGTATGCCCTGAGCGCCGTGAACGAAAAGTTCAAAAAAGAGCAGCGCGTGTGGATCGTGCGGCAGGAGGATGGAGGCTTCTTCGCCATATCGGCGATCTGCACCCATCTGGGCTGTACACCGAACTGGTTTGCCAACGACAACAAATTTAAGTGCCCGTGTCACGGCAGCGGCTTTTATCGCGATGGTACCAATTATGAGGGTCCGGCGCCGCGTCCCCTTGATCGCTTCAAGATCAGTCTGGATACTGAAGGTCGTCTGGTGGTCGACAAAGGCATAGTGTATCGCATGGCCCCCGGGCGCATTCCGAATGAGCAGTTTCCGCAGAGCATTTTAAAGGTATAAGTATCAGCCACCCGATGCCGGGCCTCCGCTGGATTTCCAGACAGGAGGCCTTTTTTGTAAGGAGCGCGGTATGGCGACAACAGGACAGATCGAACAGCTGGCGACGCAGATACTGGCGCGATTCGACAAAGTTCAGACCGTTGACGCGATGACCGCTGACTTCGCCCAGCTCGGGATCGAAGATGCCTATCGCGTCCAGCTTTCCCTGGTAGAACAGCGCTGCGCGCGTGGAGAGCGGATCGTCGGCCGCAAGGTGGCGTTCACGAGCCGAGGCACGATGTCCCAATTTGGCGTCACCGAGTCGGCGTTCGGCAGCATTCTCAGCGGCGGGGTCTTCGCCGATGGCGAAGCTGTGCCGGTTTCTCGCTTTCCGGCCGTAGGGGCCGAGGCCGAAGTGGGCTTCGTCATCGGCGAGGAACTCAAAGGCCCAGGGGTCACCATCGCGCAGGCGCTCAAAGCGACCACAGGTGTGGTGCCAGCCATAGAAATTATTAATCTCTGTATCACTCATACCCCCTGGAACGCCCTGGAGGTCATTGCCACCAACGCCGTACATGGAGGCATCGTGCTTGGCGGACAGATCACCCCTCTCGATGGACTGAACTTACGCTACGAAGGGATGGTGGCCGAGGTCAATGGTGAACCCGTCGGGTCGGGCGCAGGTGTTGAAGTGCTCGGCCACCCCGCTGCCGCGGTGGCATGGCTGGCGAACAAGCTCGCCGATTTTGAGCTGACCCTGCGCCCTGGTGATATCGTGCTCAGTGGCTCGATCATTCGCATGCTCGAGGTCAAAGCCGGCCAGGCAGTGAAGGTGACCTTCAGCCGCATCGGCACGGTTGGTACGCGGTTTGTCTAGCTTCATCCTCGACGTTATCCCATAGTCGCTGTGTGTTCCGGTTGGATCTTATAGATGACGCGCGTCTCGCCTGGTTGCCGATAGGGATACTTATCCACCCCTAAGTACTTCTTGGCCAGGCTGTCGATATGCGCGTCGGCTCCCTCCTCGGTGATTTCGACGACCCGGCCACGCACTTCAAGGTAACGGTATGGATTATCAGGGTCCTGGATCGCTAGGGTGACCCGTGGGTCACGCCGCATATTACGATCCTTCACCCGGCCCTTGGCGGAGTTGATCCGCACACATGTACCGTCGAAATCGCACCACACCGGTGTGACCTGAGGTCGTCCATCCCTCAGCAGCGTTGCCAGGTGTGCAAAAGCCTTCTTTTGGAACAGATCGAGATATGGCTGCGGGATTGTCGTAGGCATGCTCATCCTCCTCATTTCATCGACACGGCCGTTTCAAAGCCATAGCTTCTCAGGGCACCACGGCACAGCTTATCAGCTCAATAGGAGTGCCCCCCAGAGGTCCTTGACATTCGCTCAGGACGCCCCTCGCTTCGCGGCAATGGCCGCCTGGAAGAACTCCACCGCATCCTGCACCGTTCGCAGCCGAGCGACCTGTGCCTCGTCGATATCCACATCTAAGGTATTTTGCAGCACTGCAACTATTTCGACGAGGTCGATCGAAGTGGCCCGCAGATCGTCGGCGAACCTCGCAGTTGGCACAATCTCCTCGGGTTGGATATCGAGGATCTCTAACAGCACCTCCTTGATCTGGGCTTCGATATCCTCCATAATCCCCTCTTCTTACCCTTGGGCCATTCGGTCTCACGTGCGTCACCGTCTATGGCAGGTCAGATACGCACGAACTCGTTTCAGGACGGATACCTTTTCACCACGATGCACGTATTCACCCCACCAAATCCGAAGGAGTTACTGGCAGCAACATCGATCCGAGTCTCGCGAGCCTGATTGGTCACGAGATTGATTCCCTCACATTGAGGGTCGATCTCCTCGACGTTGATATTGGGTGCGACAAAGTTGTGCTGCATCATCAGGAGACAATAGATGAGCTCATTGCTGCCTGCTGCCCCGAGCTCATGTCCTGTCATCGATTTGGTCGAACTCACCAGCGGTCCCTTGCCAAAGACCATCGCGATGGCTTGGGCTTCGGCCGCATCTCCCACCGGTGTCGAGCTGGCATGCGCATTGATGTAATCCACCTGCTCGGGCACTAACCCCGCATCTTCAAGAGCGAGCTGCATGCACCGGCGACTCCCCTCACCTGAGGGCACGGTCATGTCATACCCGTCACTGTTCATCGCATAGCCGAGCAGTTCAGCGTAGATCCTGGCACCCCGACGCTGGGCATGTTCCAGCTCCTCAAGGATCACGACTCCCGAACCTGCCGATGGGACAAGGCCGTCCCGATACTTGTCGAAAGGTCTTGAGGCCTTAGTAGGCTCGTCCTCCCGCCTGGAGAATGCTTGCAGCGCATCGAAATGGCAAACACCCTCCCACCCATCCTCTTGCGTCCCTCCACAGATACACAGATCCTGTAGACCTCCTTTGATCAGCTGGGAAGAGAATCCGATTGTGGCGGCACCCGTCGCACACGCAGCCGAAAGCGTCAGGGCATATCCTTGTGTGCCGAGCAGAACCGAGAGGTTGGCCGAGACCGAGTCGGTCATGGCTCTCTGCATGGCTGTCCCACCAAGTTTCATGGACTTATCGTAAAACATACGGCATTGCCTGTAAATGTCCTGAGCGTTGCCGACGTTCCCCATCACCACACCAATGCGGCCGGATTGCAGTGCCCGTGGGTCCACACCAGCATTTTCCAAGGCTTGTTGCGCGGCATGCGCCGCGAGTTGAGAGCCCCGCCCCATCTGGCGCAGATTCCGTTTTGGGACATCAAGGGCGGCAAGATTCTTGATCCGGCCGCCGAGGGCACTGCGGAAGCCTAACGCTTTGCGCTCGGGGATGAGCTCAATACCTGAGCGACCTTGCCGCAGAGAGACCAGAACGTCCGTAAGGTTGTTACCGATGGCGCTGACGATGCCTATTCCAACGATCGCGACACGACGCACGGTCTACCTCTCAGAGCCGCACCCATACCTGGTGCACCAGGTGCATCGCCTTATTGTAGCGCAAGCTCGCAGCTAAATTCACCCGACGTTTCCTATCTGCTGTGGGTTTGCCACACAATACTTCGAACTTTTCACCATGATACAGTGTCTTTAGCGATGAATGAAGAGGTTTTACGGTTGGGGAGGATGTAAGATGAAGATGTGTTGGTCGATCAGAAGGGTCTTGGGCGCCTATCAGGACAGGACTTTAGGGCACCGAACAGCCCAGCGGGTGGGGCGTCATCTGCACACGTGCCCTGCCTGCCAACGGGAGCTTCTGGAACTGCAGCGGCTGACGCGTCTCCTGTACTCCCTCCCAGCTCCTTCGCGATCGTCTGCATACTGGCCGGGGGCCCTCCGGCGGCTGCAAGGGAAAATTCAACAACAGCCACGCGGTCTAGTCCGATCTAGCTGGTTCGACTACCTCACGTACTCATCAGAAAACCCAGCGCAAGTGCTCGTTTCCGTCGCCTTGGTCGGCATGGCACTCTTCGGTACCGTCACATTCCTCGGTCTGGAGGACGCAGCGTTCATCTTTCTCACCTCCTATCTCCTGCCCATCGTGCTGCAGTAAAGGAAGGCCACATCGTGCTAGCGCTCACTTGGCAGACACTGAAAGAATTGGCCATCCATCCAGCGGAGGTCCTTGATCAGCGCCTGACGGAGCACCGGTTCATCCCTTCGCTGGTCCTGGGCATGATCAGCTATTACTGGAGTATGCTCCAGGCCAGCGAGCTCCTTCTTCCCCCAGCGATGGGAGGATACGCCTTTTGGCTGGTAAACTTTCCGGTGAGCCTTGGGCGCATGGTGTTGACCGTCCTGCTGATCCATCTTGCCTGTAAGTTGGTCACGCGGACACGGGCGAGGTGGTGGGAGCTCATCACGGTGTGGGGGTACACCCAGCTACCATGGATCGTCCTGACCGTTCTAGTGGGTGTGTGCCTGGCGACGGTCTCCCATACTGCAGGGACAGAGGTCGGGCTATTCTGGTTATTCGTCATCGCCGGGACCGCTCTTTTTCTCTCGCTTTGGGGATTGATTCTCAAACTCCAGGCGTTGAAGATCTGTTATGACCTTAAGGGAACATGCCTCTTCGGCGTCATTGCCCTTGCCCTGCTGCTCAATAGCTCCCTCGTGTGGATGCAGAGGCTTTTCTTGACCGAACGGGCGGTGGTGTCGCAAAGCGCTTTCGATGCGATGGACTTCAAAGCGGACCTCTCGCTCGCTGGACGGCGGCATTTTCCCCTCCCATTCGATACACTGACCTATCATCTGAGAAGCCCTCAGAGAGGGGAGATCGTAGGCTTCTTGCCGCCGGGTCGGGAAAACCTCATGGCCGTAGGGTCTGGTTTTCGGCTCAGGTTCCTCGGCAGGGTCGTGGGATTACCCGAAGAGACAGTGGAGGTCAGAAATGGTCGAGTCTTCCTCGATGACCAGGAGCTGAGCGAGCCGTATCTTAAGGGTTCGCTGGCGATCGATATGCCGTCAATGAAGCTCCCGGCCGGCCATTTTCTGATCTTGGGAGATGACCGTTCGCTGCCGCCAGCGGACTACGGTGGAGGGGTCGTCCCGCAGCAACGCATCCGCGGACGTCTGACCGAAGTCGGCCGCATGAAGTGGCGGTTCTTGGTGGGCCAATGGCAATGGTAACGCTGACGGATGTAATGAAAATCTACCGCATGGGGACCGTCGAGGTGCCAGCGCTCAAGGGGGTGTCTTTGAGCGTCGAGGCTGGGGGTTTTGCTGCCATCATGGGTCCGTCAGGATGCGGTAAATCGACCCTGTTGAACATCCTCGGCTGCCTGGATCGGCCGACGAGTGGCTCGGTGGCCATCGATGGCATGGAAATGGCTAAAATGAGCAAGGCCGACCTTGCCATCATGCGCAATCAGAAGATTGGCTTCATCTTTCAAAACTTTCATCTCCTCCACCAGGTCTCAGCGCTGGCTAACGTCATGTTGCCTTTTCTCTATAGCAACTTTCCGAAGGGCGAGCGGCGGGAGAGGGCTATGGAGCTCCTGCGTTTGGTAGGCCTGGAGGGGCGAGCCTTCCATAAGCCCTCCGAACTCTCGGGAGGCCAACAACAACGCGTTGCCATCGCCCGAGCCCTGGTCAACCACCCGAAGCTTATTCTGGCGGATGAGCCCACCGGCAATCTGGACTCCCGGTCGGGGCTCGAGATCATGGCTCTGCTCGAGCGCTTGAACAGCGAAGGCATGACGATTCTGATGGTGACGCATGATCCACAGCTTGGGGCACACGCGGCGCGTATCATCCACCTCAAAGATGGCAAGATCCTTCAGGAGGAAGTAGTGCAGGAGCGTCACCAAGCCGAGGTCGAGCTCGCCCTGCGGGATAAGGAAGAGCTATGAGCCCGTTGGAGTTGGTGCGCGTGTCCCTGGAGACAGTGGCGGCCAATAAGCTGCGCTCAGGCCTGACGATGCTCGGGGTGGCCATCGGTTCGATGGCGATTATCCTGCTCTTATCGCTGTCGTTGGGCATGAATCAACAGATCACCGGTGTCGTTGAGGGTTTGGGATCGAATCTCTACCTTGTGCTGTCGGGGCGCCAAGACCGCAGCGGATTTGCCCAAGGCAGTCGACCGACCGCCACGGTCAACAATTTGCGGTTGCAGCATGCGGAGAAGCTGCAAAAAGAGAGCGGACACCAGATCACGGTGTCTCCAGTGTTGAATGTCCCGACCACCATCAACTACGGGAAGACGTCTCGCAGCGGCATCTTCGTCATGGGGGCCATGCCAAACTTCCCCAAGGTGCGCAACTGGCCCATCGAACGTGGCAGCTTTGTGCGCCAGACCGACGTCGATCTGACCCGGCGGGTGGTGGCCATCGGTAAGACCGTCGAAGCCAATCTCTTCGAAGGGACCGATCCGTTGGGCAAGCAGTTGACGATCAGTGGCGAGCGCTTCCAGGTCATCGGTGTCATGGGCTCAAAGGGGCAACTCTTCGATGTCGATCTGGATAACCAGGTGTTCATCCCGCTATCGACTGCCCAGCGAGTGTTTGGCGCCACCGTCGTGTCATTGATCTTCGTTCACGTGCCGCGGGCGGAGGACATCCCAGCGGCCGTGGTGGAAGCCAAACAGATTTTGTCCCGCTCCCTTGGCAACGAAGACTTCACGGTGAAAAGCCAGGGGGAAACGCTCGAGGCGTTGCAGACCATCGGCACCATCCTCAACATTATGTTGGGGAGCATCGCAAGCATCTCGTTGCTGGTCGGAGGGATCGGCATCATGAACATCATGATCGTCTCAGTGGTCGAGCGCACACGCGAGATCGGCCTTCGCAAGGCCTTAGGGGCCCGCGATTGGGAAATTCTCCTGCAGTTCTTAAGCGAATCGACACTGTTATCTTTGCTAGGGAGCCTCACGGGGATGACCCTGGCGTACCTGGGCGCTGTGCTGATTTCGCATCTCTATCCGATGTTTGCCGTGACCGTCGCGCCCTCTGCCATGGCACTCGCGATCGTCTTCTCTATGGCGGTGGGGACTTTTTTTGGTGTCTACCCTGCTTTTAAGGCGTCAAGACTCGATCCGATTGACGCGTTGCGCCACGAATGAGGCTGGCCATGAAAGGCTGGACCCGCGTCACCGTTGTGGTGGGGCTTATCATCTTGGTGTCTTCGGCTGTCCTCTATTGGCAGCTGTCTCGGCAAACTGTCGCGACGGTGACGGTTATCGAGGTCTCCGTCGGCACCCTTGAGCAGATGATCACAGCCACTGGCTCGGTAGAAGCACGGCGCAAGGTGTTGGTCACCGCCGAGCCGGGCTCCAGGATCGCTGCCCTGTATTTCAATGAGCAGGATATCGTGCCCCATGGACGGGTGCTGGCCAAAATGGACGACATCGAGCTCGTCACGCAACGGCGGCAGATGGAGGC
>JBKPCR010000282.1:0-11157 GCA_046727435.1 bacterium | reverse complement strand
CACGTCGACGCCCAGCCCATCGTCAAGGGCACGTTCGAAAAACCACGCTTTCTCTGATATTCCAGGCCTGTACCCCGCCTGAGTCCCCTCTCTCACCGGGAGAGGGGACAAAAAACCTATCATGAGAGCCCACAGGCGAAGGGTTTTGGTGGGGGGAGAACATTCACCTACACACGAGAGGGGTGAGCGATGCTTACAACAGTCGCGGCCGGCCGAGTCTTCGACTTCAGCCATGCTGTGGGCCGAGGGGCTCTCTCAGGGGAGGGGTTCCGAATGGCTATCGCCTTAGCCTTGGGCAAGGGCGATACCCTCTATGCCGTCAACCGGGGATGGGAGCAGGTCCAGAACGTATCCTATAATCGGACGCAGCTAGGAACCCGCATCGGGAAGTTCACCATCGGACCGATGCCGGGCGACGAGGAGTTCGTCGCCGATTTCTCCCGCCCCGGCGATGGGCCTGGGCAGTTGATATGGCCCGCGGGCATTGCGCTGGATCGCCAGGACAACGTCTACGTCACCGATGAGTGGCTCAACCGCATCTCCATTTTTGATCAGGATGGCACCTTCCTGCGCGAGTGGGGGACCGCTGGGAGCGATGACGGTGAATTCAACGGTCCTTCGGGGATCACCATCGACGCGCAGGATGTCCTGTACATCGTGGACAGCCGCAACCATCGGGTGCAGAAATTCACCACGGATGGCCAGTTTCTGTCCACGTGGGGCAGTCTCGGCAGCGCCCCGGGGCAATTCAACGCCCCCTGGGGCATTACCTTAGATCAGCAGGGACACGTGTACGTCGCGGATCATAAGAACCACCGCGTGCAGAAATTCACCCCCGATGGCCAATTCATCATGCAGTTTGGGAGCTATGGGACCCGAAAGGGCCAGTTGAACCGTCCTTCCGACGTAGCGGTCGATCCCGAGGGCGATATCTATGTCTGCGACTGGGCCAACCACCGCGTCCAGATCTTCGACCCCGATGGCAAGATTGTCACCAGTCTTCGAGGTGATGCCCAAGAACTCTCCAAATGGGCCAAGATGACGTTGGCAGCCAGCCCGGACGCGATGAAACGGCGTCGAGAAGTGCACAGCCTGGAACGCGAATGGCGGTTCTCCTATCCCACAGCGGTGGTCTTCGATGCCCATTACGACCGGCTCATCGTCTCCGACACCCAACGCAACCGGCTGCAGATCTATAACAAGCTTAAGGACTACCAACCGGCGGCGCGTACCATTTAGCCTGCTGGTGCCGCTGCATATGCCCTCACCGCGCTCCAGGTCGTGTCCTTTCTACCCGACTTGAGCGCGGTGAGGGGGACGGATTTCAACCCCTCTTCCCCATGCCCTGAGAAACTCCACCCAGTTCTGCCTCTCTTCGGCCGTGAGGTGCGCCATCGGTCTCAGCAGGTGGCGCAAATACTCCCCTAGAGCGTACAGCTGCTGACGGGCGAGGACAGTACCGGCATGGACTTTGTGCTGCACCATACAGGTGGTATGGAGTTAATAGAAATCCGCGACATTAAAGCTGCACAACACACGCCCTTGGGCCGTGGCAAACTCGAGATACTCCTCGTCTGCACGTTCGATCATCCCTGCATCTGAGGCTGTCTGCACATCGATGCCACGGGCACGGAGCGCGTGGATGAGCGCATGCCGGATGGAATCTTCGTCAAAGTAGAGGCGAATCGTCATGTGGCGTTATGATGCCAAGCATGCTGCGCTTCCAGTTGCTTCGCCTCGGCGTCTTCCGCGGCAATGTCCGCTTCGATTTCTTCTCGATTCGCGTGGTAGTAGGTCAAAGCGGCATAAACCTGATTATTCACCGTAAAGGTAGCGCGGCAACCACAGCGTCAGCTCCGGCCAATACCACGTCAAAAAGAGCGCCACGAGTTGGATGAATAAGAACGGGTACATACCGCTATAGATCTGGTTCAAGGTCACGTGCGGCGGCGCGATACCCTTCAAATAGAAGGCTGACATCGCAACGGGTGGGGACAAGAAGGCGGTCTGCAGATTGACCGCGACCATCACGCCGAAGAGCAGAGGGTCGACCTGGAAGGTCTTCAGGAGCGGCAGAAAAATCGGCACGAAGATGACGATGATCTCCGTCCACTCGAGCGGCCAGCCGAGTAAGAAGATAATGAACATCGTCAGCCAGAGAAAGCTGGCGCTCGACAGACCCAGACTCAACAGCCAAGTTTCGAGCTGCTGCTGCGCGCCGAGGCGGGCGAAAACGGCGGCGAACAGGCTGGAGCCGATGAACAGCCAGCAGACCATGGCCGTGGTGCGACCGGTCAGCCGCACCGATTCGGCCAGCATCTTCCAATTGAGCCGCTTATAGCCGGCGGCGATCAACAGGGAAAGCAAGGCACCAAGCGCTGCCGCCTCGGCGGGTGTGGTCCAGCCGATGACGATGATTAACAGCACGACCACCGTAAGGATGGTGATCGGTACGGAGGAAATGATCACTTCCTTGGCAATCGTGGACACTGACACGTTGCGCTCAGCTTTGGGCAGTGGTGGCCCAAGCGATGGCTTGATCAAGCAGGCCACCAGGATATAGAGCAGGAACAATGCCGACAGCAGGAAACCCGGCCCAAACGCCCCGGCATAGAGCTTGACGACGGACACCCCCGCCGTGGCGCCATAGACGATCAACATCACGCTCGGAGGAATCAAGATCCCGAGTGTCCCACTCGCGGTGATCGTCCCCGCCGCTAGCGACACAGAGTACCCTGCTCGCAGCATCGGCGGCAGGGCCAAGACGCCCATGAGTGTCACGCCTGCGCCCACAATGCCGCTGGCGATGCCAAAGATGGTGCCGACGACCATGGTCGTCAGCGCCAGCGCCCCCGGCAGTGGTCCGAACAGCAAGCGATAGCTATGGAACATCCGGTCCATGATCCCAGCGCGCTCCATCACGTACCCCATGAACATGAAGAGCGGGATAGAGATCAGCACATCGTTCGACATGACCGCAAAGGTGCGCTGCACCAGGAGGTCGAAGACGTGCCACTGCAGGCTGGGGAAGCCGAACAGCACGCCCAGTGCCATGAGCGTGAAGGCGGTGGGAAAGCCGAGAAAAATGGTCAACACCATGATGCTGAGCATAATAATGCCAAGAATCGGTTCGCTCACCACGACTATGGGGCCTCCTGGACATCTTCGAACCGTTCAGGCCAGACACCGGTCTTGAGGGCAATCACGCAGCGCAATACCTCAGCGATCCCCTGCAGCACGGTGAAAAATCCAGCGATCGGGATCACGATCTTAAAGGGATAGATCGGTGGGCCGCCCGGCGTCATCATCGACCGCTCACCGAAACGCCAGGACATTTCGGCAAAGTAGTAACCGGCCATGACGAGCGAGATGATGCCAGGGAAAAAGAACGCCACATACAGTACGATGTCCAGGGCCGCTTGGATCCGGACTGGGAAGAGGCGATAGAACACGTCGCCGCGGACGTGATTGTTCTGCGCCAGCGTATAGGCGCCGACCAGCATGAACATCGTACCGTACATCATATAGGAATAGTCGTAGGCCCACTGCGTCGGCGCGCTGAAGAAGTAACGCGCGGTCACGTCGTAGCAGGTGATGAGCATCAACGGAATGATCAACCATGACGAAGGTATTCCGATCCACGTGCTGATGGTATCGATAACCTTGATGGCTTTCTTCACAACGTGGTTTCCTTTTCCCAACACACGAGCGGCATCTGCCATACAGCGGGTAGCAGATGCCGCTATCAGGTCGCTGTGCGGCCGGGTAATCGATCACGGCTTCTTCGCAGGGTCCGCGCTAGCCTTGAAGTAGTGCTGATAGGCTGGTTCGTTATCGACCATAATCTCCTGGCGTAGCGGCACTACGCGAGCAGCCCACTGCCGCTGAGACTCCAACACCTTGACGAAGAACGGGTTGCCCTTAGATTTGTCCTCGACGACCGCATCCCAGGCTTTGAGCTGTGCCTCCAGCACCCCGTTTGGCGTCTTGACCACCTGGACATTTTGCTTGGTCTTCATCTCTTCCAGGTCCTTCGAGTTCCGATCCATGAACTTCCAGGTGAAGTCCGCCGATTCCGCCATGGCGGCGTATTTGATGATGGCCTGCAGGTCTTTCGGGAGCGCCTCGTACTTCTTCTTGTTGATGAGCAGCTCAAGGAACTCCACCGGCTGGTGATAGCTCTGGGCCATCATGAGTTTGCGCACGTCTGGAAAGCCGAGCAGTCGATCCGATGACGGGTTGTTGAACTCCGCCGCGTCAATGACGCCGCGGTCGAGGGCTGGGATGATTTCACCGCCCGGCAGGATGACGACTGATGCACCCATCTGCTTGAAGAGGTCGGCGGATAGCCCAACGGTCCGGAACTTCACACCTTTCAGGTCCTCAGGCTTGCTGACTGCCGACTTGAACCAGCCGAGCGGCTGGGTGGGCATGGGACCATGAAAAAAGGACTGCACGTCGAGCTTCATGACATTCTGGATGAGCTCATTGTAAAGTTCTTGCCCGCCGCCATGGTGTATCCACCCGAGTAGCCCCTCGGCGTCTAGCCCGAACGACGGGCCGGTGCCGAACAGGCTGGCCGCCACATTCTTGCCGAACCAGTAGGCCGGGACCCCATGGCCGCCGTCGAGTGTCCCCTGGTGGACGGCCTCGATCAACTGGAAAGCGGGCACCACCGCGCCAGCGGGGAGGATGTCGATTTTGAGGCGACCGCCAGCCATCTCCTCAGTTTTCTTTCCCCAGTCGACAAAGATTTCATGGAAAATGTCCTTCGTGGGCCAGGTGCTTTGCATCTTGAAGGTGACCGTGGCTTGCGCCGCTGCGCGCGATGCGGAGGTCAGCCCGACCCCCGCGGCGATGGCGCCGGCCGCCGCCGCACCCAGCAATCCACGGCGGGACACAGCCTTCGGGCGTCGAGAGATCGTGTCCTTGCTGTCACTCATGATGATTACCTCCCCACAGGTTCAAAGGTCCATTGGAAGAGGGACACAGGCTAACCCTCAAGACCGGAGAGAGCCCCTTGCCACAATCTCGCCAGACAACCGCTCCCTCACTCTGGATGGCGCCCGACCGGCCGAAATGGCCCAGTGTATATCCTGTAAAGGACTAGAACGTCAAGTTTTTTTTGGTTTTGTGGTTTGCGCACTGCTCGTCGACAGGGGGAAACGGCAGCGCATACCAAGTCACCCTGTTCTTGACGTGTTGCGGCGGAATAGGTTACTGTCAGACGGTTGATGCGCGGCTCTGATTGCGTGGCCACCCATGAAAGACTCTCCTGGTGCACGACAACAACTGTGAGAGGTGCATTACTTCCCTCTCTCAGCGGGAGAGGAAGCATAGAATCTGGTCAAGGTTGGGAGGTTGATTCTGCGAAGCTCTGGGGAAGGAGAGATGGGGTGCCCGCTGCGTCGATGGGAGTTCCATTACTCGATCTGACTGCTCAGTACACGGCCATTCAAGCGGAAATTCGCCAGGCAATCGACGCGGTGCTGGAGAGTCAGCGATTCGTCCTGGGATCGAATGTAAGCGCCTTTGAGACCGAAGTGGCACGCTTTTGCCAGTCACCACACGCCGTCGGCGTCGCCTCGGGAAGCGATGCCCTGTTGCTGGCGTTGATGGCGATCGGCTTCGGCCACGGCGATGAAGTCATCACGACGCCATTCACCTTCTTCGCCACTGCAGCCGCCGTGGTCCGCCTGGGGGGTATACCGGTCTTTGTGGACATCGATCCCACGACGTTCAACCTCGCCGTAGAGCAGGTGAAAGCCCGTATTACCTCGCGGACTAAGGCCATCATCCCAGTGCACCTCTATGGCCAGTGCGCCGACATGGCACCATTACTCGCTCTGGCAAGAGAACATGGCCTGGCGGTCATTGAGGACGCCGCACAAGTGATTGGCGCTGAGTACCTGCTGCCGCAGGCCGGCGTCAACGGAGGCGACACCGCGGGCACATGGCTTCGAGCCGGCGCCATGGGAGAACTGGGGTGTCTGTCGTTCTATCCCTCCAAGGCGCTGGGGGCCTATGGCGATGCTGGGATGGTGCTGGCCCGCGATCCGGCCTTGATGGAACGTGTACGCGCACTCCGCATGCATGGGGAGGTGGGGAAGTACCGCCATGACATGGTCGGCGTCAACAGTCGCCTCGATGAGCTCCAGGCGGCGGTGCTACGCGTGAAACTGCGCTATCTCGATGACTGGATCGCCGCTCGTCAGGCCAGAGCGGCGCGCTACGACCAGCTTTTTCAGGAGGCTCGCTTGGCAGGCACGCCCGATGCGTGGGACGACAGTTGTCCGGTTATGGTGCCGGTGGTCGCCCCATCATGCACACATATTTTTTATGTATATGCGGTGCGCGTACGCCAGCGTGACCGGCTGCGTGCCTATCTGTCCGAGCATGGTGTGGGCACGGATGTATATTATCCGCTGCCGTTGCATTTGCAGCCCTGCTTTGCGTCGCTGGGCTACCGCAAAGGCGACTTTCCCGCAGCGGAGCAGGCGGCGGAGGAATCGCTGGCCCTACCCATGTACCCTGAGCTGAGCGAGGCTCAACAGGTGTATGTGGTGAAACAAGTTGCCGACTTCTATCACCAACTGTCCTGAAAGGTTTTGCAATTCCCCCGCCGCTTCGGTATAGTCAGAAGCACAATTGTCGTTCTTTCCTATGCTTGATCCATTCAACAACCCGACACCTGTCTCTTCGCCAGTAAAGGAGTCTGGAATGGTGACGACTCCGGCAGCCCCTGGACGTAGCTTCTCACGTATATTGTCTGGCCTCTTGGTGCTTGTGTTTGTCGGTCTACTGGACGCCCCGGTGGCTCGGACAGGAGAGCCCATCTCAAAGCCCCCGGTCACCGGCGATTGGTTGATCGGGCATATCTTGAGCGACCCCGAGCAACTCAATCCCCTGACCAGCAACGACGCGGGGGCTAGCTCGCTTCTGGGCTACATCTTCGAAACCCTGCTGCAGCGTGATCCGCGCACCCTTGAATTACGCCCTTATCTGGCGACCTCACGCCCCGAGATCTCCGAAGACAAACTCGAATATACGTTCAAAATTAGGCCTGATGCGCATTTCCAGGATGGTCGACCCCTCACTGGTGAGGATATCCTGTTCAGCATCAAGGCTATCAAATGCCCCCTGGTCAATGCCCCATTCCAGCGGGTGTACTACGAGTCGATTGTCAATGCCGAATTGCTCGATCCCGCGACCATCCGCTTCAAGGCCAGGGAACCCTATTTTCTGAATGAAAACGTCTTGGGAGAAATGGGCGTACTGCCGCGCCACTATTACGATCCTGAAGATCTATTGAAAGAAGTGACGGTAACCGAGTTGGCGGGTGATTACGCCAAACACGAGGAGCAGGTCCGCAAATTCGCTCAGCACTTCAATCAGAATTACTCCCGCAATCCCATGGGCAGTGGGCCTTATAAGTTCAGGAGCTGGTCCACCGGACAGGAAGTGGTGCTGGAGCGTGATCCAAGTTACTGGGGCAACGGCAAGGCAGGGATCGACCAGGTCTACATCGATGTGCGCAAATCGCGTGTCATCAACAACATGGACGCTGCCCTCGTCAACCTGAAGGCCGGTAATCTCGATATGATGGGGCTGCAGCCCTTGCAATACCTCCGTCAAACGAGCGGTACGCGCTTCGAGAAGGACTACGAGAAGTACATCTATTCGACCCCGAGCTATACGTACATCGGCTGGAATATCGCCAATCCGATTTTCCAGGACATGGGGGTGCGCCAGGCCATGACCTATCTCACCAATCGTGAGCAGATGGTGAAAACCATCCTGTTCGACCTCGGTCAGGTCGTGGATGGCCCGATTTATCGCTTCCGCCCTGAGTACGATGAAAGCCTCTACAGCTATCCCTTTGACCCCCAGAAGGCGCTTGCGCTGCTGCGCGAGGCGGGATGGAAAGATACCGATGGCGATGGCGTCCTGGACAAAGAGATCGATGGCCAACGCACGCCGTTTCGATTCGAGATCAAATTCAACTCGGGCAACGACACCCGCAAAGGCGTCGCCCTAGCGCTGCAGGATGAGCTCCGCAAGCATGGGATCGATGCCAACGTGCGGGCACTGGACTGGACGATTTTCCTGGATGAGGTGCGCAATCACAAGTTCGACGCAGTCATTCTCGGCTGGGCCATGAGTGTCACCGAACCGGATGCCTATCAGGTGTGGCACTCCTCACAGGTGGAAAATAAAGGCTCCAATATGATTAGCTATAAGAACCCGCGTGTGGACGCCATCTTAGAGGAGTACCGCCGGACCTTCGACGCCAACAAGCGCATCGAGCTGTACCACGAGTTCCAGCGCATTCTCAACGTTGAACAGCCGTATACCTTCCTATTCATCCAGAAGGCGGTGACGGCAGTGAGCCGCCGCTTCCAGGGGGTGGAGGTGCTCCCGATCGGCAGACTGCGATCGTTGGATTGGTGGGTGCCGAAAGCGCAACAGAAGTATACAGCGCAACTCACACCATAGTAGGCCGACGCGATGATCGCGTATCTCGTGCAGCGCCTCCTTTTGATGATTCCTACCTTCTTCGGTATCACCCTGATCGCCTTTTCTATCATTCACTTAGCACCTGGTGATCCCGCCGAGTTGCGCGCCGGTGGCGGGCTGGGAGCCGGAGCAGAAGGAGGACTGTCTACTGAGCGGCGTGGCGCGGTAGATCGGGCGTTACAGGAATGGCGCGCGCTGTATGGGCTGGATAAGCCGCTGCATATGCAATACCTCATCTGGCTGAAGAACCTCTTCACCCTGGATTTTGGGATGTCGTTCAAGGACAGTCAGCCGGTGTTGGGGAAGATCGTGGAACGTCTTCCCGCCACCATCAAGCTCAATGTGCTGTCGACGGTGCTCATCTACCTGGTGGCGATTCCACTGGGCATCTATTCCGCCACCTATCAGTATTCCTTTGGCGATCAGCTGACCACGTTCGGCGCCTTCGTCTTGTTTGCCCTACCCTCGTTTTGGGTGGGGACGATGGCCATCGTCTTTCTGGGCGGAGGTGATTTCTATTACTGGTTCCCGCCGGGGGGGCTGCAGTCGGTGGATTACTCACCTGCGTGGCCATGGTGGCAGCGGCTGGCCGATCAGGGCTGGCATCTCTGTCTACCAGTTCTCATGCTGTCGTATGGCGGATTTGCTGGCCTGTCGCGGTTTATGCGCAGCAGCATGCTGGAGAATCTGCGTCAAGATTTTGTCCTGGTGGCGCGCTCGAAAGGGCTGGCGGAGCGGGTGGTGGTGTATAAGCATGTCCTGCGCAATTCGTTGATTCCTATTGTCACGATCATGGCCTCGATCATCCCGGGTTTGGTCGGCGGCAGCATCATTATTGAGACCTTGTTCTCGATCCCTGGCATCGGCCAACTGAGTTACGAGGCAGTCTTGGCGCGGGATTATCCGATCATCATGGCAGTGTTCACCATCGGGTCCGTGTTAACCCTTGTGAGCATTTTGCTCTCTGATCTATTGCTCTCGGTAGTTGATCCCCGCATCGCGTTCAGCCGGCGAGCGGTGTAAGGCAGTCAGCCATGCAGCCTCAACGACGGGTCATGTCAAGGCAGACGACGTCCGCCATGACATCCCGACCTGCGGTGCCGCAGACACCCGCGATTGAGCCTGCGCAAGGCTTCTGGGCGCGCGTGTGGCGGCAATTCAAACGCAACTATCTGGCGGTGATGGGCCTGTACGTGGTCTTAGCGCTCGTGGCGATGGCCCTGAGCGCCGATTTCCTGGCCAATGACAAACCCCTGTACATGACTTATAAAGGCCAGACATATTTCCCCGTGCCGTATAGCTATCTAGTTGCTCTTGGACTGGCGCAGTGGCCGCTTGAATTGCTAAACGTGGACTACCGGTCACTGGCCGCCGAGCGCGCCATCTTCCCACCGATTCCCTACCGCCCGAACCAGATCGATCTGACCAACCCATTTGCACCTCCATCAGCAGAGCACTGGCTTGGCACCGACCGCTTAGGGCGCGACGTCATGGCGGGAATCGTGCACGGTTCACGCTATTCGCTGTCGATTGGCTTTGTGTCGGTGGGGATCGCCCTCGTCGTTGGCGTGTTTCTGGGTGCTTTGGCGGGCTTCTTCGGCGGCTGGGTGGACCTCGTCATCTCACGCATCTTCGAGCTGATGCTGGCGATCCCGACATTCCTCCTGCTTTTGACCATTGCCGCGTTCCTGAAGCCAAGCATCTTCTACACGATGATCATCATCGGGCTCACAGGGTGGGTAGGGATGGCGCGCTTCACCCGGAACGAGTTTTTAAAGGTGCGGAATCTGGATTATGTTACGGCGGCCACAGCGATTGGCCTGCCCGACCGCCGCATCATGTTTCGGCATATCTTGCCCAATGCGCTGGCCCCCGTCCTGGTGTCCGTAGTGCTCGGCATCGCCTCGGCAATTCTTGCGGAATCTGGTCTCAGCTTCCTAGGCGTCGGCGTACCTGCCGATACCGTGACCTGGGGATCGATCCTCAACGAAGCCCGTAGTAATACCTTCGCCTGGTGGCTGGCCGTCTTCCCGGGCGCCGCTATTTTCGTGGCGGTTATTTCTTATTATATGGTTGGCGAAGGATTGCGCGACGCTCTTGACCCGCGGCTGAAATGAGTCGGGGATGAATGATGGGACTCGTGAAACGGCTTTGTTTCCTGGTGGCACTGGCTTGGAGTCTTACCCCGTCCGTCGCCTTACCCATGACCTGGGGTGAAGTCCTGGAGCCCGCTCCCGGGACGCCGCACGCCATCGGATCATATACAGCTGGTTGTGTGCAGGGCGCCATTCCACTTCCCCTTGGAGGACGAGGCTATCAAGTGATGCGACCGCAGCGTCGCCGGTTTTTTGGTCATCCCCTGCTCGTCCGCTACCTGCAGGAGCTCGGAGCGGCTGCTGACCAGAAGGGATTGGGGGTACTCCTCATCGGAGATCTTGGACAGCCCCGTGGTGGCCCTATGCCCTTCGGCCACCGCAGTCATCAGAGCGGCTTAGATGCGGATATTTGGTTCTGGTTGCCGGGTGATGGCATGGTACTGTCGGTTGCAGAGCGCGAGTCAATTGGGGCGCCGTCGATGCTGACCGCTGATGGGAGAGCCTTAGATGGGCAGCAGTGGTTGCCGCGGCAAGCAGATGTGCT
>JBKPCR010000281.1:0-7890 GCA_046727435.1 bacterium | reverse complement strand
GAGCGTTTGCTCCTTGAGATTCAGTTTCATCGCTGCCTCTAACGGTGAGATCACCTTCTTGTCCTCGATAAAATCCCCCAGATGACTGTCCTTGTCTTCCCCGATCGGCGTCTCCAGGGAAATCGGCTCCTTGGCGATCTTAAGCACCTTGCGCACCTTATCAACGGGCATTTCCATGCGCTCGGCGATCTCCTCGGGGGTGGGCTCACGTCCCATTTCTTGCACGAGATAGCGCGATGTCCGAATCAGCTTATTAATGGTCTCGATCATATGCACCGGGATGCGAATGGTCCGGGCCTGATCTGCGATGGCGCGGGTGATCGCTTGTCGGATCCACCAGGTCGCATAGGTGCTGAACTTATAGCCGCGGCGATATTCGAATTTATCCACTGCCTTCATGAGCCCAATATTACCTTCTTGAATCAAATCGAGGAATTGTAGACCGCGATTAGTATATTTCTTAGCAATACTGACCACCAGTCTCAGATTCGCCTCGGCAAGTTCGCGCTTAGCTTCTTTATCTTTGGTTCGTCCCTCGTTAATCGACTCTAGCATTTCGATCAGTTCTTTTTCCGAGACTCCAGCTTCCAGCTCGATGCGCCGGGTCCTGCGTCGCATATTGCGCAGTTTTTTCTCGTACTCTTGCAGCTGTTCGAGCGAAAGCGGGCTTTGCCGATCAGGCAGGGTGCTGTGAGGGCCACTGTTGCGCAGATAGCGGAGAACCGCCTTGAGCTCATCCTCGGACATCTGGAGCTCCTGCAAGTATTCAGTGGTTTCCCGTTTGGCTTGCCGGATACGTTCGACCAGACAACCGAGCTTTTGCACGATGCGATCCAGATGTCCCGATTGCAGATTGATCTCTTTGATGAGGCGAGCCATCTTGGCACGGAGCTTCTTCTCCTCGGCGAGCAACTCGCGCCGGACATTCTCCGACAGGGTGTTTTGACTCAGACGCTTTTTGATGCGCTTCAACTGGAGGTCGCAGGCGGCGATTTGATCGATGAATTCGCCGAGCTGACGGCGGCCCTGGACCTGCCATCCGAGGTCATTGTCCTCCTCATCGGTACCGGCTGGCGCATCAAGCTCATCCAGACTGAGCTTGCCATTGTTGAGCTTATCGCGAAGATGGAGCACTTCCTTAGTGGCCAGTGGGTTCCTGATGACGGCCATGAGAATTTGATTTTGGGCCTCCTCGATACGTTTGGCGATTTCAACCTCGCCCTCTCGTGTCAGCAGCGGAATCGAGCCCATCTCACGCAGGTACATGCGAACGGGGTCATCGGTATGTCCTCCTCCGGTCTCACGCAGGCTAAGCGCCTTTTCCTCTTCCAGCAGCTCTTTGTCGTCGACCTTTACCACCTCGACACCAGATTCGCCATGGTCGGTATCGACCAGCTCGATATCCATCTCGCCGAAGAGAACCATCAAGTCATCGATGTGCTCCGGTGAGACGACATCCGGGGGCAAGATGTCATTGACCTCATCATAGGTCAGGTAGCCCTTCTCCTTACCCATGGAGATCAGCATCTTCACGTCCGAGCTTTTGCCTCGCTTTGCCATAACTGTTCACACCTCCCTCCGCAGTCCTGCCATTGTGCTGCTATCGCCGTTGCTTAAATCTGTGGAGCACGGCCTGAGGCAACAGATGTTTCCGGCCGCTGTGCTGCTGGATGGGCCCGTATGATCAGGGTCCTGCGCAGCTCAGCGAATCGCCGCTGCAGGTGAGCCAGTCGCACCATGTCGCCTTGCCGTTCTGCCGCATGCATCTCCTCCTTCAAGCCTTTGAGCTGAGCTTCGATGTCGCGCCGTTGGATGGCTGTGAGGCAATCATCGATTTGCTGTTGCACCCCTTCATCACCCAGCGGTTCAAGGACTAATCGGGCCACCAGATCGCGCTGCTGTTCATCCGGCAGGCGCTCGAGCAAGGCAGCCACATCGATCTCACCAGTGTCTGGAGCCAACGTATACAAGGCTTGGAGAATGGCCCGAAGATTCGATTCCTGTACACGGTCGAAGGGCAATTTCGCATGCGTATAAGGAATCCAACTACGATGGAGCAACAACAGCTGTACGAGCAAACGTTCCGGCCCAAGGCGTGGGAAATAGTGCGTTTCGGCCATTGGTTCAGATGCCGGCGCCCCCGGCCTGAGTTTGTGGAGCTCGGCAGCAATCGCCGCTGGTGCGACGCCAGTGCGCTTGACGAGCTCTGACAAATACTCCGTGCGCTCCACCTGATTGCCCAGGTTGACGATCAATGGCAGCAACTTGCGCACATACGCGAGTTTGCCTTGTACTGAGGTCAAATCGTACCCTTCGGCCTCAGCATCCAGCAGGAATTCGATAAACGGCTGTGCCTCCCGCACTTTGGCGAGCAGGGCATCGCGTCCCTCGGCCTGGACAAACGTATCGGGGTCATGGCCCTGGGGTAGGAGCACCACTTTGGCATGCAGATCCCCTTCTAATGCCCCCTTCAGGGACGAGATATGGGCGCTCGGCAGGAAATAGCGCACATGCCCCTGGAGAAAATATTCCTTGCCGCGCAACGCGGCGGATCGTCCGGCCGTATCACCATCAAATACGAGAACGGCCTCTTTCGCATAGGCCTTGAGTAGTTGGACATGACTGCGCGTCAGAGCAGTGCCAAGCGTCGCCACGACATGTTCGATGCCAGACTGGAATAGGCTGATCAGATCGAGGTAGCCCTCGACGATGAGCACCCGGCCCTCGGCTCGGATCGCCTGTTTACCGAGATGGAGGCCATACAGCAGCGTACCCTTCTTGTAAATGGCGGTTTCGGGCGAGTTGAGGTACTTCGGGGCCTCGGGCAGATTGTCCAGCAACCGTCCTCCCAGGGCCACGACGCGCCCCATGACATTGCAGATGGGGAACATCAGGCGATCTCGGAAGCGATCATAAAACCCGCGACCATCGTCGCGCGCCTTGACCAATCCGACTTCCGCCAGCAGCTGCGGTTGAAATCCGCGCTCCGCGCCATATCGGACCAAGCTATCCCATCCCGCGGGGGCGTAACCAAGGTGAAAGCGCTCGATCGAGTGTTTATTGATGCCGCGTGTATGCAGATAGCTACGGGCCTTCTCTCCCTGATGGCTGTTCAGCAGTAGATGGTGAAAATATTTCGCCGCCAGCTCATTCATGCCGTGGAGTTGCTCCTTATGTGCTTCCAGCGGCGACGATGTCGCCGAGAACCGACTTTTCGGCAGGGTAACTCCGGTCCGCTTGGCTAAATAGGCCACCGTTTCGGGAAAGCTCATGTGCTCATATTTCATGATAAAGTGAAAGATATTGCCTCCCACCCCACAACCAAAGCAATGGAAGATTTGCTTTTGCCGGGTGACTGTAAAGGAGGGAGTCTTCTCAGAGTGGAAAGGGCACAACGTCTTGTAATTCCCACCACTGCCCTTCAGCGGGAGGTACTCAGCGATCACCTCGACGATGTCGTTGCGCCGACGAATCTCTTCAATGAGGTCTTGAGGGATATGGTCAGCCACAAGAACTCCCTAGACGCCAGTTCATGACCACCTCGTTGACGGATCAGCCGCCTGCCGCTTAGGCATGCATTTCCACCAATGTCGCGCCCCACCCACCCTCTTGGGGATTACAGGGGAGATACGCTTTCACCTGAGGATGGGAGGTCAGTAGCTCGTGTACAGCGGCCCGCAACCGTCCGCTCCCCTTGCCGTGGATGATTCGCACCCGTTGCAAACCAGCCGCCACCGCTTCGTCCAGGTACTTATCAAGATGCGATAAGGCATCGGGCACTCGCCAACCGATGATGTTGAGCTCGGGAGAGATCTCCTGTACGCTGTGACGACGAACATAGGGTAGTGGAGTGCGCGGTGCAGGTGGCAGTGATTCACGTGTGCTGAGCGGTTCGAGTTGAGAGGCGGGAACCTTGAGTGTCATTTGTCCAGCTTGCACCTCAACCAGGTCTCCCGCCTCGGGCCACTTCAGCACCACCCCACGCACCCGCCATTTCGGGAGCCAGACGACCTCGCCTACCGACACTGGTCTCACCTCGGGCTCAGGTGGGGTCGTCTGCGCTATCATCTGTTCAAGCTCAGCCTCAACCTGCCGTACCAACGCCCGGGCTGGCTCCACCTCGGGCGTGAACCCTTGCCGACGAACCTGGTGGATGGCCTCATCCAGACGCCGTCGTGCTTCTGCCAGCAATTGACTCGCTTCGTCAGTCGCATGTGCCAGCTGGAGCCGTCGTTCCGCATCGATCTCCGCCACTTTGGTCTCGTAGTGTCTACGAGCCTGAGCGGCGAGGTGGCGATCACGCTCGACCTCGCGGCGCAACTGCTCAAGCGCCTGGAGCTCGCCTTGCAGGCGCTCGGCGACTTCCATCAACCGATGCTGGTCGGCATCGATATGCATTTGGGCGGTGGCCAGTACTTCAGGCGGCATGCCCAAACGCCGGCCAATGGCAAAAGCATTGCTCCCGCCGAAATGCCCCACGCGCACATGAAAGGTGGGCAGTAACGTTTCGGCATCGAACTCCATCACCGCCGTGTCCATCGCCGGGTGGGCATGGGCGTGCAATTTAATGGACTGTTGGTGCGTGGTGACAACGGTTTGCGCACCACGACGGTAGAGATGTTCGAGGACAGCAATACCTAAGGCCGCTCCTTCGGCGGGGTCAGTCCCCGCCCCGAGCTCATCCAAGAGGACCAACGAGTGCTCATCGGCATGGCGCAGGAAGCTAACGATGTGCTGTAGATGCCCCGAGAAGGTGCTGAGGTTTTGGGCAATGCTCTGCTCATCACCGATGTCGACCAGAACCTGCCGAAAAAGTGCCAACGCGCTGCCCTCCTTGGCCGGAATGTGTAAACCAGCCTGGGCCATCAAGGTGAGCAGCCCGATGGTTTTGAGGAGCACAGTCTTGCCACCGGTATTGGGTCCAGTGATCACCAGGGTGCGGGTTGCGGGATCGACGTTCAGTGTGGCGGGAACGATCACGCTACCATTGCCTTGGGCGGCCTCGACGAGGAGAGGATGCCGCGCTTGTAGCAGAGCGATGCGACCATCATCCCTGAACTCCGGCTCGTGGCAGTCCAGCATCTGGCTGAGGCGCCCCCGGGCTAGGATGTAATCGACCTCCCCCAGGACCTCGGCAATCTGGCGAATCAGCGTCTGCACCTCCCAGACTTCCGTGGTCAGTTGCCGGAGGATGCGATGCCCCTCGGCGGCTTCCGCCGTTGTCAACTCCACCAAACGATTATTCAAGTCCAAGACATCGAGAGGTTCGACAAAAACCGTCGCCCCGCTGCTAGAGTGATCGTGCACGATGCCGCGCAGGAGGCGCTGATAATCCGGCTTGAGTGGAATCACATAGCGATTGTTGCGGAGGGTGATGAGCGGCTCCTGCACCACGTCTCTATGTTGGGTCAGATGCCCATCCAGGCGCCGCCGGACCCGCTCACGCGTATGGCGGAGCTCGCTGCGAATCTCCTGCAACCGTGGGCTCGCACTATCCTTAATCTCGCCACGCAGATCCACCACCTGGCCGATCCGCCGTTCGATCGGCTCCGGGAAGAGCATCGGCTCGGTCAGTGCCGCCAGCAGTGGATACTGCGCTACGACGCGTCCAAAGAAACGTTTCATCTGCCGCGCTGTAGCGAGCAACAACTGCAGATCGAGCAGTTCCTGCGGTTCGAGAATCTTCCCTTGCTGAGCCACTTGATTCAGGAGGGGACGAGGATCCACGAGTTGCTGGAGAGAAGGCGGCGTATCGGCGATGAGTAGGGTTTTGGCTTCCGACGTTTGGCGTTGCTTGAGGCGAATCAGTGGTAGCTCAACGAGGGGAGCGACGGTGGGTAGAAGCGAGCGGCCGAGATCGGAGCTCATCCAGCGGCCAAGCAGACGGCGGATAGCCTCGAACTCGAGGACGTGCAACGCATGCTCACTTGCGACTTGCTCACGCTGACATGGGGTCATACGGCTAACTTAGCGTCTGAAGGCATCCCCAGCCCTCCTTCCCTCACTCATCGCAGGAGGCCGGTTCGCCTCAGGCGCGCGAAATTGTTTCCACAGGCGTTCTCCCCCCAATCGTCGATATGCTTGAACAGATCGTTCCAGAAATGGATTGAAGAGTTCGAGATATTCGACGACAGTAGAGGTTCGAAGCTGAGTCCTGATCGATTCAGCGAGGGGCAGATGCGCCAGTAGGAACAGCAACACCGTTAAAATCATCACACCTTTGACAGAGCCGAATCCCAGGCCAACGATCGCATCCAACCAGCCCATCAACAGCCCCCTGGCCACTCGATGCAACAGATAGCCTACCATACCGCCGAGGCTAGCCACACTTAGGAAAATCGCCAGAAACGCTAGGTGGAATGGCAGGGGCTCAGTCAACGGGAATTTATTCTGCATCCACTCCCCCAGTGGAACAAACTTGAGGAGAGCGATCCATAGGCCCAAAAATAAGCCGACCAGCGATAATAGCTCCCGTAGAAACCCACGCATGAGCCCGCGGATGGTGAAACCTAAAAGCACCACCGCGATGATCACATCAACCCAGTTCAATGCCACGCCCTTTTAGAGGATTCTTCATCAGGCTATGCCCTCAAATGGACCAAGCATCACCACTTTTCCCCGTGGGAAATAAAATCCCTTATGGCAATCGCTTTCACGCCATCCTTCTGAGAACGAGGTCAGCAGTCTGGACAGGCACCGACCACTCGAGGGGTGGGACCCGAGGCCAGTTACACCATCTGATTTTGCTTGGCTTTGAGAGCCTTCTTCTTCGCGGCGAGCAACTTGCGCTTACGCTTCACGCTGGGCTTTTCGTAGTACTCACGCTTGCGGATTTCGGAGAGGACACCCGCCTTCTCACACTGCTTCTTGAATCGGCGTAGGGCATTTTCGAAGGGCTCATTCTCGCGCACCTTGATCCCTGCCATACACTACCCCCTCTGCTAAGAATCTACCAGAATGATAATTCATGACAAGAGTTGACAGTTTTTCTACTTTAAAAGAGCTGTTATTCACCCAATTTAGCATGAAAAGACAATATCGTCAAGCACTTTGCTCGGGAGTTGTATGCAAGGGTGGGCGCGGGTTGGAACGGAGGCCGGATTTGCCAAAACGATGCTGGAGTTCCTGGAGCACTTCCTGAGGGGAAATATCATGCCAACCTAAAGCGACGATGGCATGGAACCATAAATCGGCCATCTCGTAGACGATCGCCTCACGACGTCCGTCTTTCGACGCCATCAAGACCTCCGCCGCTTCCTCTATGACCTTCTTGAGCACGTGATCCTGACCTCGCGCCATCAGTGAGGCCACGTAGGACTCCTGCGGGGCGCGCCGTTTGCGTTCTTGAACGACCGCATAGATTTGCTGCAGAAGTCCTTCAGAGACCGGCAACTGCATTGGTTCGGGGGTTTCCGTGAAGCGCTGGAAGAAGCAGGAGGGCTCGCCGGTATGACAGGCAGCCCCCTCCTGTTCAACGATCACCAGAAGAGTGTCGGCGTCGCAATCATAACGGAGGTCGCGCAGGTGCTGGATATGGCCCGACGTTTCCCCCTTCTGCCAGAGCTGGGCGCGCGAGCGGCTCCAATAGTGGACAAGACGTGTGGCCAGCGTGCGTTCGAGCGCCTCACGATTCATGTAAGCCAGCATCAGAACCCGCCCGGTGCCAACATCTTGCACGATGGCGGGAATTAGCCCGTGTTCGTTGAATCGGAGGACACTATAGTCCGCGAGCATGCTGATCCCTCATTCCTAGACTGGATAACGCACTGGTACTCCGCGCCCAGCCAGGTAGGCCTTGGTCTCCTGCACGGTGTGCGTGCGAAAATGAAAGATCGATGCAGCGAGGACAGCATCCGCCCTCCCCCGCGTTAAGCCTTCGTAGAGGTGTTC
>JBKPCR010000280.1:0-7282 GCA_046727435.1 bacterium | reverse complement strand
CCGCTGATGTGCACGTGTTCCGGCTGCAGCAACACGCTCGTCTGCGGGACGGCGACGAAATTCGGTGTGGATATCTCCCAGCGTCGCGACCAGGTGATCGAAGTGACCATGGGTTACGACCGCTATGAGGTCGTGAGCATTCCCGCGCAGGACAAAGAAGCCAAGGAACAGGAGGACACTTACTCGGTACTCAAGATCTTCGCGGTGAGCTACGGCAATCCATGAACCATGGCGCCACTGGTTCTCAGGCAATTTTTTGCGACGGGTCGGGCCGCTCTCGGCAGGCTGCCGCAAACCCGAGCTTCCAGCGCTACTTTGGCCGCAAAACAGGCGAGATTATCCCGGAGGCCGACCGAGAGATCGAACGGCAGCGGGAGAAGGAGAGGGCACGATGATAAAGCCGCACGCGCCAGCGAAGGCTCGCCAGCCAAGTCAATAGCTCACTGAGGCGCAGGCGCAAGGGATCTTGGACCGAGCCCAGTACCCTCGGAAGTTCAGGAAGAACGCTCAGGCATCGCTTCGGGATTACATCCTCGATGCGCGAACTGAACCACACCTCGAGCGGTTCGAATCTGTCTTCTTTCGGCAACCCTGAGTCGCTTCTGCCTCAACCCCTACTCCAAGGTCACCACGGGCTTCTCTTCGACCCGGGGCTCCAGGCGTTGGTCCATAATCGAGCGAACGCAGGCGTTCCAGCGCAGCGTGGCGTCGTCGTTGTCCGGGGGACGGAGCGCTTCGGCCCGCTCGTACCAGAACATGGCTTCGCGAAACAACTCATAGGCGACAAATTTTGCCCCCGGCACTCCCTGGGTGAGTTGCGCTCGACCCTTCCGCTCATAGATGATGCCGGCGTAGTAGGCGCGCTCATACTCGCCATGCAGACGGGGCAGGAGGTCCTGGGAGCGATTGATCGATAAGCCCCGCTCAAACTGGTCGGTCAGCGCCAGCAGCAGTGTGATCAGGGCCCGTTGATTGTCCGGGTCAACCTGCAGAATGTCATGGCAGATGCTCTCAGCTTGCTCTGGCTCATTGAGCAGCCGGTACAGCTCAGCCTTCTTGAGGGCGTTGGGGATGGCTTCCTGGTGTATGGGTTTCGGTTCGAACATGCGTCCCTCCTTTCGGCGCACCGACGGACGCAAGATGATCCATCAGGAACAGGCGATGGCTTCGAAAACAAGGTGGCGCATCATGCATCACGGCAGGGTCCATAACAGATAGCCGGCCAGCACTGTGCCGACAATCACACCGCCATAGCAGAACACGAAGATCACTTCGTTCAGATGTTTGATCTGCAGGCCATCGTACAAGGTATACCGAAACCGATGCGCCCAATGGCACAGCGACAGAAAGCAGAGCGCGAATAAGATCAGGCGCAGGAGGGGATGCCCGACCAGCGCCAGCGTGCTCTGATAGCTCGGCGGTTCCAGCCACCCCAATGGAAAAGCTAATCCATACAGCAAGAGCAGGATTGGTATCAGCAAGGCAGCGATCGCGCCGCCCGCACTGAACAGTAGCCACAGAAACGGTTCATTGGTTCGCTTTGCCATGTCACCCTCTCAGGATGAGCCAAGCCACGGCTACCGACACCACCAGCCACGCGACATAGTTGGACCCTGCGATCAACAGGTCGGGCATTCGCTTTCCTCGCACGCGCACGACCATCGCTCGGGGTGCCAGGTTGAACCAGGTAATCGTGTGGAACAGCACAAAGAGCAGACTGACCACGTTAAGCGCGATGATGCCGGGCGTCTTCAGCCACGCCTGGAATGCCGCATAGGCCTCCGGTCCGTCGCTCAAAGCCCAGAGCTGCAGCAGAATGAGCACCACAAAGTACGCCACAAACACGCTGCTGAGTTCCCTCAGAATGAATTTCAGGTAGGTCCATCGCCACAGCCACCAATACGTGGACACGCGTGGGCGATACCATCGTGGCGGGTATGCGCTGTACGCCGATGGTTGGTTCATTTCGTACTCCAGGGCAGCAGAATAGATTTGACCCATTCTTTGGTCGCCGTCAGCTTGTATTGCTGAATCGCTGCAGCTGGGTCCACCTCCTTGGGGCAGACCTTTGAACATTCGCCGACGAATGTGCAGCCCCAAATGCCCTCATGCTGCGACAGCACATCGAGGCGTTGTGTGGTTCCCTGGTCGCGGGAATCCATGTTGTAGCGTTGCGCCAGGGCGATAGCGGCCGGGCCGATAAACTGCGGATCCAGTCCATAGACCGGGCAGGCGGCATAGCACAACATGCAGTTGATGCACATACTGTACTGCTTATAGATGTCCAAGTCTTCGGGGCTTTGGAGGTATTCCCCCTGCGACAGGGGCTTCTCCTCTTCGCGGAGGATCCATGGTTTCACGTGCTGCAGTTTGCCCATGAAGTCTGTCATGTCGATGACGAGATCGCGCATGATGGGGAAATAGCGCAGCGGCTCTACCCGGACGGGCCCCGGCAGGTAGTCCGACAGGAAGGCAGCACAGGTCAGTTTGGGCTCGTCGTTGACCATCATACCGCAACTTCCGCACACGCCCATGCGGCAGGACCAGCGATAGGACAGCGACCCATCGAGCCTATCCTTGATATAGTTCAATGCATCGAGCACGACCCAATCCTCACGAAACGGCACCTTATAGCCTTGGAAGGTGGGCTCGGTCTCTTGCTCTGGTCGGTAGCGCATCACTTCCAACGTGATCGTGTCAGCCATGTCGATCTATCTCCCATAAACGCGCTCGGCAGGTGGCCACCGGGTGATGGTGACGGGCAGGTACTCTACTCGTGGCGAGCCGTCCTCTTGCTGGAAGACCAGCGAGTGCGTCAGGAATTTCTCGTCATCTCGCTTGGGAAAGTCGGTGCGTTGATGCGCCCCGCGCGATTCCGTGCGATGCAGGGCCGAATGGACGATGGTTTCGGCCACATCCAACATGCAGGAGAGTTCCAGTGCGGCGGTCAGTTCGGTGTTGAACGTCTGGCTGTGATCGTCCAGGGCGATATGCTGGAACCGCTCCTGAAGTTTTCGCAGGGTCTCGGCCGCCGCCAGCAGGGACATCCCCGTACGGTAGATGCCGGCGCTCTCCTCCATGGTCTTTTGCATGTCTTCACGGATAGTGGCGATGCGCTCGCGGCCTCCCGTCTTGTGCAGGAACTGCTCCTCCAATCGGCGCTGCTCATCCATCGCCTGGGCGAGAATATGGCCCGTGGGGTCTGGCAGCTCGGCTGCAAACGCCGCCGCAGCCTTGCCGGCGCGCGCGCCAAAGACTAGGCATTCGGTCAGCGAGTTGGACCCCAAACGGTTCGCCCCATTGATGCTGACGCACGCCACTTCGCCCGCGGCATATAACCCCTGGAGCGGCGTGGCGCCGTCGATGTCCGTATGCACGCCACCCATCATGTAATGGATGACGGGCCGTACCGGAATCAGCTCTTTGACGGGATCGATGCCCTGATATTTGAGGCACAATTCCTGCACAAATGGCAGCTTGGTATTGATCACCCTCTCGCCCAAATGCCGGAGGTCGAGGTGGACGACCGGGCCGTATGGGGTGTCGATCGTGCGGCCTTTCTCCATCTCTTTGACGAAGGCCTGCGATAAACGGTCGCGCGGCCCCAACTCCATGGAGCTCAGGACCGGATGCGGCTGCGGCGTCCCCAGGTTATAATCCTGCAGGTAGCGATAGCCATCTTTATTGAGCATCCAGCCGCCTTCCGCCCGCGCCGCTTCGGTGATCAGGATGCCGGTGAAGGGCAGGCCGGTCGGATGGTACTGGACAAACTCCATATCCTTCAGCGCGGCGCCGGCGCGGTACGCCAACGACATGCCGTCGCCGGTCTTGATGTTGGCGTTGGTGGTGAAAGGGAACACACGGCCACAGCCGCCCGTGCACAGAATCACCGCCTTGGCGAGGATGGCATGGATCTTTCCCGTCGCCAGTTCAACGGCCACCACCCCCTGCACGCGGCCATCATCCACCAGTAACTTGGTGACGAAGAATTCGTCATAGCGGGCGATGGTGGTGTATTTGAGGGAGGTCTGGAACAACGTGTGCAACATGTGGAAGCCAGTCTTATCGGCGGCGAACCAAGTGCGCATTTTCTTCATGCCACCGAAAGGGCGCACGGCGATATGGCCGTCCGGTTCGCGACTCCATGGACACCCCCAATGCTCGAGCCGCAGCATCTCCTCTGGCGCTTCCCTGACGAAGGCCTCGACGGCATCCTGATCGCAGAGCCAATCGCCGCCAGAGATCGTGTCGCGGGCATGTTCGTCCAGACTGTCATCGGGCTTGATGGCTGCGGCGGCGCCCCCTTCGGCCGACACTGTGTGGCTGCGCATCGGGTAGACTTTCGACACCACTGCCACATCGAGTCTGGAATCGACCTCAGCCACCGCAATGGCTGCCCGCAAACCAGCGCCCCCACCACCCACTAACAGAACATCATGAGCAGAGACCTCCATGATCGCGGTCACCTCCTACCAGAGCCAGGCGCCTGTGGAGCCCTATACCGTGGCGCCCGGAAACTAGTCAATACGATGCATCGACGGGGATGTTGGTGGACGCTGCCATAGGTGCACCTCCATCTGAGAAGGGCCTAGACGCGGCTCAGCAGTGACAACCTCTTCGGCAACAGGGAGCACGCTGCGGTCAGCTTGGAGAGATCACCCGGATTCTAGAGCAGGGAACGAGAGGGGGGCGGGGCGATACCCCTCCAGATGGAAGGGGCCTAAACGCGTGTAGGGAGTTGTGGCCTCCAGAGAAAACGGGCCCGCACAAGTCGATGACACATCGGCAGCCTCCCCCGACCAACGGGAGACGATACACACGTGAGCGCATCCCGGCGCTAGATATCAGACTCTTCTCCGGCTGTCAATAACTTTTTAACTTTTTCAATCCAGCATGACGCCTTGCCTGCCGGCTCAGACAGAGGTTCCAGGATCTTCCCGGGCCGGAGGCGCATTATGTCTGGCAGTTCCTGTCGTATCTTCGCAAGGATGCCCATGGCACTTGCTATAAGCCATGTCACGCGTCTCCCCCTGGACCGCCAACAGTGCCAGAGCCTTCGGCACGACGTCGGGAACCTTTTCGGTGACCACGTCGTTATACGAGGTATACTTGCACATGGCTCACCCTGGCCGATAATCGTGATCGGCCAGGGTCCGTGAGCATCGTGTCACACCACAGGGGTTCTCGAGGCCGTTACACAAGGAGCTGGGAGGTTGTCCCATGGGCATCGATGGACGCAGACGCATCGTCATCTTGGGAGGTGGATTCGGGGGTTTGTACGCCGCATTACGCCTGGAAAAAACGCTGGCTCGCGACCCAGATGTGGAGATTCTCCTGGTCAACCGCGAGAACTTTTTCCTGTTCACCCCCATGCTCCACGAGGTCGCTGCCAGCGACCTCGACCTCACACATATCGTCAACCCCGTTCGCAAGTTGTTGAAACGCGTACAGTTCTTCGACGGCGACGTGGACGAAATCGATCTCCCGGGGCGACGAGTACTCATTTCACACGGTGCGGAACACCACGTCCACGAGGTAGGATACGATCATCTGGTCATTGCACTGGGATCGATCACCAACTTTTTTAACCTCCCAGGTCTTCAGGAGTGGGCGGTGACGATGAAGTCCCTGGGTGACGCGATCTATCTGCGTAACAAGCTGATCTCGCATCTCGAAGAGGCCGACTTCGAATGCTGCGCTCCAGAACGCCAGGAGCTGCTGACGTTCATGGTCGCGGGCGGCGGATTTGCCGGGGTGGAAACCATCGCGTCGATCAACGACTTCGTGCGCGAAGCGCTGAACTTTTATCCCAACCTGCGCGCAGAGTTCCTGCGCGTGGTGCTGGTGCACCCCGGTCCGGTGATCTTGCCTGAACTGGGAGAGAAACTAGGCTCGTACGCCCAACAGAAATTGGCGGCGCGCCAGGTGGAGATCAAGGTGAACACCAGGGTCACCGGGGTGTCGGAGCGCGGCGTGGAGCTCAGCGATGGCAGCGCCATCCGCACCAAAACGCTGGTGTGGACCGCCGGCACCTCGCCAAATCCGCTGCTGGAGACGCTCATGTGCAAAAAGGAGCGGGGACGGCTGTGTGTGAACGAATACCTCGAGGTGCCAGATTGGCCGGGCGTGTGGGCACTGGGGGATTGCGCGTTGGTGCCGGATCTCCGGAGCGGCCAGTTCTGTCCCCCTACCGCGCAACATGCGCTGCGCGAGGGCAAAGTCCTGGCAGAGAATCTCATCGCCAGTATCCGTGGCGGCCAGAAAAAGCCGTTCGTATTCACCACCCTTGGACAATTGGCGACGATCGGCCGGCGGACCGGGGTGGCCAACATCATGGGGGTCAATTTCTCCGGCTTCCTGGCCTGGTGGCTGTGGCGCACGATCTATCTCAGCAAACTGCCGCGCTTTGAGAAGAAGGTGCGTGTGGCCCTCGATTGGACGCTGGATCTCCTCTTCTCCAAGGATCTCGTGCAGTTCATTACGCTGCGAGCCCCGACCATGTCGCGTCCAGAGAACGGCAGCCGCCCTGCCAATCGCCCGCAGGCGGTGAGCGCCAACAGCCAGGTCGCCGCGCCATAGGGAACTGGGCTGCCGGCGCAGTCCAGGGCTCGCAGTGGAGACCTCAGTATGATCCAGTTCGGTCAAGATCTCTGTACGGATCTCAACGCCGCCTGCAGTCGCGAGTGGCTGGAGACGAACGGCATCGGAGGATTTGCCGCGTCGACCATCGTCGGCCTCAATACACGCCGCTACCATGGCCTGCTCACCGCCGCCACGAAACCCCCGGTCGGCCGCCTGCTCCTGTTATCGAAACTTGAAGAAACGCTGATCCTCGACGGTCAGCGCTTCGAGCTCTCGGCGAATCAATATCCCGGCGTCATATACCCCCAGGGTTATCGCTACCTGAAACACTTTCGCCTCGATCCGTTCCCGATTTTTACCTATGAAATCGGAGGCCTCGAGCTCGAGAAAGCCGTCTTCATGATCCATGGAGAAAATAGTACGGTGGTCGCATACACCGTGAAGGGGGAACGTCAAGGGAAGGTCACCCTCGAGGTGCATCCGCTCATCGCCTTTCGGGATTATCACAGCACCACCCATGCAAACGCTGCCCTCGATGCCACGCTGCACACCGAGCCCGGGGAGGTCGCTGTGAGGGCGTATCCAGGGTTGCCCACGCTGCACCTGGCGCACGATGCGGATAGCCTGGTGCCGGGAGGTGATTGGTATCGATCGTTCGAGTTCGCGGTGGAGCGGGAACGCGGCCTCGACTGGGTTGAGG
>JBKPCR010000279.1:0-13036 GCA_046727435.1 bacterium | reverse complement strand
CGTCGTCGGCAAACACCTGAACACCCCCGTCTACAATCTCTTGGGAGGGCCGTGTCGCGAGCAGATCCGGGTCTATGCCAACGGCTGGTACGAGGGCGCCAAGACCCCTGACGTTCTCGCCAAGAAGGCCGCCGAGACCGTGGCGCGCGGGTTTACCGCTTTGAAGTTCGATCCCTTCCCAGGCCCCTGGCGCACGCACATCGACCGCAAGACCGAGTTAGCAGCGGTGGAGAACGTACGGGCGGTGCGTGAGTCGGTCGGTGCTGAGATCGACATCCTGGTTGAGGTGCACCGGCGTTTAGCGCCCATGCATGCGGTCCGCATCGCCCGCATGCTGGAAGCGTCCCAACCCTTCTGGTACGAAGAGCCAGTGTCGGCTCGCAGCCTGGATGAGTTGGCCGCCTGCAAGCGGGAGATCCACCTGCCCGTGGTCACCGGCGAGGAATTGTACACCAAGGCCGAGTTCCGGGAGGTCTTTGAGAAACAGGCTGCCGACATCATCAACCCCGACGTGTGCAACTGTGGCGGCATCCTCGAGCTCAAAGAGATCGCCGCGATGGCAGAGCCATACCTGGTCGTCGTCTCGCCCCATAATTACAACAGCACGACCATCGGCCTGGCGGCCACCCTGCACGTGGCGGCCTGTATGCCGAATTTCCTCATTACCGAGTACTTCATCAATTTCAAGGAACGGGGCGACGAGATCGCGGTCAATCCGTTCAGCGTGGAAAATAGCTACATTAAGCTCCCGACCGGGCCAGGCCTGGGGCTCGAGCTCAAGGAGGAGGAGCTGGCGAAGCACCCGTATCGACAATTTCCGCCACGGGCGTTGCGCCAGGCCAAGGATGAAGGGCCGTAGATGCGAGTATTATGAGTAACGGGGCGAGGGTATGGATCATCGTGTGGATATGACGCATACAGGGATTCAGCGTTTTAGACCGGCCATCTATGGCGTACTGATCCAGGATGGTCAGGTATTGCTCGTGCGCGCGCCGAAAACCTTTCTGGGCGTTGTGGGGTTCCCTGGAGGTGGGATCGAACTGGGCGAGGCTCCGCTGGACGCCCTGCGCCGCGAGTTCACCGAGGAGACCGGCCTGGAGGTGGAGCCGGTCCGCGTCCTATGGGCGACGAACCAGCTGCATCGTGCCCGGCTGAATCCCGTTCAACAGCTGATTGCCACCCACTGGGAAGTGCGGTTGGTGGGGGGGATGCTCGTGCCCCAGGGTAACGGCGATGACGTCGAGACAGCTTTCTTCTGCCCGCTGCACGCCCTGCCGGTTGACGAGATGCTCGGCGTTGACCTCGAAGTGGTGCCACTCTTGGTGGGGCTCACAGGCCGATGAACGCAGGGACAATGTCATGTGAATGCGGGGCATTGCACCTCCGCGCGAATCCCTCCCTCTCGTGGGCATAGGTGCCGAATGAGGTTCAAAACAGTCAGTGAGGCGCGCTGTGCCCCCTCTCCCACTGGGAGAGGGCCGGGGTGAGGGAATTCCGACCGCTAGATCATGCCCTGCCGCCCTTACCCTCATCCTTTCCTGGAGGGAGAAAGGAACTCGGCTGGGCACTTAATTTGCTGTCTATGCCCCTTGTGAGGGAAAGTTGGGACAGGGGAGGCGTGACCGGTGGGGTTTTGATGGCGCATCGCCCTAGAGAGGTGAGCTACGTATGATGCCTCAGCCGCTGATAGTGCAGTGTCCTTCCTGCGGTTCCAGCGAGATCACCTACACCTGCGAGCCCAAATGCTGCTTCAATCACATCTGTAGCGCTTGCTATACCACCTTCGAGCTCTTCACTGAACCGTTGGGGCGGATGCTCACCGGCATCGAAAAACCGCCGCAGGAACGTGATTCCCTGGCTCCCACGGTCGCCTGCGTGCAGTGCGATAGTTTTGAGGTGTACAGGGTGACACCAGAAGGTGGTCCCCCAGATGCGTTGGTTTGCACCGACTGCCATGCCCTGCTACAGCTAGGATTTGCCGCAGTTGAGTCACGCTGAACCCCGATTCCGATCATCGATGGCCTGCGCGTCTCAACCGTTCCCTGGTTCAAGGGCGCACGTCTGACGAACAGTGCCTTGAGGAGGCGCCTAGATGGCTCTATTGATTCGTGGCGGACAGGTGTTGAATAGCGCGCAAATGGCCCTAGAGCCCGCCGACGTGCTTATCGAGGCAGACCATATTGTTGCGGTTGGGTGCAAGCTTTCCTGCCCACCCGGTACCGAGGAACTGAGCGCCACCGGATACCTTGTACTCCCTGGCCTCGCTAATGCCCACACCCATGCGCATAACAATCTGTTTAAAGGTCTCGCCGACAACTGGACGCTTGAAGATCTCTTAACACATAGCCCAGCCCTGAACGGCTGCCGCACTCCGGAAGATCACTACCTCTCCGCAGCGATCGGCGCCATCGAGATGCTTAAGACCGGGTGCACATCCGCCTACGATCTATTCATGTCCGTGCCAGCTCCGAGCAGCGAGGTGGTCGAGGCCGTGGTGCGGGCCTATATCGAAGTTGGATTACGGGTGGTCGTGGCGCCGGCCGTGGGTGATGTGGTATTTTATCGAGTCGTTCCGGGCCTTTTGGAGATCCTCCCACCTGATCTGCGTCAGACGGTGGAGCAGATCCAGGCCGATCCCACTGCGGGCCTTCTACAGATTACCGAAAATACCATTCGTCTATGGCATGGTGCAGCCGGTGGGCGTATCCGCGTCGCCGTGGCTCCCACCATTCCCGGACAGTGCAGCGATGACTTTTTGTTGGGCTGCGGACGACTGGCTCAGGAATATGGCGTGGGGCTGCATACGCATTTGGCTGAATCGAAAGTCCAAGCCGTCTATGCACAACGGCGCTGGGGCACAACCATCGTCGGCCATCTAGCCGATCTCGGCCTCCTCCAAACTGGGTTCGTGGGAGCCCATGGAGTCTGGCTCACTCCCGAAGACATTCAACGGCTGGCCGATGCCGGTGCGGCCGTGGCGCACAATCCGGCCAGCAATCTCAAACTCGGAAGTGGCATCGCGCCAACGCGGGAGATGCTCGATCGGGGGCTGACGGTTGGTCTAGGGACCGATGGATCGATGAGCTCGGATAACCTGAACATGTTTGAGGCCATGCGCTTTGCGGCGCTGGTCAACAAAGTCCGCTTTCCTCATGATCAGGACAACTGGGTGGGCGCCAGAGAGGTGTACCGCATGGCCACGCAGGGCAGCGCGCGCGTCCTTGGGCTGGCGGATGACATCGGCGCGGTGGCGCCGGGACGGAAGGCCGACCTCGTTCTGCTGCGCACCAATTCGGTGTTCTTGCAACCGCTCAATCAGCCCCTCAACGCCCTGGTGTATGCGGAGACCGGCGCCGACGTCACCACCGTCCTGGTGGGTGGACGGGTGGTCCTGGATCATGGGCGGGTGTTGACCGTGGACGAAGGGAAGCTGCAGACGCAAGCCCAGGAGGCGGCGGATCGGCTGCGTGCGCAAAATACCGCTGCCTGGGCCCTGGCGCAGCAGTTGCGGCCCTATGTCGCCGCCGCCTGCCGTGCTGCTGTGACCCTCCCCTACGCCGTCAATCGCTATGCTGCACCAATCATGTCCGAACTTAGTCCCTCTCCCCCGGGAGTATAGGCACCAAGTCACGTCCCCAGACGGTGCGCCCTCTCCCTCCGGGAAAGGGCTGGGGTGAGGGTGGCATGTCATGATCGAGTGGTCGGGACCGTCATCGAAGCCGTGGGCTAGCCTGGACCCGAAGACGGCGCACGCGGTGCGGCATGCTCGGCACAGCGGCTTGCGAGAGCCGGACCCTCGGCTTCACACCCTGTGGGATGGCAGGTAGAGGGGCGGCAACCTATCGGCATTCTCCCATATTTAAGGGATCATCTTTATCACAAGGAAGGATAGAGCTCAGGCTGTATAAATTGCCGGTAGCAGCCCTACGACACATACGGGTGACTTTCTTCCGTGCAACTCCAGAAGGCGTTACCTGTACACCCTGCTGATGGGTTTTCGGAAGCATGTCGCCTTCGTAGCTATCGAATAGTGCATACGTGTAGCCACCTCTCTGAAAACTAACGGCCACACGGTTCACTTGATAGCGAGAATATTGGGCGTAGCGAAACATTTTCTGAGTCTCCTGATGCTGTGCCGGAAACTCCAATTGGATATGATCTGCACGCCCAAATCTATACTGCAAGTAACCCTCTTGCGCAGTAAGATGCTTTGAGCCACACAGAGACACCATCGTTGTTCCATCCTTGATAGGACAGCTAAATAATACCTCTTCTCCTTGCCGGCAAAGAGTCCCCTGCGCCTCATTGGCTAATAGACTGGTATTCCAATGAAGTAACACTATGCTGAGCAGTAGCAGCAATTTCCTCATCAGCTTTATAATCCAACTAAGTAATCCTATTTGCCTCACTCACCATTAGTAAAACAGCCATGATGGATTGCCCATCAAAAACCAGGCAGCTGCCTATACGATCACTCCAGCCACCAGCCTTCGGGGTAGCGTCGATAACGGCCAGTCACATTCATAGCCATGTACTCGGGCTACCGCCCTCTACTGCTCTTGTTTGCGATATTTATCGTAAGCAGCCTTAAGCTTAACATCATACTGATTCTCGGCAAATCCCTCACCGTTGTAGCCTCGCGCGAAATCCGCCCAGCGTTTTTCCCGCAGAGGAGCCGTGAGGCCTGTAGCTTGTACAAAACTGATAAAGGCATCCAGATGACGGCCCTCTGATTCGAACATCGCATTTACAAACGTCTCAACGGAGGCAAAGCTGGCATTCTGATGGTTAAAACCTATAATTTGAAAGCGGCCCCACGAGGCTGACTCCAATGCGGCCTGAGTGTTGAGAGCCATGGCTTTCTCTAACCGCTCATACTCTTTTTCCCCACCTTTGTAAAGTGCCCTATTCCAGCTAGGGCTTGAAATATCAGCGTGGGTTCGATCGTATTGATGCTGTGTTCGCCGTGAGAACACATGGGCCTCAAACAGAATTTTCGGTCGTCCGGAGGCAAGGAACCCATCGCCACGGGATTCTACTTCGGCGACGGCTTTTATGCCGGCAATTTCGCACTGGAGAGTTCGCGCCGCCCGCTCGAAATCCGCCTCCATGAGACCAGCCCTCCCGGGCCCAGTGGGGAGGCGAAATGATGATGTGGGGAGAGGCACGCTGGCGTTGCTGGACAGAGCGATCAAGGTTCGCCCATCTGGATCCACACGCCCGTCTGGATGGATCATAGAGAGATTGTGTCTTTGGAATGCTTCAATGGCTGCGATAGTTTTGGGGCCGGCCATGCCATCAACTTGGAGAAGCTGCATGGGGGGACGGGTATGCTTGTTGAGCAGTTCCTGCACCATGCGGACATCCTCAGGTCTGTTTACACCACCACGACCAACAGAAGCCTGGATGATAGCCATCTTAATCCCCTTTCCATTGGTGATCCGATTCAGACCTGAACGATATCGCAAGATCAAGGTCTGTGTTCCAACAATGACCCGCCCGAGGTGCCGTGATCACATCCTCCCATCCTTTGGCGCCTCATAAAGAGCAAGCGTGATGCCGTGACCAGGAAACCTTGTGAAATCCCGGGGAATTCAGACTCACATCAGCAAGAGAATGACGGAAATGCAGCAGCACCAGTGGTCAGAGCTAGCCACAGGAACGGGTAAGCTCTATGTGGGCAGACGGCTAAGACCTGCAGTTCCAACAGGATGAGCGCCTGTGTACTCCTAGACATCGATGAGCAAATCTGTACATCGGGTTTAGCTAGAGGGGGCGAGTCATGTCTGCCCCAAACATCCAGGGCGGCGTATGGTTGCGATGATGTGCGAGAGGGCCATCTGTACATGAGGCTGCTGAACTGATATCGGTCCTGTCGTCCAGGTGTAGCATGGCGTCTATATACGCCTCCAACTCGGGCATGGACATAGCGGTCAGGTCGCGGGCCTGGGGTTCCAGATATGGTCCGGCCCGCAGCTCGATGTCTGGGTTCATGGCAATGACGTGGATCCGTCCGCCCTCGGCAGACATCTCGGCGTGCACGCGGGCGCAGAACGCTTCGATTTCCGACCGCATCCGCTCTACGCTCATGTGCGTCTGAATGCCGTCGCTATGAGCCTGGTGGGGCAATTCCTGTCCGGGCAATGCTATGCTGGGGACAATATCCTGAAGAAGTGGCAAAGCCACGTCCGCCGGCCACGTGAAGAGATAACATCCGTGGGCGGGAGCGATGCGCTGGAGGCGCTCGTATACCTCTCCCGGCAGCATGTAGGCATGCAGCACCCCAGAGTCGAACAGTGACCAAAATTGGGCATCAGTCAGACAATCGAAGAAGAGTGGCTCCGTCATCTCAGGCCATCCTCCACGTCATGCCCAGCGCTGCGCGTCGGTCGGTATAGCGCCATGCTGGGACGCTTGCGGGCTCGATGGGATGCTTTATATCTCCCCTTGCGGGTGGGTCTCCAGTACATAACCAATCATCGCTCGCACGGCCTCTGGCGTGAGGGTGAGATCCCCCGGCTGGAGGATACGAACCCCCGCGCTGGCTCCGGTCAGCACTTCGTTGAGGGCTTGGCGCGCGGCATTGACGTCATGGTCGAGGTCCTCACGACGTCCGATCCAGCTCGCCCAATAGGTCCCTAGGGCATCGGCGATGATGGCGCGGGCGATCGGTTCGGGAACAAAGGGCTCTAAGGCCTGGGTCATGCGCTCGATGAGCGGATGCAGCTCGCGTGGGGGATCGTCGATTCGCTCCCCGACGCGCCGGTGAGGCAAGCACGCCAATATCGCACAGGCGGCAGCATACAGGGGGTCATGCTGCCGCACTAAGGTTTGATAGCCATCGAGGTCGATGAGCCCTTCCAAGTGCAGCATCTCCAAGAACTCGGGTACCGAGTCGGCCTGTGCGGCCCAGCGATCGACGGTATTCCGGCTTTCAGCTGAGTCCACTACCAGCAACAGCATGTGAGGACGGCCGGCATCGCTAAGCCACAGTGCCTCGCCGCCTTCGAGCCCAGGTTGCCAGACAATCGGAATACCCATGTGCTCTCTCCCTTGACCGGATCACTGCGCACCGCCGTAACAGCCTGGAAGGCGACGAGCAGGCCTAAAGAGCCTTGGCGCCTGGTGGTATTGACGCGAGCCAAGTGGTTTAGTCCGCTGCTCGACACAGCGCTCAACCCTTCACCGTTATCTCCCTGCCGGAGCGGCAGCAGGAATGGCAGCTCCACGCAGCGGATGGCGACCACTGTGCTTTCTCCTACGAATCTCCTCTTCATCCCAGATCCGTGAGTAATTCACGGCACGGGGGCAGTGGGTGTAGGCTTCCTCTACCTCAATGACGATACCCTGCTGAACGGCCCTATTACCGTCGGGGTTGTACATCGAGCGTTCGACCTGATGGCCGTCGAGAGCCTCTCGGCTGACGATCGTGACCCGCCCGTTCACCCGCACCACTTCGGAAATACCCGGGATGAAGAAGACGAGGCCTACATGGGGGTTTTCATCCATATTGAGGTAGGACTGAAACAGCTTGTTCCCGGCCACGTCGGGAAGCAGCAGATGGTGGTCGTCCAAAATTCTGACAAAACCGGGCTCGCCGCCTTTGGGCGATGCGTCGCATCGTCCTTGGCGGTCACTGGTCGACATCACCAGGAACGGGGACTCAGCAATGAAGGCTTTGACGGGCTCAGGTAAGAAGTCTTTGACCTTTGTCTGTATGCGCTCGAGGGGAACCCCAAAAGCTTGCGTAAACCGGTTATCGAAGACCGCTTGGCACTCTTCCATATCCTTACTCCTCTCTGTGACTTCAGTGGATGGAGCCGTCATGTAACGGTTATGATGTCAAGGGATGGCTCGGTTAGCCAGATATTAGTCCAAAGTACGGCGACATGGCAACACCGGAATAACGGGCCGGCATGGCACTGTCCTCCAACTGCCTGCTGCTGCCGCAGAGGTGTCAGGTCGGTGGATGAAAACCAAGCCCACTATTGCCCACACTGGCCTGTACCGGTAGAATTTCATTAAGCAGGCGGTGGGCATACAGACGGTTGAGCCCAGCACGACTGCTGATCGAGCACGTATCATCGCACGCTTGCCTGGGAAAGCAGAGGACGACGGGTATGGATATCGGGTTGATGATGGATGGTGACTACCGCGAAGGCCAGACGCAGCGCGAGGCGTTTGACACCGTATTGACGACGGCAGACCTGGCCGAAACATTGGGCTTTGACAACATCTGGCTGGCGGAGCGTCATTTCTCCCCGCCAGGGGGCGCGGCACTGATCTCTTCCATCGGCTCAGCCCCTCTGCTGTTGGCGACCGCCATCGCCACGCGTACGAGTCGGCTGCGCATTGGCACCGCTGTCCTCCTGTTACCCTTAGGGCACCCGGTGCGTTTGGCGGAAGAAGTCGCCACGCTCGATCATCTGAGCCACGGTCGCCTCGATCTCGGGATCGGTCGGAGCAGTTTCCCCCGAGCGTATGATGGATACAATATCCCCTATGAGGAAAGTCGGGCACGGTTCCGGGAATACCTGGACATCATGCGATTAGCCTGGACCCAGTCGCGGTTCTCCTACGCTGGGGCATTTTACACCTGTCAAGATTTAGAGGTGCTCCCCAAGCCCTATCAGCAACCACACCCACCGCTCCACCAGGCCGCGGCCACGCGTGAGACCTTTGCGGCCGCGGGAACGATGGGGCTGTCGTTACTGGTGGCGCTCATCGGCACGCCGATGTCCGAGCTCGCGGCGGTGACCGCAGTCTACCAGGCTGCCTGGCAGACCGCCGGCCACCCTGGACAGGGCGACGTGCGGTTGCGTCTGCCGATCTATGTGGCCGACACTCAACATCACGCGCAGGCCGACCCCCAGCCTGGTGTCATGCCCTATTACGAACGCCTGCGACAGGGCTATCTCAGGAGTCCGCAGCGCTTCGAAAGCACCGAGCGCACCGCGCGGGCCGCGCAGCTTGCGACACTCACCTATGAAGAGGTCCTGCAAGAGCGCGTGGTCTTCGGCACACCAAGACATGTTACAGCACGCCTGCGCACACTTCAGCAGGCATTGGGCTTAGCTGGCATCATCATCGAACCAAATATCGGCGGCGGCATCGCCCTCGATCTTGTGGCGCGCTCCATGAACCTGTTCGCCCAGGAAGTCGCTCCCCATCTACGACAGGAAGCCTGAGTGAGAATGCCCACAGGCGCCATGTTCTCCATCCAGACCGTGTTCCCTTCAGCTATGTCCTAGCTTTGCCGCACGTACTTGTCTACCCGCGCTCTCGCTCCCAACGCCATGTAGATGTCGCCGTGCGCGTCCACCCAGCTCCCGTGGGCCGACAGGGAATCCCAGCGGGCTACCACGTTGCCCTGCTTGTCCATCAGGCTGACGCGGGGGGAGTGCCCGTCCAACCCACCTTCGCTGATGTACAAAATGCCGTCCCCATCCATCGAGATGTCCAGAGGGCGGCGCATGTCAGTCCACATCGTGATAAATTGCCCATCGGCGGAGAAGACCTGGATGCGGCTATTTTCGCGGTCGCAGAGGTAGATGATGCCGTCCTCGTCTACCACCAGACTGTGGGGGAGATGGAACTGGTTTGGTGCGGTTTTGCCCGGCTCGCCCCACGACATACGCAACCGGCCATCGGCGGTAAAGCGATGCACCCGGGCATTGCGATAGCCATCGGAGACGTAGAGATCCCCCGACGGTGCCGGCACCATCTCCGTCGGATAATTGAAAGGCCCAGACGCGCGGGGGACCAGGTCGCCAGGGCGTTCCCCGCCAGTGTCCGAGTGCTCGCCTCGCTTGCCCAACACCTGGAGCGGTTTGCCGTCGAGGGTGTAGATAAGACACACCGAATCCGACCGATCGGTTAGATATACCACGTCATCGGCAATGTAGATGCCATGAGGATCAGCAAAGGCGCCAATCCCCCAGCAATTCAGGTAGGTGCCATTGCGATCGAAGATCATCATCGGTGGGTCTTTGCGCTGGAATACATAGACCCGATCGCGCGAATCGGTGGCGACCGCGCTAGTATTGCCGAACGTCTCCCCTGGAGGCAGCTTTGCCCAATTTTCGATCAACTCAAACCGATATTTACCTGTCCCGACAGTCGCCATGGGTCAGCTCCTTCTCCTGTTGGTTACTCGTCTTCTCCACCCCTGTCATCGCCAGGCAGACTTCGCACCGGATCGCCACAGGCATCACGCTTCGGCCAGAGGTCTCGCCGTTAACAGGAAGCTTATACTATCACACTATGAGCCTGGAGTCTGAAGCAGTCTCGGCGTACCAAGCGGCGCGCCGGGTACGACACGCTCGCGGGTGAGCTGGATACCGGTCTCGTCGCCCAGAAGGTGGACGAAGTAGCGGCCATTGCCTATGACATGGCTCAAAAAGGGTGGCACACCGTCACACCTAACCGGGGCACGGAAGTCATCGAGGCGGGGGCGATTCGTTTTGGTCTGGAGGTGCGGCAAGTCGGGCAGGATGGGGGCGTGGCGGGACAAGAGATCGAATTGCTCGCCCCCGCCCTACGCGAGGTTGAAGCGAAGATCTCGCAATGATAGCAGCGGCCCGTGGGTAAGTTCTCCGCGGCGCCATAGATGGCCGGCGAGCCGCTATATTTCGACCGTAAAGGCGCCATCCACGAGGCTCTCCCAAAGGGGTTGATCGGCAGCGTCGACCTCACCACCGCCCTCCGTAGAGCCCCGCCGCCAGTCAAAGTGCAGGGCGCCTGCCAGGAGACCTTCGAGGGCGGTGTGGCGAGGCTCCCGTCGCCAGTCGCGCACCGCCAGGCGCAGGGCTCTGGACTGGCCGACCAGCACGACCAGCTGTCGAGCGCGGGAGATGGCGGTGTACAACAGTGTGCGCCCGAGCATGACGGCGTGGCTGGTAAGCACCGGCATCACCACGGCAGGAAACTCCGCCCCCTGGGCCTTATGCACCGAGATGGCGTAAGCTTGCGTCAGCGCGAAAAGGTTGGCGAACGGATAGCGTACCTCGCGTCCATCGTCCAGGAGAAGCAGCAGTTCCTGCGCCACCGGATCAATGTCCTGGACGGTACCAAGATCCCCGTTGAAGATTTGTAGCTCGTAATCGTTCCGCAGCTGAAGCACCCGATCGCCGGGGCGATACACCCGACCGCCAGCCCTGGCCTCCGGTACCCCTTCATGCCCAGGATTCAAGCGTTCCTGGAGGCGGAGGTTGAGCGCGCCGACGCCAGCGTCACCCCGATGCATGGGGACGAGCACCTGCACGTCGCCTGCGCCAAAGCTATAGCGAGTTGGGAGCCGCTGCGCCACGAGGTCCACCACCAGCTGGGCCGCCGCCGCCGGGTCTTCCGCCACCAGGAAAAAGCAGTCGGCGCTCTCGCCGCCAAAGTGCGGCAGCTCGCCTGCCAAGATGCGCCGCGCATTCATAGCGATACCAGAGCCGGCACCCTGGCGGAAGAGCCGTGTCAGCCGGGTGACAGGGAAACGTCCGGAGCTCAGCAGCCCTGTGAGTACATCGCCGGCGCCGACGCTGGGGAGCTGATCGGGGTCGCCAACCAGCAGGAGATGTGTACCCGGAGCGAGCGCTTTGACGAGCTGATTGGCGAGGAGCACATCGAGCATACTGGTCTCGTCGACGATCACCAGATCGGCGTTGAGCGGGTGTTCTGGGCCCCGCCCGGCCTGACCACCGGGGCGCAACTCCAAAATGCGATGCAGGGTCCCCGCCGGATGCCCGGTGGCCTCCGTCATGCGTTTGGCCGCCCGGCCGGTGGGCGCGGCCAGCACGCAGCGTAGCCCCTTTGCCAGGGCCATTGCCATAATGGCACGCAGGGTATGTGTTTTCCCAGTGCCAGGGCCGCCGGTCAGGATCGACACTGGGCAAGTCAACACCATCTGGACCCCCGCCTCTTGCTCAGGCGCTAGCCGGAGGCCATGCCGTTCGGCCAACCAACGGAAAGCTGTCGGCCACGAGACGAGGCTGAACAGCTGTGCGGCGCGCGCGTGGGCACCGGGGCCTGCAAGGGTCTGGAGTCGGGAGGCAAGGCCGGACTCGGCACGAGCAAATGGAGCCAAAGCGTATAAGCTGGTTACAGCATCCGTACCGCTCGCGGCCACGACCTCGTTGGAATCCCGCAGTATCTCGATGGCCTGCTCCACGCGCGGAGCTTCGACTCCGAGCAGCTCGGCTGCCTGCACCAGGAGGTCTCCCTCCGGCAACAGGGTATGGCCCAGGTCCGCCGCCACGCTGAGGGCGTGCAGCACACCAGCCTGGATGCGCTCAGGCGCATCGGGGGCGATACCTACCGCCCGCGCGATCGTGTCGGCGGTCTTGAAGCCGATACCCCAGACCTCGCGGGCCAGGCGGTAGGGGGTTTTGGTGAGGACCATGCCGCTCTGGTCGCCAAATTGCTTGTAAATGCGCACGGCCAGAGACGTTGAGAGGCCGAAGCCTTGCAGAGTAGCCATCACTTCCCGGATGTGGCGCTGCTCCACCCAGGCGGCCGTGATGCGACCTGCCCGCACCGGCCCGATGCCCTTGACAGTTATCAGTCGCTCCGGGGTGGTGTCAATGATCTCGAACGTGGCCTCGCCAAAGGCATCGACGATACGTCCGGCGTTCACCGGCCCAACACCCTTGACGAGACCGCTGCCCAGATACTTGCGGATGCCTTGGATGGTGGCGGGCAACGTGGTGCGATAATCGGTGGCCATGAACTGCCAGCCATGTTTGGGGTCATTGCGCCACCATCCATGAGCCATGATCGCCTCACCTGGGGTGAGGTCCGCTAACGTGCCGACCACCGTCACCAGGCGGTCGTCGCCCCGAGCGGCATCCGCCTCAGGGCCAGCCCGCTCAGGGGCGAGACGGGCTACCGTGTAGCCGTTCTCGGGGTTCTGGTAGGTGATACGCTCCACCACGCCGCGCAGCTCGCGCAACGACGCAGCCGTCGGAGCGGAGGTTTTGCTGGGCGGCGGGCGACCATTCATCATCGCGACTCCATCTGCGGCGCATGCTTACACCGGCAGGATCGTCTC
>JBKPCR010000278.1:0-8327 GCA_046727435.1 bacterium | reverse complement strand
ATGGCGCCCGCTCTGCTGCACGCGCTCCTGCACGTCCCGGATCCTGGCCGGCACCTCGCCATAGATCTCGTCCAGGATCAGCTCAGTATAGCCCAGGATGGCGTTCAAGGGCGTGCGCAGCTCGTGGCTCATGTTGGCAAGAAAGTTCGATTTGGCTTGGCTGGCACGCTCAAGCTCGTCGTTGAGCGTCTGGAGTTGTTGGGCCGCCTGGCGCTGGTCTGTGTAGAGGCGGTGTAGTTCCCGGCTCATCTGGTTCATGCGAGTGGCCAAGGCGCCGAGTTCGTCCCGATTTGGCACGTCGATGGTCGTGCTGAAGTCCCCTTTCGCAACTTGGCTGAGGAACCCTTGCGCCTCCCGCACGGGCAAGATGAATGACCACGAGATCACGAACCCTAGGAGCAGGGCCAGCAGGATCGAGGTCCCCACGAAGCCACCCACGAGGATCATGGCCCTCCGGTGTGCGGCAGTGACGATCTTGCTGAGGGTATCCATCTTGTCCTCTTCGCTCTTGACGACCTGATTGGCAAGCCTTTCGATCTGCTGATACTGAGGGTAGCCGTTTTTGAGCTGCAACATCATCGCCTCGTCGACCTTGCCATCCCTGATAAGGTTCGCTATGTCTGCCACCGTGGTCAGGATCTCATCCTGAGCGGTACGAATCCGCTGGATCAGCTGCTCCTCTTCCAGCGAGGCGGCCTCTTCGAGTCGGGCCAGCACATTGTTGAACCGGTTGTTCTCACGCAGGAAGTTTGCGATCGTGTCCTCGTCCTTCAGGAGGAGTGCCATGGCGATAAAATTCATTTGCATGGCTAAAGCGTGCTCGATCTCGCGGGACCAGTCGATCCGCTCGTGCGCTTGGTGTAGGAGCTGGCTCTGGCGGGACATCTTAGCGATCGTCTGCAGGCTCAGCGCTCCCATGGCAATGAACAGCAGTACGACCAACAGGAACGCGCCGAGAAGTTTCGCGTGGACGGAGGTCTGGATCCCCGCGACCCAGCTCACCAGAAGCCCCAGGGGCGAACGGGTCAGGAGGCGGTGTGCCATTCGCTCACCGAGGCTCAGCGTTGATGCGGCGGCGGCCGCCTGATCTACAAGCATCCCTACCTCCCCTGATCTCGCCTTTATCCACTCACACTGCGTAACACAGCGTGTCAGTCAGATCCTCGGTGACCGTCAGCTTTCCGAGAGCCTCCAAAAATTCCGTCTGCGTCAGATTACCTCTGACCTTCCTTGATCCTTTCCAGGTAGGCTGCCAAATCCGTTATCCCAGCGATTTCCGATGTCGGGGACGAGCCCAAGAACCAAAATCCCCTCCCTGGCAGGGAGGAGCAGCAGGAGGGGTGGAATCTACGCACGGCTTGATCGCCCTGTCAGAGCATTAGTCATCCGCGCAGACCGGCGAGGCTATGTGCCGTGCCGGTCCGCTGTGAGCGTGAGATGCCGTCAGGCAGAAGGCCCGTAACCGGGGAGTAGAGACCATTTCAGGCTCTTGGAGTCATGGGGGAGCTCGACCTTGTTGCCCTTGGAGTCCTCCACCCCCAGCGGGTGGTGCACGAGCTCGATCGTGTTCCCATCTGGATCCTGGATGTAGGTGGAATAGCCACCGCTATACTCGCGGCGTCCATAGTTGGAGCCGCTTTCCGCGGTGCCGCCTCGCGTCCGCGTATTATAGGGAACGCCCAGCTTATCCAGATTGGCGATCATCTCATCCCAGTCAGGAATCTCCACCGCGAAATGGCCCGACGGCACCGGCTCAGCGGTATGGGTCGTGTGGATCTCCGCACTCCCGATCCGCAACTGCAGCTGCCGCTTATTGAGCTCTGGGCCACGGTCCAAAAATTCCGCTCCCAGCACCTTCTCATACCATTCTCTGGTGCGTTCGCGATTGCTGATCTGGATATTGATGTGCTGGATCAATGTCACTCTGGACATCGCGTCACCTCCTGCTACACTGTTTGTGCACCGTTGACTAGGTTTACCAACTAAGATAGGCCCTATTGTACCCTACTGGAAGCGCACAGGGGTAGAGTCTATTCGGAGGGCACGTCGGGGCGGCCTAGAGCTATTTCCCCTGGCGTACGAGCGTGGCCATTCGTTCCGCCATCATCAAGACGGTTGGATTGATCGGGGCACGCACCAGGGTAGGCATAATCGAGGCGTCGACCACGCGCAACTCATCCAAACCATTGACTTTGCCGTCTTGATCTACCACCGCCATGACATCCGAACTTGGTCCCATCTTGCACGTACCTGAAACGTGAGAATACGTCGTAACCTCGCGCTGCAACCATTCGTCTAGAGCAGCATCAGAGAGGAGGTCGGCATCTGTAGGGTTGAGCCGAGGCCCGATGAGCTCCTTGAGGTTGTCGTGCCCTGCCAATGTGAGGGCGAGCCGCACGCCTGCTCGCAGACGTTGCCGGTCAAGGGGATCTGCCAGGTAGTTGTAGTCCAGAAAGGGCTGGATGTGTGGATCGCGAGATGTCAGCCTGAGCTCACCTGATCCCACCGGGAAGAGCAGGGCGACCATCATCTCAATCCGCCGGCGGGCTGGGCGTTCTCCACTCTGGGCCACATCCTTGATGTCTGACCATGGAATACGCTCGGTGACGAACGCACCCATATTAATGCTCACGTCGTTGCGCCAGTCTGATCCTGGGGCAGTGAAGCGCAACACGATCCCGCCGCGGGCTGGCGTTGGCTCTGTTGGGTAGCCGTCTTTAACATCCCACGTAACGTAGACCTTGGGATGGTCCCTGAGGTTCTGCCCCACTCCAGGCATATCCTGCACCACCGGGATGCCAAGGCCCCTGAGCTGTTCACCCGGCCCCACGCCCGAGAGCATGAGGAGTTGGGGTGAACCCACGGCACCGGCGCTCAGGATGATGTGTTCACCGTCGACGGTGAACATCTCACCACCGCTGTCAACCGTTACCCCCACCGCTCGCTTGCCGTCAAACACGATGCGGTGGACCAGACAGTTGGGTCGGATCGTCAGGTTGAGGCGGTGCCGGCACTGGCCCAGGTAGCCCAGGGCGGTACTGAAACGGAGGCTGTTGTGGTTGTTTGAGATAGATGCCCCGACACCCGACGCGTCGGGGCGATTGTGGTCCAAACACTCAGGAAAGCCCAAGGCCCGACAGGCATTGTAAAAGGCCCACTGGGTCGGATGCCACTGCTCTCGATTGGCATGGTGAACGAAGATCGGCCCGTCACTTCCATGGTACTCGTCATGGTAGTCAACGTCGGTCTCGATCGCCCGGAAGTACGGAAGGACCTTGTCGAAACTCCACTGGTCATTGCCGCTAGTGGCCCAGCCATCAAAATCATCCGGGATACCTCGGTAGAAGGCCGAAGAATTGATGGCGCTGGACCCTCCTGTTACCTTGCCCCTGGGGACAGGCATCGGCGGCGCCTTTGCGGTGGCCCTGGCGACGAACTGCCAGTTATGCTGACTGCGCAAGAGCGACAATGGGTGACCCGCCGGAGTCCGCCAGGGTGGCGCGCCTGTACCGGTGTCAAAGCCGAACTTGATCTCTTCAGGGAGATGTTCAAATTGAGGGTAGTCCGGCCCCGCTTCCAGGAGGAGGACGGACCGCTTCGAGTCCTCAGACAGCCGGGTGGCGAGCACCGCCCCGGCTGAACCTGCGCCGACGATGATGATGTCGTACTTCATGGCAGCCCTCCCTCCTCTATTCCTTTCCCCCCACTTTTTCCGCGCACTCTAGCCACCATTCCATCGAATGTCAATAACCGGCTCTGATGTGGGTGCGCCTCACCATTTCCTTCCTCGCCTACTGCCGAGGGCTGGGGTGAGGGGAGCCCTGCCGTTTGCAGACGCCCCGGCCGCCCTTACCCTACCACTCCTCCCGGAGGGAGAGGGAATCGCCTCGGAGTCGGCATCGCAAGACGGTGACGAAGTTTACTGTGATGCCCTCTAACGTTGCCCTCGGCCGGTGCCTCTTGTGGCAGAGCTACGTTGTCGGCTATGATCCCGCATGATCAATGGCGTGAAGAACCCGCGGGTAATCAGGGGCAAGCCCCTGTTGATTGGAGGTCACGATGAAAATCACCGATGTCCGAGCGATTCCACTTTTTGTTCCCCTTGAGCATAGCGTCGGCGCGCCGATTGCTCTGCCCTACGCCGATCAATTGGCATCTGTCGTCTTTGGGGGCTACCGGGCCACGATAGTCCAGGTCTTGACCGATGAGGGCCTGATCGGCATCGGCGAGTGCATGACCCGCCTCGCCCCCAAGGCGCTCCAGGCAATTGTGGAAGAGATCGCCCCGGTCTTACGCGGCAAAGACCCGCGGGAAACCGAAGTGCTCTGGGAACTCATGTACGGCACCATGATGAATCGCGGTCACTCGCGCGGGTTTTTTATCGAAGCTGTCAGTGGGATCGATATCGCCCTGTGGGATGTAACCGGCAAAGCCTATGGGGTACCAGTCTATCATCTGCTGGGTGGAAAACAGCGTGACCGCATTGCGGCCTATGCCTCATCGCTCCGCTTTCGGGGTCTCGAGACCACGCTCGACACTGCCAGGACGTTTGTGGAGCGCGGCTTCCGGGCCATGAAGATCAAGATTGGCCAGAATCCCTTCGATCCGACCGACGATCTGAGTTTGGTGAAGGCTATCCGTCAAGAAGTCGGAGACCGCATTACCCTGATGGTAGATGTCAACTGTGGTTATCATGCTGATGTGGGCACGGCGTTGCGCGTCGGGCGGCGGTTAGAAGCGCTCGACATCGCGTGGTATGAAGAGCCCCTCAGCCCTGAGCATGTCGATGGCTACCAGGCGTTGGCGGCCGCCCTGGATATACCCGTGGCGGCCGGTGAAGCGTCGTTTACACGCTACGATTTCCGCGATCTCCTGGTGCGCCGGGCCGTCGACATCGTCCAACCGAATGCGTGCCGGACCGGCGGGCTGAGCGAGGTGCGCAAGATCGCCGCCCTGAGCAGCGCCTTCCACATCCCCTATGCCCCCCATACGGGCAGCTGTTCAGCCGTGGCCTTGGCGGTAGGTCTGCACATCGCCGCCGCTCTGCCGCACTTCTTGACGTACGAATATATGCAGAGCGACTGGTCTAAAGATCAGCCCAACCCGTTACGGCACGATCTCGTCAAAGAGCCAATCGAGATTTTTGCCGACGGCTACATGGCAGCCCCGCCGAACAAGCCAGGACTGGGGATCGATCTGGACGATAAAATCCTCCGCAAATACGCCGTGGCCTGAGCTCGTGCGCCTATTCACACTCAAGGAGGAACAATCGATGCGCCAACTATCCTTTGTCCTGCAGTTTCACGGCAGCGCTGCGCCCGTTGCGGGGTCATCGCAGACCCTGCAGGCCCAGACCACGGCGGCGAATCAAACCTTCCGCACCGTGATGGGTGCCGATAGCATTCAAGCGGCGTTGGAAGCACCCGGCGGTGGACATGCCGCCTTTACCTCTCGCGTGGTCGTTAACGCCGATGGGACGTTCGACGAAACGGGGACCATCACCTATGGCGGCCTGGGAACGGTCGAGTTTAAAACTCTGGGGAAGGGCTATATGTTCCCCAGCGGCATCGAGGGGCTGCAGCGCGGTGGCGTGCTCTGGGAAGTGACCCGCGATACCGGGCAGTTTGCCGGGCCGACCGGAGTGATCACCTCGAACTTTTCGGTCGCGTCCGACGGGACGGTGGTCGACAATCACTTCGCCGTACTCTACCTACCAGAGTAGGCAATGGGCGGCGGCGGCCATGTCCTGGAATTATGCGGCATGCGCCCGCATGATCCGCGCTATACCATGTATCCGTTGCCGGACGCACCCCAGCTCGACGCCACGCTAACCTATGTCATCGCCCGCTCGCCGATCAGCAACCCCCTCACCCGTTACGGCCAGGCGCAGAAGATGAAGCGCGACACGCTGATTCGGAACAGCGAGCCGTACGTCAGGCCATGGGACAGCATTATCGAGGGCAACCCGCAGCTCATCCTCGATCGAGGGGAAGAGGCACAGCATACCATCAATCGAGATGAACTCTATTATCTTCCCGAAAGCGCTTACCCACATCTTGCCTGTCATCCCTTCAATCTCATCCCAGTTTGCCATCACTGCAATGCCATGATCAAAGGGAAGGCGAACCCGCTTCAGGGATCATCTCGCGATTGGCTCAGCGTGGAAGATATTTTTCTTCCCTATCGTGAAACCGGTTTAGGGGCACGTACATACTAACACGTCCGACTTGTGGGGGCTCTTACCGAGGCGGAGTTCGGTGAGCTCAGGCCTCGCGAGGGGATCACTCTTCGTAGTAGGATCGAGAGGTTCCGCCGTGTGTACAAAATCCCCGATCGTTGGCGTCAGCGCGTGGATGAAATTGGCCCGCAGCTACGCAAGCGAATACGAGAGTTCCTTAGGGGTAGTCCCGTCACTGCTCTCAACGCGCGTTCCTTGCTGAATGAGCTCGATGATCTGCTGTATTCTTTATACCAAGATCAAGGGAGCCAGCCCTTCGCATGCGCGAAAATGTCGTGGCTTGCTGCCCTAATCAATGATGAAGTCGAACCAGCCACGCGTCGCCGTCAGCATGCGTCCGGCCCAACCTCTCCCCTCGTTGAAGAGATAGGCACCATGCTTCGGCTAGATCGGAGAGCTAGCGGGAATCGTCCGAGGGGCCCTGTGCATACGAGCTCTGCCCGACTCGAGACTGCGCGTCATCTGCGCAGTTTCCTGCAAAGAGCGAGGTGACATCGGCAGCAGATGACTGGTCGCGAATTTCCTGGAGCGGGTGCCAACCGCTAGGGGCTCTGCTTTGATCGAGCGTCTCAACTGCCAGTGAGGTATAGTCACCCCTATAGCGACCGGTAAAGTTAAGAACCATATGCCGACAGGGAGCAGCCAGGGCAAATTCATGCCTCGAGTTGCTCGATACGCTCCAATCGTAAGATGCATCGGAGCGCTAGGATGGCGCGCAGCATGAACGTCGCTCACCAATCCTTCACTAGCTTCTTGGTGCACCTCCTGGTCCTCGTCATGACCATGGCCCTCATCCCTGGGCACACTCAGGCGGACATCCGCGAAGGTCTCATCGCCGAATATCGATTTGACGAATCAGCTGGCCGCATGGCGTCGGATTCCAGTGGCCATCACCTGCATGGGCGGTTAGAGGGCCATCCGCAATGGGTAAAGGGGTATTATGGCAATGGTCTGCAGTTCGACGGGGTCTCTGATTATGTCTACATCGGCAAGCAGGATATTCTCGACCTGACACACTACACCCTGACGGCCTGGGTGAGGACCGATGGTCGCACAAAGGATCCTGAGCGGCAGGAGATCCTTGAAAAGGCTGGGGCATATTGGCTGAATATTCGGAACGATTCACACATGTTCCGGGCCGGTGGCATGTTTGGTGGATGTCGAGGTCGCCCCTACTGGACATATCTCGATACGGCGACCACCGTTCCGTTACAGACGTGGACCCATGTGGCTTCCACATACAATGGCACGGCCCTCACTATTTATTTCAATGGGATGCTGTCGGTGAGCAGCACAGAAGTCAGACCCCCATGTACGACGAACCACAGGCTGCTGATTATCGGCGCTAAAAAGTCTGAGGAGGATACACCTGCCGAAGCCTTCTTTTCCGGCATCCTGGATGAAGTCAGGATTTATGTGCGAGCACTGAGCCCGACAGAAATTCAGCAGGTCATGCAGGCGTCCCATGAATAGCCGGCATGGATGCGACAGGCTCATGGGAATATGCACCCATGATTGGAGACGTCGCGATGGCGCCTATACGAGGCCGTTCGCCGGAGTCCGCTATATCGCCGCAGTACCTGTACCGCTGCACTTTCAGGTCCCCCAGGTGAAAAGCCTTTCCTGACGTAGGAACATCTGATAACATCGGGCATTCGTCGGGCTGACATCGGCCAAGAATCAGTCCTGATCTTTAACGCAGACCATGACATGGAATGGCGGAGCATAGCCTGCGTGACGAGGTAACAGGCGTCTGTCCCTCGAATGCCGGCAACGGTCAAAGAAACTGGAGGTGCCTGATGCGCATCGGATTTATCGGATTGGGTAATATGGGTGGGCCGATGGCCCTGAATGTCATGAAAGCGGGCCACACTATGGTGGTCAACGATATTCGCCAAGAGATGGCCGCGCCCCACCTGCGGCAAGGTGCCACCTGGGCCGATACGCCTAAAGCTGTGGCCGAGCAGAGCGAGTTGATCTTCACCTCATTGCCGGGCCCACGGGAGGTCGATGCCGTTGCTCTGGGGGAGAATGGGATCATCGAGGGAGCGGCACCAGGAAGTATCTATGCCGATCTGTCGACGAGCTC
>JBKPCR010000277.1:0-13871 GCA_046727435.1 bacterium | reverse complement strand
TAGCGTGCAAGCCGCTATCCTGACCGCGGTCAAAGCGATGGGAGGATGTGCGACGACGACCGAGATCGCCGAGTCTTTAGACAAGGGCAAAGGCAATGTGAGTCGGGAGATCACAGGGCTGGTCGAGAAGGGGAAGCTCATGCCGGGCAAGAAGGAAGGGAAATCACAACCATATCATCTTCCTGGCTGGTCTCAGCCAGACGAGCAGCGGGGGTTCGAGGAGACAGCAGAGAGATGAGAACCATCAGAATGGTGAGAACCATGAAAATGATGAGAACCATCAGAACGGTTATGAGCGCTTACTTGACGATAACCATCATAATAACCATTTTGCATTAATTAATTCAATGAGTTAAGACGATGATTGCCAGGATTGTCATGGTTCTCCTAGAAAGTCGGTTGCAATGAATCTGCTCCACTTGCTCAGCCGTGACACAGCTCTGCACAAGGTCGCGAACACCGATGGGGGCGAGTATGTCGGGCGCTGCCCTTGGTGTGGTGGAGATGATCGGTTTCACGTGTGGCCCGACGCCGACCAGCCGCATTACTGGTGTCGGGTGTGCGGCCGGAAGGGCGATGCCATCCAGTACCTGCGCGACCACGAGGGGCTGACATTCCGGCAAGCCTGCGAGCGCCTGGGACAGCCGCTCCCGCAAACGTCACGCCAGTACTCGACACCCAAACCGCCGCCACTGGCGATGCCCCCGAGCCCTGCCTGGCAAGCCCGCGCTCGTGACTTCATCGAACCGTGTGAGCGCACCTTATGGACGCCCGCGGGGGTCAAGGCCCTAGCCTACCTCCACCGACGCGGCCTCACTAATGAGACAATTCGGGAAGCCCGGCTCGGCTACCACGTGACAGAGGAGTGGGAAGTCCCTGGGCAGTGGGGACTACCGGCTGATCACAAGAAAATTCACCTCTTGCAAGGAATCGTCTTTCCATGGCTGGTGGGACCGGCGGTCTGGAAAGTCACCTTCCGACGGGACGACAACGGCATCCCGAAGGATGAGCGGTATCGACCAATCGCTGGAGGCGGCAAGCCGTTGTACCAGATCAATACGCTGCGCCCTAATGTCCCCGCGATGCTGGTGGAGGGGGAACTCGATGCCTTGTCCGTCACGCAAGAGGCTGGTGATCTCCTGGCCATGGTCGCCACCGGGAGCACAGCTGGGGGCCGTCTGGAACGATGGATCGGCCGGCTCGCCTTGTGTTCGATGGTCCTCGTATCATTTGATGCCGATGAGGCTGGTGACGAGGCTTCGGCGTGGTGGCTCAAGGCTCTGGGACCACGAGCCAAGCGCTGGCGACCTTACTGGGGCGATGCGAATGCGATGCTCCAAGCTATCGTGGATCTAAGGACTTGGGTGCGTGAAGGGCTAGGAAACAAGCCCATGTGGTGGCGGGAAGTGGTCCGCTGGCCGGAAGAGCGCCGTGAGCGTTTAGCTGAACGCGCCGCCATCATGGAGATGGATGGGGGGCTCGTGCGCGATGAGGCCGAGCGGCAGGCGTTTGCGCGGTTGGTGGAGCGCTCAGGGTAACCATCACACGATTTAATACGCTGGTGTGAGGAAGAGATAAAGGAGCCGCCTCGATGTCACGAGGGAAGACGCAAGAGGTCCTGTCGCTGATTAACGCATGTGTCCGCATTTTGGAGGAGATCCAACCTGCCAGCGTGCGGGCCGTGTGCTATCAACTCTTTGTGCGTGGCTTACTGGAGTCCATGTCGAAGAATTGCACTAATCGCATCAGTCGACATCTGGTCTATGCCCGTGAGCATGAAATTGTCTCATGGGACTGGATTGTGGATGAAACCCGCGAAGCCGAGCGAGTGAATGCCTGGAAAAACCCCGCCGCCTTTGTGCGCACCGTAAAGCGGGCCTATCGCCGCGACCATTGGGCGTATCGACCCGTGCTCGTCGAGGTGATCAGCGAGAAAAGCACCGTGAAGGGCACCCTGGCCCCGGTGTTCGAGGAGTATGGCGTCACCTTTCGACCCTGGCATGGCTACGTGAGTGCGACCAAAGCGCATGAGCTCGCGGGCGAGATTCAGGCCAGCGCGAAACCGATCATCCTGTTGTACCTGGGCGACTGGGACCCCAGCGGCCTCGATATGGGCGATCGATATGCCCCTGAACGCCTCGTCGAGTACGGGAGCGGCGATGGGTTTACCTGGCGGCGGATTGCCCTGACCGACGCCCTGATTCGTGAGCATGATCTGCCCGGCTTCGACGTGGACACCAAACAGAAGGACTCGCGCTATCACTGGTATCGCAACCACCACGGGGCGAGGGCGTGGGAGTTGGACGCGCTGAACCCGAACGTCCTGCGTGCGGTCGTGGAAGAGGCCATTCGTGGGTATATCAATGGGGATATCTGGGAGTCATCCCAGCTGGTGGAGCAGGCTGAAACGGAGTCGCTCAAGCATATCCTAGATCGCTGGACGGGACAGGCATCGCTATCGTGAGGCTAGCCTCGAAATAAACACGAGAAAGAAGCGCCCTTCCCCCACTCGGAAGCAAGGGAGCAGGCGCATAGATAGCTACGTTTCATCGGTTGCAGGTGACCCCCTCAATGAGGGAATTCGCCGCGCAGCTGTATGACATGGCGCCCAACGTGCCGTAGCGGAGATGCCGACTTTTGCCGGCGGGGCGGCGCAAGAGCGCTATGAGCAGGACACATGTTTTTAGCAATGGGCGCCTTAGCGGCCTGCACCAATGGATCCTACTCCGGTACAGAGGGATGGCAGCGTTGGGTGCCCTCTGGCTTACGTCCTTGTGCTGTGCATTGGTGGGCGTCAGCTGCTAACCAGCTGTAGTCTGTCGACAGAGCCGCCATTACGACGGGGGACCAATCATCGAAGCTCGTGAAATCCAGAGGAGAGGCCCAATGGACCTGTACATCGATCCCGAATTGCAGGCCGTCATTCCTCCGCCGACGGCGGAGGAATATGCCCAGCTGGAGGCGAACCTGTTGGCAGACGGTTGCCGCGACGCGCTGGTGGTCTGGGCGGGCGAGGAGCCCGCCAAGGTCTGCCCCTCCTGTCCGCCAGGGACTCCGTTCACACGCGCTACTGCCCTCATCGAGAAGCGCGAGGGGAGCGTGGTCTGGCTGTGTGGGTTCTGTGACCATGGGGAGCCGCGCCCATGGACGTTGCTCGACGGCCACACCCGCTACGCCATTTGTCGCGGCCATGGCCTTGACTATACCACTGTCGAGGCGCCGACGTGGGTGCAGACACGGCTCGAGGCGAAGATCTGGATGATCCGGAATCAACTGGCGCGGCGCAACCTGGAGCCCTATCAGCGGGCGGAGCTGGTGCTGCAGATGGAGCCGTGGATCGCGGCCGACGCCAAGGCAAACCAGCGGCGAGGTGGCGGGACGGTTCGTCTGAAATCAGACAACCCGGTGGATACCCTCCAGCAGATGGCGCAGCAGGCCGGGATCGGACGGGATACCATGTACAAGGCCAGGGTGATCACGCAGGAGGCCGACGAGCCCACCAAGGAGGCATTGCGCCGGGGGAAGCGCACGATCCATCGCGTCTATCAGGAGCTGCGCCCTCCGCGGCCGGCTGCTGCGGAGGCAGATCATGCCGAGCGGAACGATACCGTCACAGAGGTCACCCAGAAGACCGATCGGCAGCGCCTGCCCTCGGGCCACGCAACGACGGTACACGAGGCTCAGCACGACGTGCAGGAGGGCACGTCGACCACTGAGCCCGCCACCGCCCGTCAGCGTGCCGCTCAGACGCCTTCATCGCGGACCATGAAGGTGCGGGGGCAGATGTCTCTGAGGAGTCAGGCCAAGCTCCGCCAGCAAGTCCTGGCTCGGTTGGCGGAATCCTCTGCCATCCGCGCGGCACGGATCGGGCGGAAATCAGGCGTGGAGGTCCTGGAAGACCGCCTCTCCAGGCTATCATGGCCCGACTGTGTCCTGCTAGCCGCCTATGTGCTGGGGCAGGCCGAGGCGGCACCCACCGCCTGGGTCGAAGCCGCGACCGCCGCCTGGGCTGAGGCAGACGAGTATCGCAGGGCCACAGCCACCCTCTCGACCGCCGTTGCGCCTTCCCTGGATGCAGCGAGCGCCGAAGAGGACTCGATGCCTGTGGCCAATGCATCTTCCGATGACCCTTTCCCCAACCTGGAGGATGTAGCCCTATGATCGCCGCCGTCATAGCACTGCAACAGCTCGGGTACGAGGCGCAGGTTGACGGTGACCAGCTGCGCCTCCGATGGCGGGGCGAGGGGAATCCCCCTCGCGACCAGGTGGTACCGCTCCTCCACGAGGTGAAGCGGCGGAAGGTCGAAGTCCTCGCCGCCCTCACCATACCAGAGATGACCGACGGCATTCTCACCGCGTCTATCAGCATAACGGCGGGCTCCGTGAGCAGCGCCGTCGCTACCTCCGTGGAGCTCTCCTTGCCCAAGGTTCCGCCCGCTGGAGGTGATCCTCTTGCGGCCGAAGACGTTGAATGCTGTGGCTGGTGTGGATCGACGCGATTGTGGCACGCCGATACCGGCTCAGGCCGGATCTATTGCGAAGTGTGCCACGCCGTATATAACCCTGCGCAGGGGCGCTGGGCCGCCGGCGAACGGGCGAAACAACGGCGACCGGTGCCCTGCTGACGGCGGCTCTGGCTCCCGGTGCAGCAGGTGGCTCAGTCACCTGATGGCCTCGATACGCATGGTCATGGCTCGTCCAAGACAACAGCCCTACAGCACAGACGCCAGAGGCGTGATGCGACCGAATCAACAAAGGGGGACAGGCCACATGCATGAGGGTATGATCGCAGGCGAGACACGCCTGAGCTGGCTCCAGCGACGCATCCTGCTGCGGCTTGGAGCGATGGCGGCGCGGATCACGGCGCATGGCACGGCGGAGGCCAAGGCCATGCTCGCCGCCTGGGGCGTTCCCTGGAACCCGGGGATCAATGACCCCCGTTGGACCCCCGCCAAGCGCGCCGCCTGCGCCCGATCCCTGCGGCGGCTGGAAGAGCGCGGGCTTGTGCTGCGGCGGAATCGGCGTGGCTCTGGGAGCCGCCGCACGACGCATATCCTGCTACTGCCGCGTGGAGCCGCCGTGGTGGAGCGGTTAACGCGTGGCCAGGGGATGGCCCCTGACGATCCTCCGGAAGGCCAATGTTAACCGGTCGACCGCTCGAAGGGGGTCATGACCGGTCTCGTCGGGAGAGCGCACGCCAGGCACGTGTCGTGTCATCCCTCCCTGGTGGGCCGCAGGAGTATGCATGCGCGCCGATCCGACGGCTAGTGTCAACTCCCCTCACGCGTTCATGCGTTGCATCCCCTAGGCGTTGCATCACGGGGTGTGGGGCGATGCCTAGAGGCCACACGATGATGCTGCCATGGGTGATCTGGAAATCCCCGAACCTGGGGCCTGATCTGCGGGGGCCACGGCGGTATTGTTGCCCGGTCGCGGTTGGTAAACCAGTGGGAGACCCCGTGGGCTGTTGCAGGGGCAGGTGGGACTCCCTCACGGGGTTCATCGCCATGTCCGGACAGCCTCAGGGAGAGTGGGGGGTCAGTCACACAGCCAACCCGTCTTATGGTCATGCCACGTCAGGGAGGAACCATGCACTACGATGATGAGTTCGAGCGCAGTGGGTCCTCCGTTGAAGAGCGCCTAGGCGCCGAAAGCTTTCTCGACCCGCAGCTCATGGCCACGCTCTGGCAGTTGCGCCAGGGCCTTCTGGAAGAGTATGGCGCAGCGTCTCCGGCGATGACGATGGTGATCGACCTCGCGGTGATGGCCTACGCCAACGCTCTGAGGATTCAGGGCTGGGTCGGCGACTTGGCGCTCACAATAGAGCAGGAACTGTTCGGAGAGGACTCGCTTAGGGTCAAGTTAGGACGACTATATGGCGGGCAATTCGACGGGTTCGCTGTCGAGGAGGCGTTGCAGCGCCTCAGGGAACAACTCCTCCCCTTGTGGGAGCGGATGAATCGCCAACTGCTCCAGAACCTCCAGGCGCTGCAACGGCCCCAGCGTGGGGCAATGCCCACAGTGGCGATTAGTAGGGCGGGACAGGTCAATGTGGCGCAGCAACAGGTCAATCTCCAGCGAAAGAACGGCCACGCTTCCCAGCCGGTTGTTCCAGGCTGAAACGCTCATCTCTCGCGGCTTCGGCCACCGATCGTATGGCAGCGATCGCGTCATAGACACCGCACACGGGTGACGACGATCGACGTGTGATATCCCTGCTTGCCCTCACCTGGCTCGGTCAGGCAGGTTCCCTTCGCCAGGGCTCAAGCCAGCGTCGTCGGTTCGCTGCGCCGGCCAGCCCTTGAAGTTGGCGTGAACACGCGCCTGGAGGCGGCGGGAGGGATGCGGCGAGCAGACGCCAGCGGTGCACATGGCCCGTCCCTGAGGCTGGCAGGGGGGAGGAGAATCCCCACCCCAGCCTCTGTTCCAGACCGGCTCCTGATGCCCGACCGTCGTGATCGGCCTGGAGCCAACCACGACGCGCACGTACACCGCAGATCACCGGGACGGGACCATCGCGGTCGAGGTCGAACCGACGACCTTCGGATGATTCCGCTGCTCTCCCACTGAGCTACCCAGGCGCCTTCTATTCTATCGTACCTCCTTATTCAGGAGGTAGTAAAGCAATCGCGTCCAGGATCTGCTGATAGATTTTGAGCTGCTCAGCACAGTCTTTCACCCAGTCATTCTTGTCAGCAGCTCCACGCAGATAACACCCATCGTACTTAGCGAGCAAGTCATGGGTGAGCTTGTTTTTCGCATCCTGATAGTTCCCTTGCTCGATATCCTGCAGCACACTACTGATCTTATTAGTCGAGGTATTCTGCATGGTAGAATTCGTGAATACCTCAAGTGGAACGATGTTGATAGTATCCATTGTAGTCTGAAGTTCAACTGTGGCAGCTTCTTGGATTGTCATCGCAGTGATCGTCACAGAACTGGGTCTGCTGAGAAGCCGACCATCGCTGACAATTAGAGTAGCGACATAGATCCCGGGTAGGTCTGGTATGAAGCTCCGCTGGGAGCCGGTACCAATGAGACTCGCCAGACTTCCTGAAGGAACCGATGTCAGGCTCCACTGGAAGCTGAGCTCGTCTCCATCAGGATCACTGCTACCTGAGCCATCCAAGAAAACCTCAGTCTCCACTGGGACTGATTGATTGACTCCGGCCACTGCGACTGGTTGGGTATTGGACCTGAGGGTTACCACTACATCGTCTGTAGACATAGCGCCCCAGTTGTCAAAGACCGCCAGTCTGAAGTGATGCTCACCCTCGGTGGTAACATTCACTTGTACTGTAGGACCGCGATCGATCAAGATCATACAGTACGGCGAGCGAAATTTTTCACATTCAGTTGGATTCCTAATGTACCATTCATATTGCAGGGTATCATACTCATCTTCATCATAGCTCCGGTTCTCTACCTCGTTCTCACCGCAGGGAGTTGGTAGGTAGCATGGGAGCCAGACGGTTCCTGATGCAGCCAAGCTGATGTCAGGCCCAGCGTCAGCTACTGGCGAAGTATTCACCAACGAGAACAGAGTCTCAGCCTCATCAAACCCTCCATACGAATCAGTCACTTTTAGCACTACCTGGTAGGAAAGTGATCTGTAATCTGGAGTAAAGGTTGCAATCGGGGACGACCCTACTATAGTGTGCAACAGCTCGTGGGAACGGGGGGTGTATATCCTCCATTCATATGAAACAATAGAGTCGCCGAGGGCAGAGTCAGGATCAGAACTGCCACTCCCATCCAGAGTTACCGGGTGCCCTACCTGTGCACTTCCGATTGGTGCGATCGCTGCCACTGGCGGACTATTCACAGGAGTGATTGTCATCGATTGACCTGAAAAGTATCCATAGTCAGTTCTGCCGGGCTCGATCAAGTCACGGGAAATCTGTCCAAAGATATGCTGCGTCGGACCTGAGAACGTAGTCGGTATCGCTGAACTCGTGAGCTGATCATACACCCGGATGTAAAATCCGAGGTAACACTCCGGTCGCTCATTCGACGGGTCATATGGGATTGGACATTCAGCGATGGTAGCTTCAATTGCGATTTCGTCACTACCTAGGTGAGGCGGAAGGTTCCTCACGACGAGGTTGTATACTTCCCCTACCAGGGTGTTTGTGCCCAGTTGAATAGTGACGACATTGCCTCCAGCGGTCGGGAGATACCCTGCACTAAATAAGTCAGTGAACCGAGTCACAAAGTTACTGGTGTCGTAGGTCACTGTTCCTACTACTGGAGTCCCAGCATCTACTCCAGGCAATGGGATTGGCTGCAACATAGCTCCACTAAACTGCATGGTTGCCTTGGCAGCATGCACTGCTCCAGCACTCAGAGTTAGACTCAGACCGATACCTACTGCTAACGCACTGATTTTGCTGAACTGCTTCACCTGCTCTCCTTCAGGTTGCTTCGAGTCCAACCTTTCATTAGAAACAGCTACGACCGACGTGGCCATGGTCAATCCATCATCGTCGCCTCCTTATTAGCTACTCTACTTGCACCCCACAGTCTTGATCGAAGCCGAGCCATTGATTTCCTGGTCGCTCGAAGTCAGGCCGACGAGCGTAGCTAGGGTGGCTCCACAAACGATCCCGGTCTCCTGGGTCCGGAAGTGAGCCACGAGATCCGGTCTCTGATCATCGTCAACATCCTCCAAATTGTATGATGCAGGCGATGCGCCGGTCCCGTCAGCTCGACCTTCAGCTCCAAAATTCAGACTCGCTGGATCCACACTCAGTGCATCGAAGTCATCAGTAGTCATGATTGCTACTGGGACAACTCCATTGCTCTTCGGATTGATTGGAGCCAGATCTCCTCCTACTTTGACCACCATTGCTACCGTGATGGACTGCGGCGGAGGCGCCACTGGGGTGATGGAGAATCTGGAGAGTTTGTACTCGGTTGTTCCATTAACATCGTTCCAAATATACCCATAGACTCCCCAGTTATGAATAGGTCCTGAGAACTCAGTTGGAATGCTCAAGCTCGTCCATGCACCAGCTGGAACATTCGCGATGAAGTCGAATTCACAGCCGGGGCTGAATCCCATGGTACTCATCGGACACTCAGGAATACGTCCACGGAGGTACAATCTGTCCGCCGGAGGATTGCCATCACCGTTCTCTATATTTCTGAATACATGGATAGTCAACAACTCTCCTGTCAAGGTGAAGTTTCCTAGTTGCAGCGTCGATACATTGCCTGCGCTGTTTGCTAGTTTGTTATAGAGCACGTATCCATATGGAACGGATGGATCATCAAACTCATTTTCTATGCCGAAGCTGTCAGCGTCATAATTCACAGTCCCGACCGCTGGTGCGCCCACAGGGGATTCTATCCAACTCCCTGTGTAATTCCAGTTCCGTGTTACTTGACCCTCAAATTGCAGAATGGCTTTCGTCGCATGTACTGCTCCAGCACTCAGAGTCAGACTCAGACCGATACCTATTGCTAATGCACTGAAACTGCTTAACTTCACTGGTTCTCCTTGAGATTGCTCACAGTACAATCTTTAACGGGTTAACATATCTCCGTGCCATGCTCAATTGACCATCGTCACCTCCTCTGTTGTAGGTTCATCGCCATCGTGGATAGCTCGCTAGCCATGCCCGCCAATTCTCATGGCGAATGATGACATCTGACAGCTCCAATCCGGCGGAGCGGGCCATGTAATAGCCGTGCTCTATGTGCGGTGGTGCCCATCGACCCCCCTAACCTCACGGCCGTCACCCACGCGTGACCTACCCATAGGCCGTCCTCCCGTGTGTCCCTGAGACACGCTCGCACGGGTATCAACACCCGCCACACGGTCCTGGTGCCGTGTGCGCGTTCGATGATCCGCGCCCTCCGTTGCCCCCAGTCTCCTCCGCAGTGCGCCTCGGAGGGCCCACAGCACCGTTCGATTCTGTCCAATGGCTCGTACGATGCCCCCATATGTCTCGTTCCTGCATTGCACCGATCTTGCCGATGTACGCATGCGACACGATCTCTACACGTACCGTGCCACACATGCGCATCGTTCATCAGTAAGGTATATATCTTGCACTCCACTCGCGCATCATCACTTGTGATGATGCAACGCATTTTTTTTGTGCGGGCAGGAGGAGCGGGAATGGATGAGCAGCAACGCGTGCACGCCCTGATGACGGACCTGTATGACGCCGCCATGGAGCCCAGCGCGTGGGAATGTCTTGGCGCGCGCCTAGCCACGGCGCTCGGAGGGCAGACGAGCGCCGTGTGGATCGTGGAGCACGGCCACGTCCGTGAGATGATCAGTAGCCTGCCGGCGGAGGCGGTGGCGCTGTACCAGCAGTACTATCATGCGCTCGACCCCTGGGCGGCGAGAGCCAGCCGCACGCCACGGCTGCAGGCGCTCCTCGGCCCCGAGCTTGTGCCCCAGCGCGTGGTGCTGGCGTCGGAGTTCTACCACGACTGGGGGGCACGGTTCGGCGTCTGCCACGTGGTGGGCGCAGTCATGCCACTCGATGAGCGGGCGACCATAACGCTCGGCTTGGCCCTGGAGCGACCAGATGCGGCGGGTGCCTTCACTGAAGCCGACCGCCAGCGCCTGAACCTCGTCCTGCCGCACCTCCAGCGCGCGGTCCAGCTCCGGCAGCGCCTCGCCCACCTTGAGGCACAGGCGCAGGTGGGGTTTGCTGCCCTGGATGCGCTGCCCCTGGGCGTGGTCGTGGCGGCGGCGGACGGCGCCCTCGTGTTCGCCAACACCGCGGCTGAAGCACTGGCGCGCCGTGACGAGGGGCTCCGGCTGGGGGGACGGCTCAGCGTGCTGGGCGCCATGCAGCCCCTGGAGGCGCAGCGATTGCGCGGGCTCATCGATGCGGTGACCCGTGGGGGCGCGGGCGGCATGCTGCGAATCACCCGCCGCACACAGCCACCCCTGGCGGTGCTGGTAGCCCCCCTCCCGACCCGCCTCCGCCTGACGACAGCCATGGCGCCGGCGCTCGCGTTAGTGCTCATCACGGATCCGGCGGACGGCCCAGTGCTGGCCGCTCCGGCGCTGCAACAGCTCTTTGACCTGACCGCGGCTGAGGCGGATGTGGCCCTGGCGCTGGCGGCGGGCCGCCAGGCCGAGGACATCGCGGCGGCGCGCGGGGTGAGCCTGCCCACCGTGCGCACGCAGATCCGCCAGATCCTAGAGAAGACGGGGGCACGGCACCTGCGCGACCTCAGCCGACTCCTGGCGGGTCTCCCGGCCCAGCAGTCGCCAGGGACCACAGCATGAGGTCGGGAGCGAACCGGGAGCCGAGGCGCGAGGCGAGTCCCGCCCGGCAGGGGCAAAACGCGTGCCGGTGGGCACCTCGCGGCGTCCACGCGGCTGAAGCCCGTACGCTCGCGGCCTTGCTTGAGCACGACTGTGCGGCAGGGGGCGAGGCACTCGCGGATGTTGTCTCACTGCTGAGACCGTGCGCCGGGAGGCCGCCGCAGGGAACTCCCTCGCAGGTACCGCTCAGAGGCTGTGTCCCATCCATGAGATAGCGGTCTCGGTTTCGAGACGGTCACTGGGAACAGAGCGTTCCATGACTGGTGTATCCGTGCATCTGCTCCACGGATGTGAACGAGTCATCTGCAACATTTGCTTTCCTTCCCCAGCATGCGGCGCGTAGAATGCTCCCGACACATCGGTGACCTCAGGAGACGACCATGACGCGCCGCACGACTGGCCTTGTCGTCATCTTCCTTGCCATCCTCGTGGCGCCGCTCGCCGGCACCGCGCAGCCGCAGGCGAACGTCGCGAAGAGGGGATGGCTCGCATCGGGGTTTCCTCCCTCAGAGGCCAATCGCCAGCGCTCGCCCTTCTTTCAAGCGCTCCGCGCCCTTGGCTGGGTGGAGGGCCAGAACATCACGATTGAACCGCGCTATGCGGAGGAGCGGGCTGATCGGCTGCCGGAGCTGGCGGCCGAGCTGGTCCAGCTCCGGGTGAACGTCATCGTGGCGGGCGATTCGGCCGCGATCCCCGCCGCCAAGCACGCGACCAGCACGATCCCCATCGTCATGACGGTCAGTGGCGATCCGATCGGAGCCGGGTACGTCGCCAGCCTGGCACGGCCGGGCGGCAACATCACCGGGCTCAGCAATCTCACCCCGCAGCTCGCGGGGAAGCGCCTCGAGCTCCTCAAGGAGGTTGTTCCAGGCGTGTCGCGCGTAGCCGTCCTCGGTCCGCCCTCCCATCCGGATTGGCTAGAACTCCCCGAGGCAACCCGGGCGTTGGGGGTGCAGCTACTCGCCTTGAAGGTCCAGCGTACCGAGGAGTTTTGGCGGGCGTTCGAAGCCGCCACGCGGGAGCGTGCCGATGGTCTCGTCGTGCTGCCGGCCCCCACCACGAATCGCTACCAGCGGCGCATCGTCGACTTAGCAGCCCAGCACCGCCTGCCAGCGATGTATCCCTTGAAGGAGTATGTGCAGGTTGGCGGTCTGATGGCCTACGGGCCGAGTATTCCTGACCTGTACCGCCGAGCCGCCACCTATGTGGACAAGATCCTCAAGGGCATCAAGCCCGCCGACCTCCCGGTGGAGCAGCCCATGAAATTCGAACTGGTCATCAATCTCCCGACCGCCCAGGCCCTGGGCCTCACCATCCCCCCAACCCTCCTCTTCCAGGCCGACGAGGTCATCCGGTGAGCCGGCCAAGTGGGTGGACCAGCGCCTGGCACTGCCCCTTCGCAGGACACCTGACCAGGCCCCCATGGCGCGCACGCGAGTGGGAGCGGACGCCGCCCATGTCGCGATCGAGGGGGGTGACGACAGAGCGACCCCCTCCACGGCATCCGGGGGTGGGACGAGCACAGGCGGGGGATGGCGTCGCAGCGGCGTCTGTCGTGAGTTGGGGACCAGATGGAGAAGGCAATCGACTAACGCTGAACCGCCGCTGGCAGCGGGAGCGAGGTGCAAGCGGACGCTGGAAGCGGTCGGCTCCAGGCCTTTGTTCGGCTCAGGTTCTGGCTCGGCCCCGCCCGCGATCCCCTCTCATCTCTCGCACCGCTGGGCGGCCTCAACGGATGAGCCGATGGGCCTGGTACAGCACCTCCGGGGCGATCGTGAGTCCTAGGGCTTTTGCGCTCTTTACATTGAATGAGCAAACTAGGACGCCGAACGCTGGCGCTCACCTGCTGCCGAAAGCGGGAGCGAGGCACGAGCGGATGCTGTAGGCAGTCAGGTGCAGCGCTTGGTGAGATGCTGCGCGGGTGTGGAGGCACGCCCCATGGACTCCGTGGCTCAGGAGGCACGCGCCTACGAGCAGTTCCGCGGCGTGATCCCTTTCTCCTGCGCATACTTCGCTGCCGCTGCCTCCACCAGCGGCCGCACCAGCGCCTGGTCCGGCGCGATCCAGTCGGTGATGCCCCGCCACTGCGTGCCATCCCATTGCTGGAACTTCACGCCGCCGCCCCCTTCATGATCGCGACACGACAGGCTGAACGGCGCGAGCAGGCCCTCCACCCCCAGCTCTTTGAGCCGGGCGGCCGTGAGGGTGAGGTGCTCCAGCCCCCACTGCACCTGCGCACCGGTGAGGGGCTGGTGGCCGAAGTGGCGCATGGCCGTGCGCAGCGCCTCCGCGGTGAGCAGGCCGGACAGCAGGCCCCGCATCCAAAACACCGTGCCGACATCCTGTTCGGGACCAGGCCCCTTGCCCCGGGCATAGACGTACTGGAGCACCTCCTGGACGAGCGGGAAGTGGGTCCCCGTGCTGTGGAACACGGCGCAGATGAAGCCAATGGCCGCCTCCCCGGCCGCCACCATATCCTGCTCCGCGCAGGTGGGGAACGGCCCCACGATCTTGTCGCGGGGAAAGCCAATCTGGGCCGCTTCCTTCAGGGCGGTGGAGGTCGTAAAGCCTCCTG
>JBKPCR010000276.1:0-7136 GCA_046727435.1 bacterium | reverse complement strand
AAGGTGGCATCCCGCGGATGTGTGGGATACAGCCACAGATGCTGGCGCCAGGGCTTCAGCTGATGGGCGGCCAGAATCCGCCGCACTGTGGAGGCAGAGATATCCTCCACAATCCCATCGGTGATGAGCTGACGCGCGAGTTCGGTACAATCCCACTGGGAGAGGCTACGACCCACCAGATCCGGCCGCTCGCAGGCCAAGCGCACGACGTGGATCGCGACCTCTGGGGGAAAAACCGCCCTTGGCCCCGCGGCCAGGAGCGTCTGAAAGACCGGGCAGACGCTGGGCGAGAAAACGCTTGGCCCAGTGGCGGACCACGGTCCGTTGCACGCCAACAGCCTGCGCCACCGCGGATTGGGAGGCCCCTGCTGCCAACAAGAGGATAATCCTCCCTCGGCGGACCAGGCCAGCGGCAAGGGTGGTGGACCGTTGCCACCGCTCCAGCACCTGCCGCTCTTCGGAAGACAGGACAATGCGTAAGGAAGACTTGCGGCCGCGTGCCATAGCGATCTCCTCCCAACCTTGCGGTTAGCGCTGGGGAAGAGATACCGGTACGGGCCCTTCAAGTCAAGCCAATTTGCATAGTTGTTCATGATCAGCTGTACTAAGTGTTTCGAGATGGATCATTTGAGGTGGGTGATTTGTGATCTTGACTCAACCTGTTTGAGAAGGAAAAGGCGAGCCTCTGAAGGAGGCGGAGCTGTACCCGCGAGCGTGAAGGGCAAAGCAGAAGTGGTGGGCGAGCAGAGCTATGTGCAAAGAAATCCCTGAGGATCTGTCAATCCCTCTTTGGTATGCACTCTATACCCGGAGCCATTGTGAGCAGCTGGTATACGATCAATTGACGGCAAAAGGCTTTCACCTCTTCCTACCCAGGATCGACGTGTGGTCGCAACGGGCGGCGAAACGTCACCTCATCGCCGTCCCCATGTTCCCAGGTTACCTGTTCTTGCGGCATGCCATCGATAAGACCAGCTACATCGATGTACGCAAGGCACGCGGCCTCGTGCGTATTCTCGGCGAACGCTGGGATAGATTAAGTGTCGTACCAGATGCCGAAATCGAAGCAATTCAAACCGTTTTAGATGCTTGCTTACCGGTCATGCCCCATCCGTACCTTCGGGAGGGGCAACGCGTACGCATTACGCAAGGGCCGCTCAGAGGGGTCGAAGGGGTCTTAGTACAGAGCAAACCTGCAAAGGGGTTGCTGATTCTCTCCGTTGACCTGCTTCAACGAAGCGTCGCTGTGGAGATCGATTGTAGCGGAGTCACGGCAGCATGAACAGGAGAAGCTTTGACCTTACCAGGCTCAGATGGCAAGTGCCGGAGCCAGACTCGAGCCTGAAGACTCCCTAAGTATTCGTTACACCTTTGCCCCAGAGATGAACCAGGCGGAAATCGTACGACCTGACGGCCAGAACAGCGCTATGCTCATGGGAAAGGTACCAGTGCCGGGATGACGGCTGCAGATCTCTCAAGGTTTCTGGTCGAGCAGACTTCTCACCGTCTGTGTGAATCCAAGGTAATGGATGATCTCTTGCGCTCTAGCGAAAAGACAATCTACATTGGAGGAGAGGTTGGAAGGTCGGGCGCGGTCCCATGCCGCTCGGGGTTATCTCCTCTTATGCAGGCAGTCCTCGTAGCTGGAGGATTCCGGGAGACTGCCCGATTCGATAGCATTATTCTCGCGCGCAGGGACAGGAAATCATTTTGTAACCTGTAAAATCCATCTCGAACAGATAGTGTTCATAGGATTTGCATACATCCCATGTATACCGACTACTTTGGTTTTCGAGAGAAACCATTCAGCATAACGCCTGATCCACGCTTTTTCTACACGAATCCCCGCTATCAGGAAGCCTATGCCAGCCTCCTGTATGGGATTCATGAGCGTAGGGGCTTCATCGTCTTGACTGGTGAGATAGGAACCGGCAAAACGACTCTTCTGCGGCGGCTCATGGAGAACATGGAGCCGCACATCCGCTTCGTCTTTTTCTATAACACTACTCTGACATTTGAAGAGATCTTAGATTTTATTTGCCAGGAATTGGGACTACCGATTAAAGAAGTGGGGAGGCTTCACAAGATTCAGGTGCTGAATCGGTTTCTCATAGATCGGCTAGCGAAGGGAGAGACGGTTGTCCTACTGATTGATGAGGCACAGAATCTGGGAGAGGAAGTATTGGAAAATCTTCGTCTACTATCGAATCTGGAAACGGCGACTGAAAAGCTGCTTCAGATTGTTATAGTTGGCCAACCAGAACTCGAAACCAAGCTTAATCAGTATGAATTGCGGCAATTAAAACAACGCATTGCTATTCAATGCCGGCTTGAACGGCTTGACGACGAAGAGGTAGGACCCTTTATTCATTACCGGCTCAGTGCGGTAGGCTATAAACGCCAGCAACTTTTCACGCCCGATGCCATCCAAGAAATCGCCTACTATAGCAAAGGGTTTCCCAGGCTCATTAATATACTCTGTGACAATGCTCTTCTGATTGCCTATGCAATATCTCAAAAGAGGATCACTACGGATATCGTTCGAGAAGCAGCTGAGGACCTCCGCGTGGAAGGGCACAGAGGCAATCCCCCCGTTGCTGAGGAGGCTGTGGAACCGTCTCGTGAGTTAAGGATTAGGAAGAGTCCTGGTAATACACGTTTAGGAACAGCACCTTATTATGGAAAGCGATCTGGTGGCACCCGGAGGGGCTGGCGGATTATGATGGCTGTGCTCCTCCTCGGAGTTGGGGGAATAGGCCTTTACGTCTGCTGGCTTAATGCTGGCTTTCTTAAAGACTTCGGAGAGCAACTCAGAGCCTTACCTCTCACGCTGCACGGCACGCTTAGTAGGTGGATTGGAGATCCCAGCGCTGCCAAGTCCCGTCTTGAACCTTATCCGGAGACAACTGGTGATGGCCAATCGACTGGGTTGATGAAAGAGGTTGGACCGGCATCAGCTACCGATCTCCGAACCATAGAACTGCCTATGGAGAACCGGGATAGCCGTTTGGCCTCTGAACACATGAAGGGAGCCGGTGACCGCAATACCTCTAACACCGGAGGCCGAGGCAATGATGAGGCGGGGTCAGTCACCACTATACCTGAAATGACCGGTTGGCGAGAGAAACCAATGACAGTTCAATCTGGATCGACTGTCGCTGAAATCGCCGCAAATATCTATGGTACCCAGAGAAATCTCGGTCTTGACCTTATTAAGGAATACAATACTCATGTCGAGAATCTGAACCGAATAATCGCCGGGCAGAGACTTTGGCTCCCTCCTTTATCGCGAGAAACTCTGGTGCGTCAACAACCAGATGGGTCATACAGGCTGATCTTGGCATCGCATCGTAACCCGCAACAGTCCGCACAGTTAGCGCAAATCGCGCGTCTGAAAGGCTATGACGTCGTGGTAACCTCACGACGCGTGAGCGACGACCTCATGCTGTATCGAGTTGAGATTAACAGATTAGAAAATCTTGATGCAGTCAATCAAGCGTGGGAGATTGCCTCGGCAAATCAATGGATCGCACTCGCCGACAATAGCTCTGGAAAACGATTTTAAAAAAAGGGCCCAAACTCAAGAAGGCTCCGTGGAGCCCGTCGTGCCTCGTCGACCCGGCAAGCGGGACTTCCGGGGCATGAACAGGGCATGAAAAGGAGTATGGCATGGCCAAAACCTGCTCTCCACAAGAAATCCGAGTTTACACCGTGAGCTCCCACAGGTGATCACTTCCATATCCTCCTCTAGGCTGAAACGCGTGGCGGCACGATGAAACAGCGTTGTATGGTTATCCTTAAATGGAAACGTTTGATTTGTATGCTCTGTTATGGCGTGCACCAACGCTGCAGGGGTGGCGATGTGCATGAAGCCTTCACTGCGGACGGTGACCGTGAAGATTTTACCTAGTGGCCACTAAATAGTGGGCGCATCCACTCCGACATGGTCCACCGATGATCCCGTCAGGTCCATCATGGACGCCGCCATCGTGTGCTCCTACCATTTCTAGCCCGCCCCCTATAGGAGTCTGCAAGCGTCGCCTGTCATGCAGCCAACTGTAGACAACAGTCGGTACGCACTGGCAGCCAATCGCATCCCCGTCATCAGCGTGGGGAATTATCCCATGGGTCACTGTGTGAACTGACATTCCGCATGACCATTCTGATTTTCATGAATATTTGACGCCATAAAATGCCATATACGGTTTCCCAGGAGTTGGAGGAGGTTGCGATGCTCATCGGTGAGATTCAACACGATAGGCCACTGTCCTGGAGCGATGAGTAGATGAATTCCCACAAAATAATGCAACACCCACCGGGCTGTTGGACTCTGCACACGTGTCCCGGCTTGATTGGGAAATGTCGCGTCAGGCCCCTGAAGCGCCTGACGACTGCGGGACTCCAGGGCCGCAGACACGAACAAACACACGGTCATGCCCCTCAAGAGGGCCATGATCCGCTCGGGTGTTTTGAGGTAGTGCGAGGAGGCCAAAAACTCGGGATTTTTCAAGAAGCGACACCCGCGCTCCACATGTGTTTGACCTTTGTCACCTGCCAACAGCTTTTGCGGTGGCAATTGGGTCGTGTCGAGTTCGTTGGTGGCCAGAATGAAACCGCTGTGCTGGTCGATGAGGGCCTGGCGGGCCGCGAGCGAGGAGGCCAGGGTCGCCTCGATTTGGTAGACCATCTGATCGGGCTGCACGCCTTGTCCGGGGCGTCCTCGTGTGCCAGAGCGGGGCGTCGCGCGCACGGTGCTGGCCCCCAGAAACGTGGCCTGCAAGTCCTGCGCAAAGGTCGCAAGCGCCTGACGCGCATCGGCTTCACACGCAAAGGTAACGCCGCAGAATTTCTTCAAGGCTTTGACACCCTGGTCACTCTGCCGGCGCAACTGGTTGTCAACGGTGCGCTGGACCTGAGCCTGGCGGGGCTCGGAGTAGATCAGGACCCAGCGTTGCGCCACGCCGCCGGAGGTCGATGGCAACTCGTAAGCGCGATAGCCCTCTTGAAGCGCGACCCTGGCCTGCGGATCGGCGTGGGCCAAGACGGCTTGTGCGTCGCGCCAGGTGGCCGGAACACGGGTGATCCACTTCATCTGCGTCTGGGCCAGTTTCTCAAGGTTGGCCTCACGGTAGAGGGCACTATCGGCCACCAGATAGGTCAGGCCGTAAGTAGCTTGCAACTGATGCACATGGAGGCGAACCGCCTCGCCAAACTCCTGGGTATCACCGCTGTTGCCACGGAGTGGTTTCATCAGGAGGGGGATACCCGCTTGGTGCTCCACCATCAGCGCCAACATGACCTGATTGAGGTCAGGCCGATGATCCCGGCTATACCCGCGGGTGATGGGCACAACCTGTGCCTCGGGTGCCTCGTCACTGTTGTCGCGGCCATCGCCATGCAAGCGCGTCGGGTCGAGATGGACAAAGCGGGGTGCACGCCCCAGGCGCTCGGCAGCGGTTGCCGCAAGGAGGCTGTAGAGTTCGGTCACCCCATAGGCATAGAGGGTATCCAAGGCCCGGCCCAAGGCATCATCATTGCGTTGTTGAGGGGTCACGCGGGGTGAAATGCGTTGGTAGGTGGGCTTATGGTGAAAGAATCTGGGAACTAGGTAAAGCGCTTGATTGATAAAGCCCAGGCCATTGAGCACCATGGCTTTGACGGCTTCACCCACGGTGAGGTCGCGCATTTCCGGGTTTTGTTGGGTCACTTGATCGATGATCTCGCCCATGCCGAGTGCGTCGAACAGGCCCGCGACCAGGCCGAGGTGGTCTAGGACTTGGCTCTGGTACGTCGGTCGATCAGGCATCAGCATCTCCTCTGATAGTGAGGAGATTGTCTACGATCTCCGGCGAGACACAAAAATGATTCCAATTTCAGAGAGAGGTGCGGAAAGTCGGTGTGAAGGAAATGTCAAGGAAAATCCCTACATGCAGATTTGCTTTTGTCCAAGGCAGCTGCAGCCTAGATGGCAGGCAGGGGAGTATACAACGCTCACAAATTATCATGCCGTTATTGGTCCGGAATTTTCTTGACACAATTGAGGCATTTCGATATGCTGCTTCTCTAGGATAGAATGTCATATCCGGTCATCTAGATAGAATGGATGTCATTGACGCAGGGGAAAGCAGATGGCCGAAGATCTTATGACTAGTCATGAAGTGGCTGATTACCTTAAAGTCGATTTGCGTACAGTATATCGCTACATTAAACAGGGCCAGATACCAAAAGTGAAGGTGGGGGGGCGCTGGCGGTTTCGCCGTAGCGATATCGAGGCTTGGTTGCGGGGAGAAGCTCAACTGGAAGAACTACCCCAGTCTTCGGGAAAGCACATCCTCGTCGTCGACGATAACCCAGGGACCGTAGCTGTCCTCACGGACATTCTTCAAGAGGCTGGATACAACGTCCAGATCGCCCGTAACGGTGAAGAAGCGTTGGCGATGCTCCACGAGATTTGCTACGATCTCCTCATTGTTGACCTTAATCTTCCGAAAATTGGGGGACTTGCGCTGATTTCAAAGGCACATGAGCTCTATGGACGCGAGGTAAAGTGTATCATCGTCACTGGATATGCCTCCAAAGAAAGTGCTATTGAAGCGGTAAATCTGGGTGTTCAGCGGTTCCTGGAAAAACCCTTCTCCGCTTCGCAGCTTTTGACCACGGTGAAGACTACCTTGGGAGAATGATCGTCCGCTCTTGTGGCTCAAGGGTTCTTTAAGCATACCTCTAGAAGTGAAAGATGTCACGTCCTTCTCAAGCGTTGTCGGTTTCCTCTTCTTCCTCCAATTTCCCACCATCTGCTGCTATCGATGCTGCCTTGCGCAACAAGAGGATTATTGTCGCGGTTCGCTAAGCTCTCACAGCCACAAGCGCGGCCGGCAAGTGATGGGAGCGAATGGAACGTCAAGCTTTAGGGCTTCGAGCACCTCGGCGGACGAGACTGTTCAGTTAAAAATTGACAAGAACAATGCTTGATATTGCGCGAAGATTGCCGGCATCGTGAGTGCACACCACAGCTTCAAGGAGGCATGAATCATCGCTTCGGATGTAGAGACGACCTTAGTCCGTCGTGTCATACGGGCAAGGGGATGTCGCGTATTGGAATGATCTCTTTCACTCGCATGCGTGTGTGCTTGACC
>JBKPCR010000275.1:0-11494 GCA_046727435.1 bacterium | reverse complement strand
ACCCTGGAGCCCAACATCTACAAGCAGTACTTCTTCCAGCGCGTTCAAGAGCGCTTGGGCGTCGCAGAGGCGGGCGACCGCTTCATCGCCATCACCGACCCCGGCTCGAAGCTGCAGCACATCGCCGAGAGCGACGGCTTCCGGCGCCTGTTCTTCGGCGTCCCCAATATCGGCGGGCGGTATTCAGCCCTGTCCAATTTCGGCATGGTCCCGGCCGCGATCATGGGTCTCGACATCCCGCGGTTCCTGGATCACGTCGAGGAGACGGTGCACGCCTGCGCGGCGACGGTCCCAGTGGAGGAGAATCCCGGGGCGGTGCTGGGGATCATCCTGGGCGCGCTGGCCAACCACGGTCGCGATAAAGTCACGATCATCACCTCGCCCGGCATCCAGGACTTCGGTGCCTGGTTGGAGCAGTTGCTGGCGGAGTCCACGGGCAAGGATGGCAAGGGCGTGATTCCCGTCGACCGCGAGCCCCTGGGCACCCCCAACATCTATGGTAACGACCGGGTTTTCACCTATATTCGCCTGGATTCAGCGCCGGATGCGGCACAGGATGCAGCGGTGGAGGCGCTTGCCACGGCGGGACAACCGGTCGTACGCATCAACCTGGCGGACCCGTATCACCTCGGGGCGGAGATGTTCCGCTGGGAAATCGCCACCGCGGTCGCTGGCTCCATCATCGGCATCAATCCGTTCAACCAGCCGGACGTGGAAGCGAGCAAGGTGGCCACCCGCAAATTGACCGCCGCGTATGAGAAGACCGGGGCGCTGCCCACAGAGACCCCCATCTTCACAGCTGACAGCATCATGCTGTTCACCGATGAGAAGAATACCGCGGCTTTGGCGCCGACGCTGGGAGGGGAGCGCACTCTAGCGGGGTATCTCACGGCGCATCTGAGCCGATTAGGCACCGGTGATTATTTTGCGCTCCTGGCCTACATCGAGATGAACGAGACGCACGAGCGGCTGTTGCAGGCGATACGGCTGGCAGTGCGCGACGCCAAGCATGTGGCCACCTGCGTGGGCTTCGGCCCGCGCTTTTTGCACTCGACGGGCCAGGCCTATAAGGGTGGGCCGAACACCGGCGTCTTCCTGCAGATCACCTGCGACGACGCTATTGATCTACCCGTCCCTGGCCAGCGATACACCTTCGGGGTGGTCAAGGCGGCGCAAGCCCGTGGCGACTTTCAAGTGCTGGCGGGGCGCGACCGTCGGGTCCTGCGCGCCCATCTCGGCCCGGATGTCGGCGCCGGTCTGGCGACGCTACAAGCGGCCATCGCGGAGGCGCTGAGGTCGTAGCTGCATGCATTTGCCGCCTCCCGTGTTGAGTTGAGCGCGGGAAGGGGTCGCGATGGCGGGATTCTTTACTTGGCTTGGGAATGATGGAGGTATGGGTGTTGGCAATATATCATCCTGTCGAGTGCACAACAGGTGGGTGAACTAGCCGAAGGAGATTCGCGTCATGGCGGCAACCAAACCAACATCCAGGGGTGCGGGGCGTGGGACCGCACCCCCTGTAGCACCTGTCGATGTTCATACACCGCTGTCCCAGGCACGCACGCAACCCAAGAAGGTAGGGACCAGTGAAAGAGCATCGACTGTCGCCCGACCTCGAGAACAAGCAAAGTCTGCCGGAGGCGTGGTGAAAGTCCTTGTGATCGATATCGGTGGCACGAACGTGAAAGTCCTGGCCACTGGACAGCCCCAGCCTCGCAGGTTTCCATCCGGGCCAACCATGACAGCGGACGAGATGGTCGCCGGGGTAAAGTCGCTCGTGGGGGATTGGGAATACGATGTCGTGTCGATCGGCTATCCAGGGGCGGTGATCGGGGGGAGGCCTCTGCATGAGCCTAAGAACCTGGGCCCTGGGTGGATGGGGTTTGACTTCCGTCAGGCCTTCGGCTGCCCGGTGAGGATCGTCAACGACGCCGCCATGCAGGCGCTCGGGAGTTATGAGGGGGGGCGCATGTTATTCCTCGGCCTGGGCACGGGACTCGGCTCAGCGATGATCGTCGACGGTCTCCTCGAGCCCATGGAGCTGGCGCACCTGCCCTACAAGAAGGGCCTGACGTATGAGGAGTACCTGGGGCGGCAGGCCCTTAAGAGCCTGGGCAAGAAGCGCTGGCGCCGCCATGTGGCGGACGTCGTGGAGCGGTTCAAGGTGACCCTGGAAGCCGACTACATCGTCCTCGGCGGGGGCAACGCCAAGAAAGTCGGGGAACTACCACCGGGCGCCCGTCCCGGCGCCAACGCCAATGCCTTCCTCGGCGGATTTCGGCTCTGGGAGGAAACCTAGCCTATTGAACGGGTTTTGAGGAGGATCAACCATGATGTGCACCACACCCTTTTGAACGTCGGTTCGGAAGGAGCTAATGCAATACGCTGTGATGTTCGTCGCGACGCTGTTTACGACCCTCTCGTTGAGTAGTGTGCATGTCACAATGGCTGCCAATGACAGTTTTCACCGTCTCGGAGATGCCTCACCCACGGTTCCGGTCGACGTTGATGCGCTGCTTCGCACCCAAAGGGGCCTGTCGAGTTGGCACGCACCGGGAGGATCGGCCCCACTCGCGCTCTTCAACGATTCTTTCTCAAGTGAGAGCAGCGGAGGGGCAGACGACCGTTGGCGACTTCTGGGCGAGAACGAGGTCCCGGAGGATGGTGAGGTAACGCCCGGTGCGTTAGAGCGAGATTGGGGAGGGCTGGGGAGAGATACGGCGTTCTTCCTGGGATATGAGGTGATTGCTGCTGGGATCTTGTATCTGCTGCCGGAGAACGTGACCAAATGGACTGCGGAGCAACGGAAAACCAGTATGCAGCAATGGTGGGAGAACGTGCAACATCCTCAATGGGACGACGATCACTGGTATGTCAACTATCTGGGCCACCCCTATTTCGGCGCCATCGCCTATATTCGCGCCCGAGAGCGGCAGTTTGGGGCCTTCGGCGGCTTTTGGTACGCGGCTTTGCTCTCCACGCTCTATGAATTTGGCATTGAAGCTCTGTTCGAGCGCCCGTCATACCAGGATCTGATCGTCACCCCGGTGGGTGGTCTCCTCATCGGAGCCCTGCTCTTCGAACCCATCCGGGACTACATCAAGGGCAAGCCCGAGTTGCTCTGGTATGACCATGTCACCTTAGCTGTGACCGATCCATTGGGGACCGGGAACAGCATATTTGAACGGTTACTTGGCATCCAGACAGATATTCGGGTACAGGTTCATCTCCCCAACCTAGCGCGATATGCGCCCTTCGACGAGCCAACTGCCAGGTCCCTCAACCGGCCGCTGGAACAATACCGCCAATCCCCTGGGATCGGCATTGAATTTGTCTTCGAGGGTAGGAAGCGATCGGCCCCATACATCCTCTACTAATGACTTGGGAGCATACGCCGTGACGCAGGCAAGTATGAGAAGGAGGTAGGGGGTGCTATACCTGTCTCAGAGCCGGATGCGCGTGACAGGTCCTCTGAACAACAGTTGAACAGCCACAGCCCTCACCGGCCGGCGATTTGAACAGTTTGCTAGGTGCGCTGAACGGACCATCGAAGCTATATTCTCTCCAGCACAGAGAGAAGTTGCTGGTATCCGCAAGCGCGCATGCGGTCCGTGAGCTCAGGCATGAACCAGTCCACTCCTGCACTGCCCGCCGATCAGGACTTGGACAAGGGCGACGGAGACCACAAGCCGCTATCGACGAAGTACGCGGGAGGTTCTATGGCATCTGGCAAGCTCGCGGAGTTTATGAAGCCATCCCTGAACTGGTTCCTGGTGTTTGTCCCCATTTCGGTCTACCTGGAGCATTTCCATTCCCAGGCGCACCTCTGGATTTTTTTCTCCGCTTGCGTGGCGATCATTCCGCTGGCTGGTTTGCTTGGGGAAGCCACCGAGCATATCGCTGAGCGCACTGGTGAGGGCATTGGTGGGCTGCTGAACGCTACATTTGGCAATGCCGCGGAGTTGATCATCGCCATCGTGGCCCTGCGCGCCGGTTATATCGATGTCGTGAAGGCCTCCCTCACAGGCTCCATTATCGGCAATGTCCTCTTGGTGCTGGGCGCCGCTTTTTTGGCCGGAGGCTTCTACCACAAGATACAACAGTTCAACCCCATAGCGGCGCGCACCCAAGCAGCCATGTTAGTCCTGGCCTCCATCGGCCTCATCATCCCAGCGGTCTTCCACTTTTTGCGCCCGCCGCACGTACCCCTCAACGAAGCCGCCATTAGCCTGGCAATCGCCGCCTTGCTCATCATCGTGTATGCCCTCAGCCTGGTCTTCTCGTTAGGCACGCACAAAGAACTCTTCCGTGGGTCTGTAGAATCACTCTCCGGAGAGGTGGTGCATCCATCCCAGCCATGGAGTTGGCAGGGCGCCCTACTGGTCCTGGGCGTGGCAACTTTTTTCATCGCCTGGATGAGCGAGATCCTAGTAGGGTCGGTGGAGCAAGCGGCTGAAGCAACGGGCATGTCCAGCGTCTTCGTCGGCATCATCGTGGTCGCCATTGTAGGGAACGCCGCCGAGCACAGTACAGCGGTGCTAGTCGCTACGAAGAATCGCATGGAGCTGAGTTTTGGCATTGCCATCGGCAGCAGCACACAAGTCGCCCTGTTCGTCGCACCATTGCTGGTGTTTCTGAGTTATCTCATAGCGCCGCAGTCCATGGACCTGGTCTTTACGCGAGGCGAGGTGCTGGCGGTAATCCTCTCCACATTCATGGTGGCGTTTGCTGCCGGCGACGGGCGGTCGAACTGGTTTATGGGAGCCCAGCTGTTGGCCGTGTACCTCATCTTTGCGGTGGGTTTTTATTTCACGCCTGGATAAGATCGATGACGCTAGGGAAACGCATCTTCGACAATTTCGCTCGCTTCCGACCCGCAGGATTTGCGCAGCTGAATATCGTCCTCGGCATCATTCTGCTAGCTACACCACTGCGGCAGGAGCGGTGGCTGTTTTGGGTGTTACTGCAGTTGATGTTCCTTGACGCTCTGCTGGTATCGCTTTCAGCTCGCGGTACGCAGCAGCGTCTCCGCGGAGCCCTTTTAGGAGTGTGGGCGGCGGGGTTCATGACCAATTTGGGAGCCACGCTGGCCTCTTCCGTGGAAGCGGCCCGCTGGTGGAATATCGCCACCTTAGGCCTCGCATTTGTCCTTCTCGGCGGTTGCACCGTCGTGGTGCTCGCCTACATCTTTCGCAGCCAACGGATTACGCTGGACGTCATTCTCGCGGCGGTCACCGTGTATTTACTTATCGCCTTTTCGTTTGCCACGATTTACAATATCGCATTTCAATTAGACTTTCGGAGCTTCCGCCTTCCCGAGTGGATCGCCGCGGGCTCAGCTGAGGTCTTGCGCACGGAAATGATCTATTTCAGCCTGGTCACCCTGGCGACCCTGGGCTATGGCGACATTCTCCCCAGCTCCCCCTTTACCCAGATGCTGGCTGTGCTGGAGGCGGTGATCGGCCAATTCTTCATGGCGGTGTTAGTGGCATGGCTCGTGGGAATGTTCATTTATGACAGTTTCGCCGGAACGCGATGAATGGAAGGATCAGTCATGGTGAGCACCCCATTGCGCACCGCGGAGTCGACGCCCGTTCGCTGGGGTTGGCATTGGCGGCTGATAATCGGCACGCCGCTGCTGGTGCTGGGCTGTCTAGCCATGACCGCCCCGTTTGTCGCGGGCAAGAGCTCCCCATTTATCCTCGGCATCCTGATGATCGCCTCCGGGCTGATCGAGATAGCTCACGCGTTCGCCGCGCGCGACCGCCATGTCGGAAACGCAGGCTTCTTTGGCGCTGCCATGTCGGTCCTGGCCGGGCTCATACTGCTGGCGCAGCCGAAGCTGGCTTTGGGGGCACTGTCCTTGTTGCTGGGGCTGTCGTTTCTCGTCGACGGGGTTGGCATGATCGTCGCGGCTACCCGGAGTGGGGGGCGACCAGGTGTCGGCCTCCTGTCCGATGGCGGCCTCAATGTGTTGCTGGGTCTGGTGATCGCGAGCCAGTGGCCCGTGTCCGGCCTCTGGACTATCGGCCTCTACGTCGGCTGTCGCATCCTGGGGTCCGGGTGGTCGAAGATTCTCGGCCGCGATGACACCTCCACCGCCCCGGTCGCGGATGGTGCGGCATTGCACCCTGACCCTCACTTGCGCCTGCCGCCGCACCCGGAACTGGCCAACCTCCGGGATACCTTGAGCGCAGCGGATGCGGCGCGCTATCCGATCGACCGCTACTGGCGAGTGACCTTTCTTCTGACCTTTCTGGCCATTCACATCGGTCGCATGGATGCTGAGTGGAACCTGGTCGGTCTCTTCTCCCCGGGCGTCGCGGTGATCGGCGACGTGCTCTTCGCCCTGGTGCTGGCCTGGGGCGTGATTACCCCGGTGCGCTTGGGGTGGCGGGTGCTGACCAAGCCACTCGAACGCCGAGCCTGGACGCGTTTACTGGTCCAGGTCGACCGGGGGCAATCGCCAGGACGGCTCGACCGCGTGGTCCGCTATTGGCTGAACGCCCGAGCGCGCTTCGCGTGGAGGCTCAGCCAAGCCCGCCATTCGCCAACGGTAGCTCTGCGACGCGGATTGCAGATCGGGCTGCCAGTGACCGCAGTGTTGATCGCCCTGAACCCGATCTGGGGATTCAGTTGGTACTTCAATACCGAAAATTGGGCTACCGAGGTCTGGGCCAGGTGGGCCGAGCAGCGGACCGACACCTGGCGCGAGCAGATGGTCCGCGCGGTCAGCGGGCGGTATCGTGACACGACCATTCCGGATGCCCAGCTGTTCCAGGTGGTACCGGAGGGGATCGCCACGGGCGCGGATTTCAGCTTCTTGGTGATCGGCGATCCAGGCGAGGGCGATGCGTCGCAGCACGTGCTGCGGGACCAGATCATAGAGTTGGGCCAGCGTTCCGAGGTCAGGTTCCTGGTGGTCGCCTCCGATGTGATCTACCCGGCGGGAGCCATGAAGGACTATGAGGTGAAGTTTTACCTACCCTTCAAAGGGTTCACCAAGCCAGTATACGCAATACCGGGCAACCACGACTGGTACGACGCCCTGGAAGGGTTCACCGCCAACTTCCTCGAACCCGAGGCTGCGAGGGCGGCACTGCGGGCACGTCGAGCGACAGACCTCGGGCTCACCACCACGACGGAACGGCGGATCGATCGGATGATCGAAGAGGCGGCCCGTCTGCGGCAGGCCTACGGCGTGTGGACAGGAGGCCAGCGCGCCCCGTACTTCGAGGTGGACACGGAGCGCTTCATCCTCATCGCGGTGGACACAGGCATCTTGCGTCGCGTCGACGCGCAACAGTTCCAGTGGCTCCGCACCACCCTGGAACGGGCGAAAGGAAAATTCAAGATGGTGATCCTTGGACACCCGTTCTTCGCAGCGGGACGCTACCAGGGTGAGGACGACGCACCCTTTGCTACCCTCCATCGGCTCTTGCACGAGCATGCGGTGGAGGTCGTGATGGCAGGAGACACGCATGATTTCGAATTCTACAAGGAGGGGGATCAGGCCCGCGGCCAGAATCGCCCCATGTATCACTTCGTCAACGGTGGTGGCGGCGCCTATCTCAGCATCGGGACCGCGCTCGACTGGCCGACGCAAGTCCCGACAGCGGATTCAGCCTTCTACCCGAAAACCGATACGGTGCTCGCCAAGCTGGACAGCCAGACGCCTCGGTGGAAATGGCCTCTCTGGTTGTGGATGACGCGGCTGGGGGCCTGGCCGTCTGCCCCCGAAGCGCTGGCCTCGGCGTTCGACTTTAACCGGGCACCTTTCTTCCAGAGCTTCATGGAAGTGCGCGTCGAGGGATCAGCCAATGTCATGCGCCTGCTCCTGTATGGGGCCAATGGCCGACTCCGCTGGCATGATCTGCAGGTCCACGGTCAGGTCATTCCGGACGGCCAGGATGATGGAGCATGGGTGGAATTCAGCTTGCCGCTGGTGACTTCGGACACCAAGCCACGGCTGTAAGCCGGCGACCAGTGCGAAGCGGCGCCCGGGGCTCACCGCACCAGTGTGGTGAGCCCCGACGCCCGACGTAGATGACCACTGTCATGAGGAAAGGGGCGAAAAATCGCGCGCGGCAAGGCCTGGGTTATGGAATCTTTGCACACTTTCTCCTCCGTCGGGCATGGTTCGGTGGCATCCGCCCACGGGGAATGCACGCGCCACAGGGGGTGAAGAAAAACCATGGCAACGATGCAGTTCAGTCGCACGAGCCTTTCGTGGTGGGCATTAGCGGTCGCCTTGTCACTGTGGCTGCTCTGGGGGGCCGGTTGCTCCGAGGTCAAATCCGCTAGCACACAGGAGACGCCAAGTGCCCCCGCGGTGCCGGTTACCGTCATCCAGGTCAACCCCAGGACTATCCCCATCTACAATGAATATACCGGCAACACGGATGCCACTGAAACCGCCGAGATTCGCGCCCGGGTCGATGGCTACATCGATCAGCGGCTCTTCGATGCCGGGCAACTCGTAAAGGCCAACCAGCTCCTCTATGTGCTCGACCAGCGCACCTATAACGCCGAGTTGCAGAAGGCGAAAGCCACAGTGGCGAAGGCGGAAGCGGATCTACAGTTCGCCAAAGAAGGGGTTGAGGTGCTGCGCGCCGACTCGCGATTGGCACAGAGCAAGGCGGCCCTGGTCAAGGCAGACCAGGATGTGGCGCGCTACCGGCCGCTGGTGAGGCAGGAGGCGGCACCGCAGATCGACCTCGATACCGCGCTGGCGCAGCAACAGGTGCTCAGGGAAGAAGCGAATGCTCGGAAGGCTGAATTGACCCAAACGAAGCTGCAACAGCGCACGCAGATCGCCCTGGCGGCGGCCGAGCTGGAATTCGCCCGGGCATCGCAACGCCTGGCCGAATTGAATCTGAACTACACGGAGATCAAGGCACCCGTCAACGGACGCATCGGCGAATCCAACATCTTCGTCGGCGGCCTGGCGACGGCGAATTCAACCCAGCCGCTCACCCTGCTCTCGCCGCTCGATCCCATCCAGGTCAAGGTCAGGCTTGGCGAACGCGAATACCTCAACTACATCCAAAAAGCTAGCACTGAGGCAGAGCGCAGCAGACGGGCAGCGGACCTCGCGTTTCAGCTTCTCCTGGGGGATGGTAGTACTTACCGCTACCCTGGCCGTTTCCGCTCCGCGGATCGCGCCGTCGACCCGCAGACGGGCACCCTGGAAATCACCCTGGATTTCCCCAACCCAGACTTCACCTTGCTGCCGGGCACCTTCAGCCGCGTGCGGGTGCAGACCGGCGAAAAGAGTGGCGTCTTCCTGGTGCCACAGCGCGCGATTAGAGAGCTACAGGGAGTACGCACGCTGTACCTTGTCGACAACGAAGACAAAGTCGTGGCGCGGACAGTCACGGCGGGGGAGCGTATCGGCGGTCTTTGGGCGATCGAGAAGGGCCTGGAGGCGGGCGATCGGGTCATCGTGGAAGGGATCCAGCGGGTGCAGCCCGGCGGTAAGGTGCAGTATAAGGTGGAGCCGGAGCCAAAGCTGGAGCAGACCACACAGTCTGCTGTGCGCTAGTCAGGAAGGGGGCTAATATGTTTTCGCGGTTTTTCGTCGAGCGCCCGATCTTTGCCATGGTGTTGTCGATCGTCATTGTGCTCACGGGTCTGGTCGCCCTCCTGGGGCTCCCGATCGCGCGCTACCCGGAGATCACCCCGGGTACGGTCAAATCGACGGCACGCTACCTGGGCGCCAGCGCTGACGTGGTGGAAGAGACCGTGGCCACCCCCATCGAGCAGGAGATCAACGGGGTGGAGAACCAGATTTACTTCGATTCCCTGAGCACCAACGACGGGCAACTGACGCTGGTGTCGACGTTTGAGGTTGGCACGAACCTGGACATCGCCCAGGTGCAGGTGCAGAACAAGGTCCAGACCGCCATGCCCAAACTCCCCGAGGAAGTCCGGCGTACCGGCGTGACGGTCAAGAAACAATCGACTGACATGTTGATGGTGCTCTCCGTGTACTCCCCGGATGCGACGTTTGACGAGCTGTTCGTCAGCAACTTTGTCAAAATCAATATCAAGGATGAGCTCTTCCGCATCCCTGGTGTGGGCGACGTGTTCATTCTGGGCGAGCGCGAGTACGGCATGCGGTTGTGGGTCGATCCGGATAAGCTCTACAGACTCGGCATGACCCCTGCCGACGTGACGCAGGCCGTGCAGGAGCAAAACATCCAGGCCGCGGCAGGGAAGATCGGCCAACCCCCCAATCCCGTCGGGCAGGAGATCGAGTATACTATTCGGGCCAAGGGGCGCCTCAAGGATCCCCAGGAGTTCGCGGACATCATCCTCCGCAGCCGCCCCGACGGCTCGGTCGTCCGCGTCTCCGATATCGGGCGGGTCGAGCTCGGGGCGTATGACTATGGGACGACATCGCGGCTCAACGCCCAGTCCGCCTCGCTGATCATCATCTACCAGTTACCCGGCGCCAACGCCATCGCCATCGCGGATCAAGTCGTCAAAACCATGCGGGAGCTGCACAAGACGTTTCCCCAAGGGCTGGCATACCAAATCACCTACGATAGCACCCTGTTCGTGCGCGAATCCATCCATGAAGTCACCAAGACGCTGTACGAAGCCGTCATCCTGGTCATTCTGGTGGTGTTCATCTTCCTGCAGAACTGGCGTGCCACGTTGATTCCGCTGCTGACCGTGCCGGTGTCGCTCGTCGGCACGTTCATCTTCTTCCCGATGCTGGGGTTCTCGGTCAACGTTCTGACACTCTTTGGCCTGGTGCTGGCGATCGGGATCGTGGTCGATGATGCCATCGTCGTGGTCGAGGCGGTGGAGCACAACATGGCCCATAAGGGCTTGGGCCCTAGAGAGGCTACACTGGAGGCTATGCGAGAAGTGTCCGGCGCGGTGGTGGGGATCGCGCTGGTGCTGATGGCGGTCTTTCTCCCGGTAGCCTTCATCTCGGGAATTACCGGTCGTCTTTATCAGCAGTTCGCCTTGACGATCGCCATCTCTGTGGGCCTGTCCGCCTTCAACGCGCTCACCCTCAGTCCCGCTCTCAGCGCCTTGCTCCTCAAGCCCCGCACCCAATCGCGCGGATTGCTCGGACGCTTCTACAGCGGCTTCAATTGGGCGTTCGATCATACCACCAGCGGTTACCTCAGGATTGTGCGGCTGCTGGTTCGACGCCTGATCTTTGTTGGGCTGATCCTGGGCCTGGTGGTGTTCAGCATTTCCCGGCTGCTGGCGACCGTGCCGACGGGTTTCCTCCCCAACGAAGACGAAGGCTATTTTATCGTCGATGTGTCCTTGCCACCGGGCGCCTCCTTGCTGCGCACCGATCAGGTGAACACGCAGGCTGAAGCGATGATGAAAGATATGCCTGGCGTGGAAAATTACTTCAGCCTCGCCGGGCAGAGCCTGGTCAGTAATATCTTTGGGTCGAATCTGGGCACCCTGTTTGTCGTGTTGAAACCGTGGGAAGAGCGCCACGACAAGGAGCTGCACGTGA
>JBKPCR010000274.1:0-7808 GCA_046727435.1 bacterium | reverse complement strand
GTTACGATTCAGCCGCGACTCCCAGCCCTTCCAGCGCTAGCCCGTATCCCAGCAGGTCATGCATCAGGCGCTTCAGGTGTTGCGTCAAGAGCACTCGGCTATAGCGCAGGACGAGTGGTGGTCGTTGGGCCAACTGCTCGGCCAACACCCAAGCTCGCGGCAGCAGCTCCTGTCGTGGTAGGACCTCATTTACCAGGCCGACTTCCTGTGCCTGCCGGGCAGTGAGAGTTTGGCCAGTGAGGAGAAAGTAGCGGCCCCGATTCAGCCCCATAAGGAGCGGATAGAGGATGTGCATGCCATCACCGGGCACCATGCCATTGGCGAAGTGCGCCGAGTCTTGGAACGCCGTCTCCTCGGCAGCCAGGACGATATCACACAACAGCGGCAACTCGGAATGGCGCAGCGCCGGGCCATTGATGGCGCTGATCATCGGCACCTCGATGTCCAGCAGGTTAAGTAACAAGTGTTTACCTTCCCAATACGTCTTATCCCAGGCAGCGGCCGACCGTCGGAGCCGCGCGCCCGGTGTGGCGCGTGGGCCGGAGAACGCTTCGCCGGTCCCGGTCATGATCACCACTTTGTTGTCGGGGTCGGTGGCGATATCGTGAAAAGCCTGAGGAAATTCCCGATGCGGCAGCTCGCCCCACTGCAGGGTATCGCCGTCTGTATGGAAGGTCATCTGCAGGATGCCGTTGCGGCGTTCCATGCGGATGGTCTGGTATTTTTCGGCATAATCCGCAAGCATGGCCATGGCTCGTTTCTCCTTTCCAAGGGGTGATGGATGGATGCCGCGCAGGATAGCCGAGCCATCGAGAGGGGTCAAGCCCAGATGCGCCATGCTCCTCTTTCCCCCCAGAAGCCTGTGCTTCGTCAGATCCGCACGCTTTACTCTTGCCTGCATACCCCGCACGGACTACCATACGCTGGCGTATTGATGCTGGCATGCTAACCTCAAGTGGAGCGCAGAACGATGGGCTATATCGGTCAACCAATCAAACGCTTCGAAGACCCTCGGCTACTGACAGGCCAAGGCACTTTCGTCGATGACCTGCATGTGCCAGATATGCTGTATGCGGTGGTGCTGCGCAGTGTCCATGCTCATGCCCGCATTCACGCCATTGACGCATCAGCAGCGCGGCGGCTGCCAGGTGTGGTACAGGTGCTGACGGCCGAGGATCTCGTCGGCAAGGTGAAAGACATCCCGCCCCGGCCCACACCGGAGCTGGAGGGGGTTTCGGTCCCTGAGCACCCGGTGCTGGCGCGGGATAAGGTCTGCTATGTGGGCCAGCCAGTGGCAGTAGTCGTGGCACATGACCGCGCCCTCGCTCGTGATGCCCTGGACCGCATCGAGGTCGATTATCAATCCCTGCCACCTGTCATGGACCCCTGGAACGCCGCACAAGAGGGTACCATGCCCATTCATGAGACGTTCGGGAGCAATATCGCGATGCGTATCCGGGAAGGGCGAGGGGATGTGCAGGCCGCGTTTGCACAGGCTGATGCCATCATCCGAGGCCGCTATGAGGTGCCACGCCTCTCCCCCGCCCCCATGGAGGGCCGAGGCCTGCTGGCGCAGTATCAGCCCGAGGCGGACCTCCTGACTCTGTGGGCCTCCACACAGGTACCGCATCGGCTGAAAAACTCTGTGCAACGCCTCCTGATGCGACCGCCACGCCAGATGCGCGTTATCGCCCCAGACGTCGGCGGCGGTTTTGGCCAGAAGGTGGAGACCTGGCCGGAGGATATCGCTCTCAGCTACCTCGCTATGGCTCTGGGACGACCCATCAAATGGGTCGAAGAGCGTTGGGAGAATCTCCTCGCCTACCACGGCCGCGGCTATGGCGCTGAGGTGGAGGCGGCGGTGAAACGGGATGGCTCCATACTGGGCATGCGTTTCCGCATGGTCGCCGATGTGGGGGCCTACTTCCTGACCGCGACTGCGGGGCCACCGATTAACGCGGCGCATCGGGTCGCCGGACCCTATGCCATTCCGACCATGGAGGTCGAATGCCTGGGTGTGCTGACGAATAAGCCACCCACCGGGCCCTATCGCGGCGCGGGAGGCCCAGAGGGCGCCTTCTTCATGGAGCGCACCATCGACCTGATCGCCCATGAGCTCAATCTCGATCCGAGCGAGGTGCGGAAACGCAACTTCATTCTGCCGGAGGACTTCCCTTATCGGACGGCGACGGGTCTCATCTATGACTCCGGAGATTACCTACCGGCGTTCGAGCGCGCCCTGGAGCTAGCGGAGTATGACAGCTTCCGTCAACAGCAGCGCGCCAGGGAATCGCAGCAGTCGCTCATCGGCATCGGGGTAGCCACGGTGGTCAAAGCGTCGGGTGGTCGAGGTGAGATGAAAACCAGTCAGGCTCGGATCAGCGTCGAGCCCACGGGCCACGTCAAGGTGTACACTGAGGTATCGCCGCACGGCCAGGGCACCGAGACTACGTTTGCCCAGATCGCCGCCGATGAGCTGGGGGTGCGAGTCGAGGATGTTCAGGTGTTGCACGGGGATACCGATATGCTGCCGGCCGGCCAGGGGACTTTTGCCAGTCGCGGCCTGACCATTGGCGGCTCGGCGGTGTACGTCGGGCTACGGGAAACGCGCCAGAAGATGGCTCGCATCGCCGCCCGCTTTCTGGAATGTCCATCCGAAGCAATCGTGTTCCAGGGCGGACGCGTCTTCGATCAGCGCTATCCCGATCAGACCCTGACGTTTTCACAGGTCGCTGCCGCGGCGTACCGAGCGGAGGGGTTGCCCCCTGGCATGGAACCGGGGCTGGAATGTCTGGCCAGCTTTCTGCTGCCGGAGAATCCCTTCGGGTTCGCCGCCCATATCGCGGTCATCGAAGTCGATCGCGCCACGGGGGAAGTGCAGTTTTTGCGCTATGCAGCGGTGCACGACTGTGGACGGGTGATCAATCCCACGCTCTTGGCAGGGCAGGTGCATGGTGCCATTGCCCAGGGGATCGGCCCAGCGCTGACTGAGGGGATGACCTATAGCCCCAACGGCCAGCCGTTGACTGGAAGTTTGTTGGACTATGCCATCCCGAGCGCCGATGAAGTCCCCGTCATTCACCTGGATATGCGGCAGACACCATCGCCGACGAATCCGCTTGGGGTGAAGGGGATCGGGGAGCTTCCGACCGTGGCGGCGCCTGTGGCCGTCGCCAATGCTGTTATGGATGCACTCGCCCCTTGCGGTATCCGACACCTTGATCTGCCCTTAACGGCCGAGAAGATCTGGCGTGCCATGCAGCGGGGATCGAAGTAAACCTGGCAGCTGATGACATGCCGCTGACATGAAGGGTAGATCGTATTCTCAGGATTGCGGACGGTGACCATTGCCTGGTGTTCCCACAGGAGCGTACCCTGCCTCCTCTCTCAGAGGAAGAGGGCGTATTATCTGGGTGGTTCATCTCACTGCGATGCGGTTTATAGCTCATGGGAACGACCGGATATCCCCCCGTTCTTGCCTCGGAGGTCTTCAAGAAAGTCATCGACGGTTTGTTTGATTTGCTGATCGTGCTCCGCCACCTCGCGCGCTTCCCGCAACCGATCGGCCTCCAGTTGCTGTTGTCGCCGCCCCTCGGCCGTGATGACATTACGGATGACCCATTCCACACAGATCTGCGCGATCTGCTCTTGCAGGACTGGGTCTTCTGCCAGCCGCCGATAGCACAGTTGCTCGGCCGCGTTCCAGTTTCCATCACTCTCGAGCAGCGCCTGGCGCACCAAGTCACGGACAGGCTGATAAGCCTCGGACATCATGCCTCCTGACAGAACAGCGGATGGACAGTGGTTTAGGGGAGACGACTGCGGGACAGTGGTATTGCGGTCGCCTCCTGAATCGCATTCGAGGTGTCGACGGCGTGGGCCAGAAAATCGCTTCCAAACACCTCTGCAGAGCGACGCATGCCCTGCGCGAAGTGGCTGGCGTCCCCCTGCATCAAAGCGCGACCGATCTCGCCAGCGATGCGCAGATACTCCTGGAGCATCCCGGCCCCTTGGAGGTTTTGCGTCTGAATCTCCGCATATAATTCGGGATCCCCCTTGAGGACACGCCCCATGGTAATGAGCGACAAGCGCGAGTTCGGTGAGCTATAGCTCGCCATCACCTCAGGAGCGCCGAATTGTGCGCGTAACACCTCCGCCAGGACGACTTTGGTAAAATGCTCAAGGTTCTGATGAAACGCCATCTGCCGATCGTGATACTCTGGGGTGGTATGCGTGATTGTCGCCCCATACTTATAGAAAATTCCCTCGAATTCCTGGGCCAGCTCGCCCGATTGAGACGTGGATGTAAAAATCACATTCTGACGCCGCAACTCGGTAATCGTCGGACCAAAGACCGTGTGCATACCGAGCACTTCGACCCCCTCCGGAGCCACCTCCAGCATCGCCGCCACCGGCTGCGTTTTGATCGAGGTATTATCGACCATCAGTTGCCCAGGCCGGAAGAAATGCCCCAGTTTGTGGATCAACTCGATGGTATGGCTGATGGGGACATTGATGATCACTGCGTCCGATTGGGCGATGCATTCCTGATAGGTGAGGGGTGTGGTGCGGCCGCTGATCAAGACCTGGTAGCCGGCCTTCTCGAAGAACGGCCTGAACCAGCGTCCCATCAGGCCTGTGCCACCGATCAAGCCAATGGCATGGAGGCGCGGCTCGTTGAACATGCGCCGTGGATAAGCGCCAAAGACCCGCACTTCGACTTCATCGGAGGCCAAGGATCGTTCCATCGCCGCCAGGCAACGAGCCACGGCCAGATCTTCGGCATGTCCTTCGACCTCGATATAAAACCGAAAGCCCCCTTTAGTGTCGGGGCGCGAATGAATCGAGGAGAGGTTCAAACCGCTCTCACGGCTGATGAGATGCAAGATGTCTTCCAGCAGGCCGATGCGATCGCGATGTGGGTAGATGACGAATGAGGTGGCGTCGGTGCCGGTCGGAGCATGATAGCGGTCGCCGAGCACCGCAAATTTCGTCTTATTCTGAGGCGGATTACCAATGCCCTGTGCGAGCACCTCTAGGCCATACTGCCGCAGGGCTGCGGCATTGCCAATCGCGGCCGCGTCGCGCCACCCCTGTTGGACGATCATCTCCATCGCAGCGGTGGTGCTGGGGGTTTCCACCAGCGCTGCACGCGGGAACTGACGCGCGATATATTGCGAGCATTGATGCAGCGCTTGGTCCTTGGATAGGATGCGCCGGATGTCTGCCGGCCCCCCCAATGCCCCGATGGCATGATCGATCGGCAGCACCAGCATGTCGCCGATGGTCACCTGGCCAGCATATCGAAAGAGGTTGTCCAACGTTTCCGTGACCGGTCCCTGCACCAGACTCTCGATTGGCACCACCCCAGCGCTGATGACATGGGACGCGACGGCATTGAAGACGGCATCGATGGATGGGTGGGGCGTGCGGGTCGTCGCAGGAAACAGCTGTTTGGCGGCCTCGTCGGTGTAGGTTCCTTCTGGCCCCAAATATCCGATCGTCATGCATCCTCCCGCGGCTCATCCCGCGCTATACCGGCGGAGGCCCATGGCATTCTCTGAGGCGACGTATCGACGGGTGCAATCATGCCGAGACGGCCGGACAGCTCTGTCAGCTCGCGGGAATGGCTGTGCTGGGTGGCACGGCTCAATGTTTCGGGGCTAAGACCATGGTGATCATACGCCCCTCCATCTGCGGGGCCTGTTCGATATTGGCCAAGTCTTGCATCTCGAGCATGAGACGTTCAAGTTTCTGCTGACCGAGCTCGGCATGCTCATGCTCTCGTCCACGAAATCGCATGCTCACTTTGGCTTTATTCCCCTCCTCGAGAAAGCGACGGATCTGACGGCTCTTGACCAGATAATCGTTCTCTTCGGTCTTGGGGCGCATACGGATTTCCTTGACCTGAATCACCCGCTGTTTCTTTTTCGCCTCACGCCCACGCTTATCTTGCATATAGCGAAACTTGCCATAATCGATGATCTTACACACCGGCGGCTCGGCATCCGGCGACACTTCGACGAGATCGAGCCCCTGTGCGGCGGCAATTCCGAATGCCTCTTCCAACGGCACAACACCCAGGTGTTCGCCTTCCGACCCGATCACCCGTACCTCGCGGGCACGGATCATACGATTAATACGCAATTTCGGCCCCGCCGATTTGCGTGGGTCAGGAGGTGTTTGCATACTGGCACCCCTTTCTGGCCACGGGTGCGGAACTCGCACTGAAGTCCCGGCCATCATCACCACTGTGGCTACTGCTAGATATGACTCTCGGAAGCGTCTCAGCTAGATCTCGTGGCGCGATAACGCGCATCGGAGGTTACATGCGCCCGGCATTTTTGGCCTTCATCACAAACTGATGTCGAGGTCGTTTACTCTCCGATTTGGTTGCCACGGCGCGCATCCACCCTTCGAGCTTGGCTTGCAGCAGTGCCAGCTCGTCGGCGCTAAACTCTTCCTTGCAGCGGACGCGCACATGAGGCACCTGCCCTTGTACTGGCCCTCCAGTCGTTGATTCTTCAGCGGGTTTCAGCATGCGCTTCATAAGACATTCCCTTCTGTATGACCTGTATGCCCAGGCCCTCGCCTCTGGCGTTCATTCTGCCGACATCTTTTCCAATTTCAGCAGGCGCCGTCGCACCGCGCGTTGCCGTCGACGCTTCTTGACGCTGGGCTTTTCATAGAAGGCTCTGGCCTTGAGCTCGCGCCAGGTGCCGTCCCTGGAGAGCTGGCGCTTCAACAGGCGGAGAGCTTTGTCCAACTGCTGGTCTATCACCCTCACCATCACTACCTCCCTCTTTCTCCCCGCCCAGGGGCTCCTCATCAAACGCCGGATCCGGATCGAGGCCTACAGCAACCCTCGATCGTCTCGATGTCGCCCGTGCTCTCGGGGCAATGCACGTGGCAGCGGGGATATGCCACCTCATGATACCTGCCGCAGCACTCCCCACGATGCCCTTGAAGCTGACGGCGAGGCCCCATCAGCTCAGTTGCGCCGCCTCGGCGAGATGTACATGCACGGCACGTGGGCCCTTCTGCCCCTTCTCAACATCGAATGCGACTCGAAGCCCCTCGCGCAATGCCTCGAATGTTGTGCCTTCGACTCCCGATCGATGGAAGAAAATCTCGCGCCCATCATCAGCCGAGATGAACCCAAACCCGCGCTCTTGCACCATCCGTTTGATCTTCCCCGTTGCCATGATGTCGCCCTTTCTCGCGTGAGGGTGGTCTCCTGCGGACCATTTCCGACCTCCACCGTCATGCATACCCTCCGGCCGTTTACCCAACCCGTTTGTGGGGAAGGCGCTATCCACAGTGCTAGGCACCTTTGGATCGTCTGTCCTCCACAGCCCTGCCTACCTCTGTCAGGGTCGATATCGCCGCCACGCCATGCATGGCTGGTCGCTTCCTATCGGCCCAGCATCTCGTCTACCCAGCTGCATGAAGTGCCCTCATCATGGCCTCGGGAGGTAAGATCGCATGCACCACGCAGCGATCACAGGCAACTGCCATCTTGCCACAGGGTTGGATGCATGGAAGATCGGTAGCCACTATGTGAGAGCATAGAGGTCGTCACTCGGTTTGTCAAACAATATCCCCACCTGCACGGCATTGAGACCTGCTGAGATGGTATGGTCCCTATAGTAGGGCGCGCTGCCTCATAGGATCTTGCGAGGGTCGAGGGCATCGCGCAAGCCATCACCGATGTAGTTAATGGAAATCACGGCGAGAAAAATCATCAAGCCTGGGAAGAGCGCCCAGTGTGGTGCGAGATCCAGATAATCCCTGGCATCCGACAGAAT
>JBKPCR010000273.1:0-33578 GCA_046727435.1 bacterium | reverse complement strand
CGCTTCACGGACCCCGTTACCGAGGCGCGCGCATGACTCGGGGCCAGTGTGGTTGGCTAAACCTTCACTGTCGGAGACTTACACTCCTTCACATCGTGCCGGTTTGTCTCGGCACACCCGAACGCCGGGCCTGAGCCGCGCCTGGAAGCGGGAGCGCAGCGGACGCTGGAAGGCGTCGGCTCCAGGCCTTCGTTAGGCTCTTCTCGGTGAGCCGTTCAGCACTGCTCTTCTCCCCAAAGCCCCTCTCATTACGTATGTGCTGTCGCGAGGTTGGCTTCGTTGGGAAACGCGACCCCCTCCCCATCGACGTACGACTGCAACGCCCTATGGAAATCCTGGCCCAGGGCCGTCCGTGCCTCCTCGCTGAGTGCGGCAACCGCGCCAGCCACAGGCGTGGCAGCCAGATGCTTCAGCACGAACTCTGCTACAGGTGGCACGTGTATCGTCATCACGCTGGGGCGAATGTGGACGTCAGAGAACCCGGCGTCGACGAGGAGTCGGTGCAATGCCTCGGCGTCTCCCAGCCCTGTGGTGGCACTCAGTCGGGCCGCAGCCTCCGGGCCTATATGCCGCTCCACCACTTCGCGCATTGCTGTGGTATACGGGCTTGCCTTTTTCCAGACACTGAGGACCAGACGTCCGCCGGGTCTCAGGACACGGCGCATCTCGCGCAGGGCTCCAGACCTGTCAGGAAAGAACTGTAAGCCCTGCTGGCACAGGACGACATCAAATGTCGCATCCGCCAGCTGCATTGCCACCGCGCTACATTCAACCCAGGTGATGGGCGCTCCAGGTAGCGGTAGCAGCGAGCGGGCAACGGCGAGCATTCCTGGGTTCAGATCCAAGCCCGTCACCTGTCCCGTGGTCCCGACTTTTTGGGCGGCGAGACGGGCTACCACTCCAGTTCCACAGGCGACGTCGAGCACGCACTCTCCTGGCTGTAGGGCGGCGAGTTCGACGAGACCTGGCGCCCAGGGACCTAAGAGATACGGGACGACGCATCGTTCATACATCTCGGCAGCATTGCTACTCAGTTGCCATTGCTCGGGCTGACTCATCGGGTAGTTCCTTCTCGGGCGGGCACACGTGACAAAAGTGTTACGCTTAAACATATTAGAAGTTCCTGGGAGCCTAACAAGTTATTCAACCGTTTTCTGTATAACCCCCCGACTCACGGTTCGCGCATTGTTTGCGACCGTTTCCAACATTTGGGCAAAGATTTGAAAATACAGTGCTTTTGAAGGTTGACCGCCTGTCGGAATGTTGCTTGGCCGGTGCCGTTGACCCCTCCCTGTACCGTAGAGTTGCAGTTAGGCTGAACAGGGTCTTGTAAAATCAAGCAGTTATAAGGATTGTTTGAAACGGGTTTTGGAATGGGTGAACTGTGAGCGCCGACATTATAGCATGGGTAAGAACACGATACGTTCGCATTTTTTTGAATGACCCCTTTTCAATTCAACACGTCACGATCAGGATGTCACGATCGCGTCTCAATGGACAAATCATTGATTTCATAAGGGTTCCACAAAACCTCCCTGTGGGAAAGGGCAAAACTACGAAACCATGGCGATCACAGATCAAAAAAGCAGAAAAATCATTGACATCCCAATTATTGCTGTATAACATGCGTGATGTAATGATATCCAGCACTTGGATAATGACGGCGGAGGAGTCACGCATGAGCGCTTTCCCGGTCACTGATACGAGATACGGTGAGGTCCTCGCGGCCAGGGGGTCCCGCGTGAACAATGGCGGAACTACCACAAATGGGTACGATTCTATCTTCATTTTTGCCATAAGTACTGCCACCGTCCCGCCGATTCCAAGAGCCTTGCATTGTTTCTAGGAAAACTAGCTTCGAAAGGCCAAACGGCTGCACAGCGGGCCCAGGCACAATGCGCGGTCGAATATGACTCCGTGTTCTTGTCGCCGCAGTTGCGATCGTTGCGAGACGACGATGCGGTCGCGCCGACCGCGCCGGAAGACGGAGAAGATAGTCTCGCGGCAAGGACGCAGGAGAGCGTCATCGGGCCATCTCGAATGATGGAGGAACAAGCGCATGTCCTCGTTCAGGCCCATGGCGCGAGCGAACAGACGAACGCGGCCTGGCGAGAGGTGGAAGCGAAGTTGAAAGACGAGATCCTGCTTCGCCATTATTCGCCCAAGACGCTCCAAGCGTATGCCGAATGGATGCGGAAGTTTCGGGGTTTCATGGTCAAGACCCATCCGGCGGAGTTGACGGGTGCGGAGGCCAAGCGGTTTTTGGCCGATCTGGCCGTCAGGAGACAGGTGTCGGCTGCGGCGCAAAACCAAGCGTTCAATGCCCTGCTGTTTCTGTTCAGACATGTGTTCACAAAGGAGCTCGGTGATCTGTCGGATACGCCACGGGCGAAGCGAAGCAAGTATATCCCAACGGTGCTTTCGCGGCAGGAGGTGGACTTGCTTTTGGCTGGGTTGCACGAGCCCTATGCATTACTGGCGATGCTCATGTACGGGTGTGGCTTGAGGCTTTCCGAGACGGCCAATCTACGGATCCACAACTTCAATGTTGACACCGGGATGCTGTCTGTCCAGTTCGGCAAGGGCGGCAAATCGCGGACCGTGCCCTTGCCGAAGAAGATCCATGGGTCAATCATGCGGCCGTTCGAAAAGGTCAGGGAGATCCATCAAGAGGACCTGAAGAAGGGCTATGACGGCGTTTTTCTTCCTGCGTCGTTCGAAAAGAAGGCCAAGTCGGCGGCGCGGGAACTCGTCTGGCAGTGGTGCTTTCCCGCACAACGTCTGACGCTCGTGGCGGCCACGCGCGAAGTGCGGCGGTATCATGTGCATGAAACCGATATCCAGCGGGCTATCAAGGCGGCGGCTCGCAAGGCGGGCATTCCAAAACGGGTTTCTCCGCACACCCTTCGGCACACGTTCGCCACGCCTCTGTTGCAGGCGAACTACGACATCCGCTAGATTCAGCAGATGCTTGGCCACAGCGATGTGCGAACCACGATGATCTACACCCATACCATCACATCCGACCTCAAGCCGTTACAAAGTCCTCTTGATCTGTAATTTGAGGCGGGGACATAAAGGCGTGCGGTTGGCAAGGTCTTCGCCATCGCTGGCCAATCGACTGGTCGTACGCGGCGTCAGCGCTTTTTCGCTGCTTGTCCCGGCTCCCACCATGCGATCGCTTCGACCTGGCCCGGCGCCAACGTTAAGCGGTACTAGGGCATCATGTCCAGTCACCGGGAGCACATTGCGGGGTACTTACCAGCACGACTGAAACGCGGCTGGCCTTGATGGTGCCCACCTTTATAAAGTTGGCCGCAGATTGACTCCCTGCAACACGTAGGCTTCATCGCAGATGACCTCGTGATTGAGGTCACCGAACCTCGATTGGGCCCAGCTATGCAGCTCGTCAAGAATGGCGCGCTGGACAACGGCAGGCACATCAAGGCCGGCTAGCCCTGGCTTGGATTGCCAGGCCTCGATGGACTGCCAGGGCGTCCTCGTCACGGTCCACCTGACGACAACCACCGGCTCGAGCACCGTTCCACCACGCTGTGCAAAGGCTGCCAGGAGTTGGCGCTGATGCTGCTCGCCGGCGTGGCTAGAGAAACCTTGTTGGCGAAGCAAACGCTGCATCGCCTGTTGCAGCAGGGTAGGAAGGCTGCCTGCTGGTCGTTGGATCCGGCCAATGATGAGGCTGGCGCCATCGGGATGCGCCACGCGGAAGCTTTCGTCCACAACATGTGCCAGGTCGAGCAAATGGAGAGCCCGTGAGCTGAAGATGACCTTCACCGCGCCATCGGCAAGCGGCCATCGATGATCGCCGTCAGCCTGAAGCAGAAGCGACAAGGGACTGGGAGAAGCCAGTCGCCTGTGGAAGGCTGCCAGCATAGGGCGGGAGAGATCGGCACCCACGTATCGCAGAGGCGTCCGGGCCAGCCAGGTGCCGAGCATTCCAGTGCCTGCCCCCACTTCGAAGATGAGATCCCCAGGCATTGCCTCTGCCAGCCTCAGCACAGCTTGTGCGATCGTCTGGCAGTGCTGCTCGGAGATACCAGCACGCCGGTCAAATGCGCCGGCCTGAGCGTCAAAAGCGGCTGGACTGTTGGTCATCTCACCACCAAGGGCGATGGCGTCGATCACGCTCTATGAACCGGAGGCGCACATCGGTCCCGTCTTGTATTCCCGAGGGCATGGCTTAGCCGCGGGAATGAAATTGTCTGGCACACATTCAGTCCCTCCAGCACGTGGCTTCCCATAGTAGGGGCCTTGGCGACAGACGACCTGGACGTTCTGCATCATGCCGCGGTCTTCGTGGCCAAGGATGTGGCAGTGGAGCACGAATTCGCCGGTGAAGTCAATGGGCAGCAGACGGATTCTGACGTAGCCGAGGCTGCCGTTCGGTGGACAACATTGGCAGACCGACATCTGGCCTGGGACGGTCGTCACCCAATTGCCAGACCACGTCATTTTTTGTGCAGCGCAGGCCGCAGAGCACTGCTGCTGGGCTGCGTCGTTATTCGCGATCGGGCCTGCCGGGATGTTCCAACAGCCCTGTTGCCCTTGACTGGATGCCTGGGTCACGGCTGGCAATGCGATCGTATCCCCCCATACTGGAGGATTGTACGTCAGGAACGGTACATATTGACCATTGATGATGCTCCCCTGTTCGACCAGCTGATGGGGATTGGTGTGGATATGAAACGGGTGTTGGGGCGTTGAGTCATTGGTGATGATCCACTCCTGCGGGACGTTCAGGGTCATCGTCTTATTGGCGCAGTCAGGACAATACTGCACGTTGTCGATAAAGAACTGGTTCATGGCGTTACCGATCCCTGGCTGGTCCGGTGGCCCTGGTTTCTGCGTCATGCTGAACGCCACCGGTGGCTGGGGCGGCTGCGCGGGGATATCATTCAAGAAGTTCGGGAGAGGAGGCCACTGGGCGGTGTTCGGCAATGCCATTGGTTTTGGTCCCAGGCTGGGATCGACACACACGGTGAGCAGCGGAGTGAAGGTCGTTTGTGCTCGAAGGGCTGCCCTGATTGCCTGCTGCTGGGCGTCGATGCGCTGGCGAACGGCGGGGGCAACGTTGCCGAACACCGACTGGACCGGCGCATAACAGGTTAGTTGCGTCACCATCGGCGCCTGCACCAAATAATCGGCACGATTACCCGGCGCCAGGTTCGCCGTCGTCAGCGTCTGTGGCGGTTGATTGGGCACAAACCAGGCGAGGTTGAGCAGCGGCTGTTGTTGATAGTTTTGCGGCGCGAATTGGACGCCATCTTGCGCGATTTGCCTGATCTGAAATTCGATTGGAAAGCCGATTGCCAATGCCCCGCCGGCTTGCACCGCGGCGTTGATGAGGCGCCACCGCTGGATCTCCCCTGGCCGCATGGTGATCACAGGGTTGAGCTGACCGTTGATCGTAGGCGGTGCAGTGCGGGAATTCGAACTGGCCGTACAGAGGCAGGCCCCGGTCGAGCAGTCCTTGCTGAGGCTTGGTAGCGGGCCCTGCGCGAAGAAATTACTCCCCTGAGCCAGTTGCTGGACGATGAGCACTTGCTCCGTGACGCCACCGACTGACGCGTACTGCCCGTTGAGCCAGTCGTCGAAAGGCCCGGCGATGAGGACCGCGCCGGCCATGCCGTTCGTCACCTGAAGTGCCGTGGAGCCATGCTTGTGGGGGTGGTACCAGTGGGTCCCCTCGGCCTGGGTATAAGGGATCGGATCGAGCGTAAACTGATACGTGCCGACCTGTTCTGTGGGCGTGGGAGTGACGTGCGGTGTGCCTTCAGGATAGAGGCTGAGGAGCACAAAATCCTGCGGTGGTTGCGGAGAGATGTGAAACCCGTGGAAGTGCATGTTGGTGACGTTGTCGCCATGGAAGCAGGCGGGCCACTCCGTCGTCAGGGACGGAAAATCTGCAAGATTGCATGTGCCATCGGGCCGCGCCGGGACGGTGGCACTGTAGTTGATGACAGGGTTGCATGTATGGTTTGACCCGTCCACGGGGAGCCGGTTGCTGAGCGTCAGACTGAATTGGGTCCCGTCGGTGTTCCCTGGCGTCCCCTTGCGCAATCGAATCGTTGGGCCGGGAATCATCGGGTTCTGGATCGATCCCTGTCCACCGCAAAACCGCCAGGTGCCAGTCTGATCGAGATTGTAAGTCCGTACCGGCAGCGCGGTGAAGGTATTGGTTGTGGGATCGTACACTGGCGCTGCCTGCATCTCCACCTTGAAGCTTACGCTGAGGACACCATTATTCGGGCAAAGTTCAACAGGCTGGACCAGGGCTGGCCCTTGCTGGGCTGGGGCAGACGTTGCGAGACTGGCGAGCAGCAGCAACAGGAGCACGGCGCCGCCGGCACCCCGCCGGCGCCCCCGACGTACCCAATTTTCGTTGCGGTATCCGTCTTGCTGTGGACTGCGGCACGTACGCAGAGCATGCGTCTTGTCGATGCTCATCCTCCTCCTTCCTGATTTGCTCGAACTATCGTGCGCCGCCATTTTACCCATCCGAACCGTTCCCCCTCGATTGGGGTGCTGGGTGGGGGGCGCAGCACTATCTTTGGACCACAGGTTCAATCAGCATAGACAATGGTCCCGACATGCTCCCCCCCTAGGGCACGGATGATTTGCCCGGGCTTCCGTCCGTTGATGATCTGGAACTGCTTTAGGAGCCGGGCATGGCCGAGCAAATCGAGCATGATGCGCTCGAACGAGAGGGTCTCGAGCTGACGCTTCTTGAGCTCGGTGACGGAGATCTCACGGATAAAATTGGCCGTGGGATGGCGTTTCGGATCTTTGTCGTAAAGCCCGTCCACGTCCTTCACCAATGTCAGGTCCTGACTGCCAAAACATTCCGCCAGCAGAAACGAACCCGCATCGCTGCCATGCGGCGGAATGCGACCTAGCGCCGGGGGGTGCTCCCACAGCGAGTATGGCGGGACGCCCGTGAAGATGACACCGGGGGCGGTGCGGATGAACAGGGGTAAAAGGTGTCCAAAGATATGCGGGGGAATGGCAACAACCCCATAGGGGGCCAAGAGCGTGCCCAATATATGGGCGTTCCCCAGGGCATCGGCCTGGGCGAGCTCAGCCAACACCCCGGCCGGCATGCCGAGGTCGATGCCGATGGCAAAGACGTGCCGACTCCTAGCCCCACCCCCCGTGCCGATGATCAATTTTTGCGTGGCGAGACAGGTCACCAGGGCATCAACCACCGGAAATGTTGCGGCTCGCCCCGCGTCAAGAATCGAGCCGCCACCAATCTTAATGACGTGGGTGTCGGGTAGCATGCGAAAGACCGGCATCTCCGTCGACTGCTGGACCTCTTTGTCGAGTAGACTTTCGCGCATCAGCGTCGAGCCAAGGTGATGGCGTGTGTCTTCCCTCTCCGTTGCGTGCGCCATAGGTGTCTCCGCTCCCAGGACCATGTCAGTCTGCATAAATCAGGGTCCCCACGTCTTCGCCCTGCAGGGCCCTGGTCAGGGGTTACCCGGCTTGAGACCATTGATCACCCGAATCGAGCGCCGATGGTTGGCATGCTGCATCATCTCTAGGACGGGTCGTTCGACGACTACATCCTGGAGGTCGAGCGCTTTGAGCTCCGCCACTGAGATGTTTTTGATGAACTTAGCGTGCCGATCCTTCTTGGGGTCGGCAGAATAGAGCCCTTCCTCGTCCTTCACGAAAATCAGCGACTTAGCGCCAAACACTTCGCTGACCAGGTAGGCGCCTGTGTCGGTGCGGTGGGGTGGGATACGCCCCAGCGGGGGATTCTCGTGCCAGAAGCTGTAGGGCGGCATGCCAAAGAAAATCACGGCGCCGCGCTCAGCCAGGTAGTGCGGCAGCTGTGCAAACTGGGCCGGTTCGATGAAGGGAATACCGTCGTCTACCCCCCGAGCCGGGCGAGATCTTGCTTGAACTGCATGGCGCATGGTCAAAGTGGGACGGGCCATATCCCGCATTATACGGGATGATGCAGGATGATGGTAGTAAGTATAGAATAGGGGTCACTGCGCAAAATATGCATATGACTGTAACATCTAGTCTTCAAGCCGGCGGCTCGGATGCCAAAGGGCCCTTAACGAAGGCACCGATGATAAAATAAGCAAGTTTTGATCATTTTAGAAATTTATGATAAGGTTGCTCCATAAGCGGGATGCAGGCGGTTACATATCCCAATGTTTGGATTGTCCGGCAATCTGCTGACCTTTCCAGAAAGGTTCCGAGTATTGCATGGAGGGCTGCCCGTGCCAGAGACAGGGCCATTCACTCATGTACCAGAGCGCGCAGAAGGCATGCACCACCATCGTCCTGTGATCCTGGTCGTCGACGATGAGTGGGGAGTTCATGAGTTCTGTCACGCCCTGCTGGGCGATCAGTATGATCTTCTGGGGGCCCGTGATGGCCCGGCCGCGCTTGCCACTCTCGACTCCCATAACGTGGATCTAGTGTTGCTCGATCTTCGGCTGCCGGGTGTATACGGGCTCGAAATGTTAGCGCAGATCAACGACGCGAGACCTCAGCTCAAGGTGATCATTTTGACAGCGGTCATGTCCGTGCGCACTGCGGTGGAGGCGATGAAGAATGGCGCCTTTCATTATCTCACCAAACCGTTCAGTGGCGAGGAAATATGCCTCCTGATCAAGGCAGCCTTACGTAGCGACCGGGATGATGCTTGCTTCTTGCCCAGGCACCACCTGGCTTCGCGTCATCCCAAGGGTCCCGGAGCAAGCGTGCTCTTCGTGGGGAGTGCACTGGGGCCATTGGTCACGTTGAAGCTGGTGCTCGAGCAATATGTCATGGCAGGTATCGCGGCGAATACGACTATCGCCCTACGCTGGCTCTCGCACCACCTCCCCGCACTACTAGTTGTGCATGAATCGCTGCTGTCTGCTGATAGTACTCGCCTAGTCCGAATAGTGCAGTCGATGGCTCTCGCTTGCCCTGTGCTCCTCCTCGCCGGTAGTGCGCCGAGTTCCCAGCTGCCTTCAGAGTTAGCGTCGCTGCCGATGTACAGGCTCACTGGCGACCCAGGCTCTCTCGATAGACTCTTGCGAGAGCTCACTGAAGTGCTTGCAATCAAGCATACCGTGGTAGCCCCTCCACCGACCTTCAGCCCCTACGTTGTCAAGGCACTATCCTACATCAGCACCCATTATGGCGAGGCTCTTCAGGTTATCACTGTCGCGGAGGCGATTGGGGTTTCAGTAGGGCATCTCGCACATCTCTTCCCCGTCGAGCTCCGGGTGACGGTGAAGGAATATGTCACGAAGGTCCGAATTGAGGTGGCCAAACAGCTGCTCTATGAGCGAGGATATACACTCGATCATATTGCGGAGAAGGTGGGCTTTAGCGACGCCTCTCATCTCTCACGGGTGTTTCTCCGGTATGCGGGATACCGTCCAGGCACTTATCGCCGATATATCCTGAGCGCCTAGGGCACGATCGATGCCGATACTCGCCGCGAGTGCATGAACACCAGCATCGGCAATATGTGAATGACTCAAGGTAGTTTTTCGCGGGGCCCCCTCTATTGTCCTGGCTGGCCGGTGCTGATCAGCCATGCAACCAGGAAAATCGCGGTGCCGATCAACACGATCGAGGCCCCTGACGCTAGGTCAAGGTAATAACTGGCGTACATGCCCAGCACACTCACCCCGGCTCCAATGAGGCTCGCGAGCCAGAGCAGGCGGTCAAATCGCTGTGTCAGGAGTCGCGCGGCGCTGGCGGGGATGACGAGGGCGGCAGCGATCAGTGTTACGCCCATGACCTGCATCGAGACGAGGATTACTGCAGCCAGGATCAGGGCGAAGGCGGCGTTGACCCAGTGTGTGGGGATACCATAGACTTCCGCCACCTCCTGGTCGAAGGTGGTGAACAGCAGTGGTTTGTATAGGATGAGGATACCGACAATGGCGACCATCGCCACCCCGGCAATCATCCACAGGTCGGCCGGGGTAATGCCCAAGACATTGCCAAACAGGGCCGCCTCAAAGTTCCGGGTGAAGCGCCGCTGGTGACTGATCCCGGCCACACCGACCGCAAAGCTCGCTGTGGTGACGATGCCGATAGCTGCATCCGCCCCAAGCTTGCGTCGCTGCGCCACTTCATTGATGAGCAACGCTGAGGCCACCCCCCAGAGCCCGGCTCCGAGATAGAAATTCACCTGCATTAGATAACTGATGACCGCCCCCCCGAACACCGCATGGGAGAGGCCGTGGCCGATATAGCTCATACGACGCAGGACGACGTAGACGCCAACCAGACCACACAACGCCCCGACAAGGAATGAAGCGAGCAAGGCACGGCGGAAGAACACGTAGGTCAGGGGTTCCAGCAAGGAGGCGAGGGACCACTCAGTCAAGCTGATCACCGTGACGGCCCTGATAGGCCAGCGGGCTATTGGCGACCAACAGGTAGCCGTGTTGTCGGAGGACCAGCATCTCCGAGGCATAGGTCGCGCGGAGGACATCCGTCGTGAACACCACATCCGGCGGCCCCTGGGCGATCACGCCGCGGTTGAAACAGATTAACCATGGCAGATGGGCGGCCACAGCATTAAGGTCATGCGTTGTCAGCACAATGGTGATCCCCTGCTGGCGCAGGTCTCCAAGCAGGTGCAGAATGTCGTGCTGCGTCTTCAGATCGACACCCACCGTAGGCTCATCCAGAATGAGCAGTTGTGGCTGGCCCAGGAGGGCGCGCGCCAGAAAGACGCGTTGCTGTTGACCACCCGACAATTCGCGAATGTGTTGCCCGATGCACTCGGCAATCCCCAGCTGTTCCATGAGCTGGAACGCCGCCCCGCGCTCGGATGCCCTGCACCACGGCAGCCAACTCATGCTGCGAAAGGCTCCCATGAGTACCACCTGTTCGGCTGTGACCGGAAACTGCCAGTCGAATGTCTCTAGCTGAGGGACGTAGCCAATGCACGCCCGTGTCGCCCGCGTCATCGGCGCCCCGAAAATGCGCACCTCCCCTTGCCACGGGCGTACCAGCCCAAGCAGGGCCTTCAATAACGTGGTCTTGCCCGAGCCGGTTGGTCCCACCAACCCCGCGAGTTGGCCCGCATGGAGCGTTAACGTCACGTCGCGGAAGACCGGTTGGCGACGATAGCCACAGGTGACAGAGTTCATGCTGGCCACAACTTCGCCATCCAGAACTTGGTTGCCTGTAGGCTCGAAATTATGATGCGATTCCTTTGCATCAGAGAGTACTGCATCCGCCCAGGCCTCCCGACGTCCTGCTGAATGGAGATTCATCGGCGCTATTCCCTTCCATCACGAGCGCGAGACCGTCATGGCTGGAGGTTACAAAAGGTGCAAGCATAACACTGGATAAATATAAAATACACGATCGTGGCACCGTGCCCCACAAAAATCCCTCGCGGCAGGATGAGGCACTTTCTTCCCTGGGGAGGGGGCTGGGATGAGGGAAGTTGGGTCACTGAACTCGCTTGGATCCGCCCTCACCCCACTCCTTTCCCGGAGGGAGGAGCAACATCGTTCGGCCGCCTATACCGGGACATGGTACGGGGAGCAAGCTGGGTGAGTGCTCAGGCCAGAAACACCTTGCGCCTTTAGGTGAGATCGCTTCCGGCCGTGGTCAGGGTCAATTTGCCGTGTTTCACCCCTTTAGTGCCAATGAGCTTGTCGGCGATGCGGCGAATTTCCCCGCTCTTCCCCCGGACCACTAGCACCTCCAAGCAGTTTTCCGCATCGAGGTGGACATGCAGGGAGGCGATGACCGCGCTATAATTCTGATGCTGAAACTCGGTCAGGATATCTGTAAGCTGGCGCACATGGTGGTTGTAGACAAAGGTCACCGTGCCCACCATCTCCCCCTCGTCGTGTTCAGCGGCGACATCCACGAGCTCGCCACGGATCAGATCGCGAATCGCTTCAGAGCGATTGACATAACCTTTCTGAGCGATGAGTTGGTCAAACTGTTCGAGCAGACGAGTCTGGATGGAAACCCCAAAGCGTGTCAATTCAGCCATGCCACCCCTCCTCGCTTTTTCCGCGAACCTAACACTCCCCCATTAGAGAGTCAATGATTTCTTCTGGAGCCGGGGCTATTGGCTTACAGCTGTCCGAACGTAGGAGAGAAAAGCCGTTAATGCGCTTACGATGCTGCATTGTGAAAGGTTTGCAGAAAAGCTCAACAGAGATGGTGCGGCACAGGGGCGAGCGGTCCCACGACGACATCCGAGCGCCGCAGCATCACGAGACTAGTATGGCGAAAAAAGGCACCCCGGAGAAATCAAGTGGGTGGCGTCTGGGCCGACTCCTCATAGGGCAGTTGCGTGCCAAGAAACTGCCGTACTGGAGCGATGGCGAGCAAGCGATCGCCGAGAATCTTGCACACCAGCCCGCCGAGGACGGTGCCACTGATGATGGCGATGCACAGGATGGCGATGATGATACCAGCTGAGTGCGGGAAAATCAGAAACGGCGGCGCCACGAGGTTGACGCCGCGGCTGGATGCAACCTCGACAGCCAGGCTGATCCCATGGTCGACTGCGAGGTTGACCGCAAAACTCGCTGTTCCCGCCATGGCCCCTGCCACCAACATCGTGACCAAGCCCCAGTGCTGGAAGCGTTCCCAGGCAAAGACCATCTCTAGCGCCAATCCCTGTACCCAACCCAACACCAGCATCAGCGCGCCCATCGGGCTGCCCAGTGCACTCCCCAGGGCGTATGCCACGAGGGCGGCGCCGAACTCGCCCAGCAGCGCCGCACCCGACTTGCGAATGGCATACGCGAGGATGAGCCCAGCCCAGAACCAAACGCCATAAAACAATCCAGTCACCACATCCCCCAAGATGCGGCTCAGTAGCTGCACCGCCCAGCCCCACAGGTAGAAGACGACCCCCAGTACGATGGAGGTAACGACCAGCGCCACCACATCTCTTAACGTCCAGCGCATTGCCCAGAACAGTTGGTCAGGTTGGTTCGAGGACATGATCAGTTCCCGGCAATGGTCAGGCCCGCGATCTTGAGCGTCGGCGCAGCCGTGCGGCCGCGGAATACCAGATCGTTGCCGACCATTTCGATGTGACCCAACATCTCATTGAGGTTGCCAGCAATGGTGATTTCTTCCACCGGATACGCCAACTCGCCATTTTCGATCCAGATTCCTACAGCCCCCCGCGAATAATCGCCGGTCACCAGATTGACGCCAAAACCAATGAGCTCAGTGAGATAGAGACCAGTTTTGACCGAGGCGATGATTTCCGCCGGCGTGGAGGTCCCTGGAACGAGATAGAAATTGGAGGCACCGACGCTGATGCCGGTGGCATCACGCGCGGCATTACCGGTTGAAGTCAGTCCCAATCGCCGTGCACAGTATGTATCGAGGAGATAGCTTTGCAGCACACCATGTTCGACCACGGCCGTCCGTTGTGTCGGCAGGCCTTCACCGTCGAATGGGCGAGAGCCTAGCGCGCCGGGAATCGTGCCATCATCGATAACCGTCACGGTGTCGGCCGCGACTTGCTGTCCCAGACGGTTGAGGAGAAAGGAACTGCCGCGATAGATCGACATCCCGGACACGGCGCCGGCCAGTGTGCGCAACAGGCTGGCGGCCATCTCGGGATCGAAGATCACGGGAGCCTCCTGGGTGGCAATTTTACGCGCGCCCAGCCGGCGTAACGCACGCTTGGCGGCGGTCTTGCCGATGACTTCCGGAGCTTCAAGGAGCTTGAAGTGGCGGTTCATGGCATACCATGAGTCGCGCTGCATCGCGCCGCCCGCATCAGCGATGGGTGACACCGCAAGCGTAAACGACGAGGTGCGGTATTCCCCCACGAAGCCATGGGTGTTGGCGTAGATGATCTGGCTGAAGTGGGTGTCGAGCCCCGCCCCCTCCGAATTCGTGATGCGTGGATCATAGTCCAGGGCGGCCGCCTCAGCCTGCTTTACCAAGGCGATTTTCTCCTCGACATCGAGATCTTGGGCCTCATCATCGAAGAGCGCCAGGTCCGGCACCGAGGCCACAATTGACTCGCGGTTTGGCAGGCCGAGATATTCATCGGCTGCGGTAGCGCGGGCCAGGGTGCAGGTTTCGTCGACGAGATGGTCGAGGGCCCGCATGGAGAAATCCGAGGTCGAGGTGGCGGCCGAACTCTTGTCAAACATCACCCGCAGGTGCAAACGGCGCTCCTGGGCACTTTTCAGCGACTCGATGTCGCGCAGCCGCACCTGTGTGGTGGACGAATCCGTTTCGACGATGAGCAGATCCGCTTCCGTGGCTCCCTGTCGGCGCACTTTGGCCAGCAGATCGTGGGCTAAATCACGTTCCATGCCCATGGCGTCCTCCTCAGCCTCAGCGCTGCGTGCCACCGACGGTCATGCCGTCGACGCGGATCGTTGGCAGCCCTACCCCGACGGGTACCGACTGCCCGTCTTTGCCGCAGGTACCCACGCCCGCATCCAGTTGCAGATCGTTTCCCACCATCGCTACACGGGTGAGTACGTCTGGGCCATTGCCGATCAACGTCGCCCCCTTCACCGGACGCGTGACCTTGCCGTCCTCGATCATGTAGGCCTCGCTAGCCGAGAACACGAACTTGCCGCTGGTGATATCCACCTGGCCACCGCCGAAGTTTACCGCGTACAGGCCGTGTTTGACAGAACGAATGATCTCTTCTGGATCAGATTCGCCGGGGAGCATAAAGGTGTTGGTCATCCGTGGCATAGGAATGTGGGCGTAACTCTCACGGCGGCCATTCCCGGTGAGCGGCATACCCATTAGACGAGCATTCAAACGATCTTGTAGATAACCGCGCAGAATGCCGTTTTCGATCAGCACCGTGCGACCGGTGGGGGTGCCTTCGTCGTCGACGTTAAGCGACCCCCGTCGCCCCGGCATCGTCCCGTCATCAACCACTGTGACCGACGGGGCCGCCACTTGCTCGCCGATGCGGCCGCTGAAGGCTGAGACCTTTTTGCGATTGAAGTCCCCCTCCAGGCCATGGCCAATGGCTTCGTGCAGCAGTATACCGGGCCAGCCCGGCCCAAGGACGACATCGAGGTAGCCGGCCGGGGCATTGACAGCGTCGAGATTCACAATCGCTTGCCGGGCGGCCTCTCGTGCGAAGTGCTCATAGCGCTTGCCCTCTAGCAAGGAGGTGAACTCAAAGCGTCCGCCGCCGCCATGTGTCCCCGTCTGGCGATTGCTCCCATCCTCGGCGATACAACTCACCGACAGGCGCACGAGTGGTAAGATGTCCCCCACCACCAGACCTTCGGCGGTGGCGATCAGAATGATCTTCTGGGTGCTACCGAGTGAAGCGAACACTTTGCTAATACGCGGATCGTAGGCGCGGGCGATGCGATCGATCTGTAGCAGGAGGTCAATCTTGGCTTGTGCTGGGACATCGGTCGGGAAAGTTTGCACCGGATACAGATCGTGGGGCGATTGCGCCGGTTGGCCGACAGCGACCGCGCCGCTCTTAGTGGTTTCAGAGGCAATGGCGCGGGCGGTACGGGCGGCCAGTGCCAGGTTTTCGACGGTGATCTCATCGGAGTAGCCGTACCCCGTGCGACTCTCCGCCATGGCGCGTACGCCTGCCCCTTGCGAAATGCTCTTCGAGGCTTTTTTCACGACCCCATCTTCGAGGCTAATCGACTCCCCGACGAGATATTCGAAATAGATATCCCCATCGTCCGCGGCTTTTCCCAGCACGCCGCCGAGGATACGCCCCAGGCTCTCTTTGGCGATGCCGAACTTTTCAGCGAAAAACCGCTGCGGGGTCAAACTGGTGTCTGTCATTATCAGTATCCCCTTGAAGGCTCAAACTTGCGACTGCCCTGCACCGCCGGACAATGCCGCAGGCACCTGCTTAGCAACCGGACATGCAACGCGTCTGTAGGTCATCTCGAGCACACTTGCACCAACGACACTGTAGCGGTGACGGTGTGCTCTGGTTATGGATTCCAACGCTCCGACAGAGCGGGATGACACAGCCGTCTGCGTCTCCGGCATGTGGGTACTTCGTGGCTTTAGGATACGCTCCTTCACGGCCTGGGTCAACCGTGGGATCTCCGGACGGCGGCTCCGCTTGTTGTGTAGCGAATGGATATGCTACAGTGGGATGCGCTGCGGCTCATCAACCCTGCACCTTGGACGACCGTGCCCCCCTTACGCTCCTGCTGCCGGGAGGAACGCTGCCATGATGTACTATCTAGTTGAATTTGACCCCAAACCTGGCGTGACCCAGCGCGAGGTGGCCGATGCCTATCGCCGCTTTGTCGAGCATTACACGAAAATTTTCCCGCAGATGAAGCTGGAAGGCCTGTTCGCGCGAGACATGCTGTTGGGGACCCGCCCACACTATTTTGCGCTGTGGGAGATCCCCGATTATGCCACCCTCGATGCGTGGAAAAAAGCTTACTCCGGCGATCCTGATGGAGCCCGTCTGACGCGGGAGATCAATGACATGGGCATGGAATGGAACGCCAAGATCGTCAGGAGGCTCTTGTAGGCTGGCGGCCTCACAGTTCTAGCCTCAGTTCCACCGGTTACCGATGAATGCTGGGCTGGTAGTCCCCTTCTGGGCTGCACAGAAACCTAATCAGCAAATTGCCCCCAGCATCCACAAAGCGCTTTAAAGGAAGCGTCAGACACCATCAGAAGGAGCCCCTCGATGTCCTTACCGTCATGTCGCGTTGATTATAGCCCGATCATCGACCGTCCGAAGAAGGGGCCTGGAGCGGGCGCGTCATGTGCATCAGTTGTTGCGGTTCTTACCTGGACATCGTGGACCTGCGCGCATAATCTACGGCCAAATTAACACGACTTTTCCCGTCCGACCGCTATCGAAGAGTTGGTAGGCCTCAACGGCTCGGTCCAGCGTAAAGCGGTGCGTGATCAGATCCTTCAGCGGCACACGGCGCTCGATCACGAAATTCGCCACCTCGGCCAGCCCACTGAGACTGAAGGTCCAGGAGCCGTAGATGGTCAATTGCTTGTGGATGATCTGCGGGCTGACGTCGAAGGTGGTGGTATTACCCTCGCCGACGAAGCAGACTTTGCCCCACAAGCGGGCGCTATCTACGGCGTTGAGGCGCACCTCGGGGATGCCCGTGGCGTCCAGGGTGGCATCTGCACCTTCCCCATGTGTTAGCGCGCGGATAGCTTCCACAGGTGGATCGGCGCTGGCGTCGATGGTGAGATCGGCGCCGAGCTGCGTGGCCAACTCCAGGCGCTCGGAGATCACATCGACGGCGATGACCCTGGCGCCCATGCTGGCAGCGAACTGCGTGGCGCTCAAGCCCACAGGGCCCTGGCCGAAAATGGCGATGGTATCGATGCCGGAGATGCCGAGGCGTTTCAGCGCGTGGAACGCTGTACCTGTGCCACAGGCGCAGGCGGCTCCCTCTTCAAAACTAAGAGCGTCGGGCAGTGCCACGCAAGTAGAAGCTGGGACCTTTAAAAAGTCTTGATGGCCGCCCCCTTGGGTGAAGCCGTAGACCTCATGATGGGATAGACACATCTGCGTGTAGCCGATGCGGCACATCCGGCATGTGCCGCAGCCGGTGTAATGATGCATCATGATGCGATCGCCCACCTTGACGGTGGTCACTTCCGGCCCAACCTCAGCCACGACGCCGCAGGGTTCATGCCCACCGACCGTCAGCGCCGAGGGATTGCCACGCTGTGCCCTGGGCAGGCGATAGGATCTGAGGTCGCTGCCGCACAACCCGGACGCCTTCATCGCCAACACCACTTCACCGGGGCCTGGCGTCGGCTTGGGCACCTCCCGCATGTCGATTTGTCGATCTCCGACGAAGACCACCCCCTTCATAGCGACTCCTTTCGCAGCGCAAATTCCCCTTCCCCTTGACGGGGGCGGGCCAGGGTGAGGTGGGTAGACCACCGTGAACTCCCCCCACCTGTATCCTCCCCTGCCAGGGGGGAGGAATGATCAATAGCGAGTGATGCACCCATCCGGTATGCCGCCCAGCCCATGCCTTAGCCCTGCACACGCTTATCGTATCCCTGCCAGTACGGCTCGCGCAGAGTGAACTTCTGGATCTTCCCGGTTGCCGTCTTGGGCAGCACCTCAATGATCTCCACCGATTTCGGAGCCTTGAAATGTGCCATGCGATCGCGACAGAAGTCGATCAACTCGCGCTCCTCCAGGCTCTGGCCGGGCTTGAGCACGACGAGAGCTTTGGGCACTTCCCCCCACTGCTCATCGGGGACGCCGATGACGGCGGCTTCGAGCACCGCCGGATGCTCATAGAGCATGGCTTCCACCTCGACCGATGAAATGTTCTCTCCGCCGCTGTTGATCACATCCTTGGCGCGATCGACGATCTCGATATAGCCATCGGCATGTACCACAGCCAGGTCGCCGGTGTGAAACCAGCCGCCACGCATGGCCTTGGCGGTCTCCTCTGGCTGTTTGAAGTAGCCCTCCATGACGTTGTTACCGCGTGCCACGATCTCGCCGACGGTTTTACCGTCCTGCGGCACCTCACGCATTTCCTCATCCATGACGCGCACGTCGGTTAGCAGCTGGGCGATCCCCTGTCGTGCCTTAAGGCGATAGCGTTCGGCGACATCGAGTGCATTCCAGGCTGGCTGCCATTCGCAGGAGGTCAGGAATGGGCCGGTCTCGGTGAGACCATAGAGATGAATGACCTCGATTCCCAACGCCTCCATGTGGCGTAAGACAGCGGCGGCAGGGGGCGAACCGCCAGTGCCGATGCGTAGGTGAGCGGCCAGGCGGTAGTCACGCGCCGGCGGAAAATTGGCCAGTGTCACCAGGACGGTCGGGGCGGCGCAGGCGAGCGTCACTCCTTCCTCTTGCAGCAGCGCAAAAATGGTTTGTGCCTCCACCCGCCGCAAGCACACCTGCGTCCCCCCCAGCCCGCCCAGGGCCCAGATCCCTCCCCAACCGTTGGCGTGAAACATGGGAAGGGTGTGCAAATAGACGTCTGTCGGCCGGACATTGAGCGACACGATATAGTTAAGCGCGGCGGTGACACAGCCACGATGGCTCAGCATCACCCCCTTGGGGCGCGCCGTGGTGCCGCTGGTATAGTTCAGGGTGGCGATGTCGGTCTCGGCCACCTCCACCGGTTGGGGGAACTCTGGGCTAGCGGCCGCTAGCACGGTTTCGTAATCCTGGGCCGGCAGCGCCGCCGTTGGTGCCTCGGCATCGCGCAGCAACACGTAATGCCGAACCCCCTTTAACGTATCGACGATGGGAGCCAGTTGCTGGGCATATTCCCAATCCACCAGCACCACTCTGGTCTCGGAATGTTCCAGGATGTACGCAAACTCGGGGGTGCTCAGGCGATAGTTCAGCGGCGTCAAGATGGCGCCCAGTTGCGGCACGGCGAAAAAGGCTTCGAGCATACGATGGCTGTTAGGGGACAACACTGCCACCTTGTCCCCCTGGCTGACGCCCATCTGCCGCAGGGCATTGGACAGGCGATTGACGCGGGCCGCGAGTGTGCGGTAGGTATCACGCCGATCGCCATCGACGACGGCCACTTTGTCGGGAAACAGACGGGCGGCGCGGCGGAGAAAATTCACTGGCAGCAGGGGTTCAAACATTATGCAGATCCTTTCAAGCTGCTCTGTATGCACTCCCTTCATTTCCTCCCTCCCTTGTGGGGGAGGATACAGGTGGGGGGTAGGAGTCCTAGGGGGCACCCATCACTGGCGGCTCTTGAGCTCACACACCTCGGCCAATAGTTCGTAGGAGCGCACCCGCTCGGCGAAGCCATGACAGATCGTCACGATCGTCAGGTCTGTGGTCTGGTACAGATCGGCGAGATCTTCCAGCTTGGCTTTCACCTGCTGCGGGTTGCCGTCGACGTACGATCGCTTGACCTGCTCGAGGTAAGCCGACTCTTCCGGTCGATACGGATAGGCCACCGCCTCCTCGACGCTCGGCACGCCACTGCGGACTCCAAGTGCACTTCGCAGCTTCATCAGGTTGCGGCTCGTCGCCAAACGCAAGGCTTCTGCTTCCGTCTCGGCGCACAAGACATGCACGCCGACGTTGACCAGCGGCTCGGCCAAACACGCCGACGGCTGAAAATGCCGACGGTAGCTCTCGACGATGAGCGGGCCATTTTCCGCGCCATTGCCAAAGAAATGGGCATAACTAAAGGGCAGCCCCATTTTGGCAGCCATATGGGCTGATTCTACGTACGACCCGAGAAGCCAGATATCCGGGATACCGGCCGGTTGCCCCGGCCCGGCATGGATGCCCGAGAATGGATGGGAGCGGTCCAGTGAATCACTCAGATAGGCCATGACATCCGCTACCTGCTGGGGGAAATGGCGCACATCGCGCGCCGTGCCCGGATAGGCCAGAGCAGCAGCCGTGAGTGAGTCACTGCCGGGAGCACGGCCGATGCCCAAATCGATGCGTCCGGGATACAAGGCCTGCAAGATACGAAAATTCTCCGCCACTTTCAGGGCGCTGTAATGGGTCAGCATCACCCCCCCACTGCCCACGCGGATGGAGCGCGTACGGGCGGCGATCTGGCCGATCAGGATCTCCGGGCTGGTGCCGGCAAAATTCCCCAAATTGTGATGCTCCGCCACCCAGAAGCGTTGATAGCCCAGTGCTTCAGTCGCCACCGCCAGGGCGATGGTCTCATGTAGGGCATCGGTGGCCGTTCCGCCCTCGCGGACGGGGGATTGATCGAGCACACTCAACTGCAGCGGTGACTTCACGCGCTTATCTCCTCTCCAACAAATTCGCATAGCTACTTTCGCCGCCATCACCTGCCTCTTCTGGGAGGCGGTGGTCCTGCCAGCCCGGCACCAGGAGCCTCCCCATCTGGTCGCGTGCCCCGCCGAATCCCCCTTGCAGATTGGCGACGTGTTGGTAACCGGCATCTTCCAATACCTCGGCGGCGAACTGGGAGCGTCCCCCGGACATGCAGCCGATGATGATCCTGGCCTCTTTGGGGAGAATAGCTTCCACCGTTGATAGGAAGTCGGGATTAGGGACCATTTTACGCAGAGCCGGGTTCGGGACCACGACGGGGATATTGAGTGCTGCGGGCGGATGGCCGGCCTCGAATTCGGGGACAGTCCGCACATCCAGGTAGACAATGTTTTGATCCTGGGTCATTAAGGCCTGGGCCTCTTCTGCGGTAAGCTGCTCGATGCTCATGGTGACCTCCTGGTGAAAGCTCACGCCATGCCATAGGGGGGAGTGTGCTGACGCCCCACCTGCACTAGATGCCCATGCGCTCGCCACGTCCGCTATGCCTCCATGCCCATGGAACGTTCGCCCATGGGCAGCCTCACCCCGGAGACATTGCTGATAACTTTGCCTCAGAGCACACTCTATGATGCCCGAATCTCGGATGCGAAGCAAGGACCGACTGTGTTATCATCAGCCGCGAGCCAGAATTCCCGTCCGACCTGTAATCGCTCTCCGATGCCTCGCTGGTATCGTCCCACAGGTTGATAGGGGCCGATGTCCTCTCCCTCCGGGAGAGGCTCAGGGTGAGAGGGCGATCAGTCAGTCCTGTCATGACCATGCAACTCCAACGGACACCCGGTGAGGGGAGTGCAAACCCGGTTTCGCCGAAAGTGGTGAGGAGCCCATGATGTGGAGGTCTTGTGTGTTGCTGGTTCTCGTGGTGCTGAGCACGGTGCTTGTAGGTGTGGATGGACATGCCGGAGAGGTGCAACGGTTGGCTGGGCGGGTGTCGTTGAAGATCAACTCGGCCGTGCCTCCTAAGGGTGGCTTTGACTTCACCTGGGGGAAGGGCACGCTCACATTGATCGACGGCACCAGGTATGTGTTTTCGGTCAGCGGGCTTGGCATTCAGGGCAATGAGGGGAGCATTTTCGATATGGAAGTCAAGGGCGAGGTCTACAACTTGACCATGCTCGGGAATTTCGCTGGCATCTACAAAAGGACTTTGGGTGATCTCAGCCCTGAGCGGGGCACCAATACGGTGATTATCAAGAACGAACAGAATGTCCACGTCGTGGTGACGGTGCACTTCGAACGGGAGAGCGGCAATGTCCACTTGATGCCGTCGGAGTTAGGCGTCACCGTCCAACTGGAACAATAGTACAGCGCATTGCCTCTAATTTATGAAAAGCGTCGGACTACCTGAGACTGCCACGCAGATTCAGGCCAGCCCGACTTGCCACGAGCCTGGTGCAGGTGATCAAGGTAGGTGATCACCTGCACGGCCGCAACCCCCAAGACTCGTAGCACGCAGCCGATCACCGTGCCCGTGCGTCCCGTCCCGCCAGCGCAGTGGACGACTACCCCTTCACCTGCCTGCAATTTGCTCACGACGGCATGTGCCGCCTCATGGATGAGGCCTTCTTCCTGCTCCGGGTCAGGCGGCACGTTTCCGCCGTAGAGGTCTTGCAGACTCGTGCGCCGGCTCACGGTGAGTGGGGAAGGGTCGTAGGCAGGCCCATGACCCTCAAGGCAGATAATATGGCAAAAACCTGCGGCGGCGAGGTCGTGCCACGGCGTTCGGGCCGATGGATACGGCATGCCAGCCAGGGGAACCGGGTGCTGCAGGACCCAATAGAAGTCGTAGGGCACCGCTAGACCAGGGAGGGTGGGCATGTCTCTGGGCTGTACCAGTTCGGGCATCCCTTGATTTCCTTCCCACTGCGTCAGGGTGGTGCGTGAGCGCGGGCGATCCAGCGTTTTATGGGGCCGCTGTTTGTCCAGACCGTCTCGCTTGCTCTCTGTCGACCAGCACACGTCGTAGAATCTTGCCTGAGGCCGACCTGGGAATCACCTCCACGATTTCGGTATGGCGAATCCTTTTGTGGGGAGCGACCTTAGCCGTCACATACTGCATAACAGCCTCAGGCGTGACGGCTCCCTTGAGCACCACGAATGCCTTGGGCACCTCCCCAGCTTCTTCGTCGGGAATGCCGATCACGGCCGCGTCCGCAATCGCTGAGTGCGTCAGCAACACGCCTTCGAGCTCAGCTGGCGCCACCTGCATGCCTTTGTACTTGATGAGCTCCTTCAGGCGGTCCACGACAAAGATATATCCCTCCTCGTCGACATAGACGATGTCGCCTGTATGCAGCCAGCCATCGGGCTCAATCGTGATCGCGGTGGCGTCGGGATTCTTCAAGTAGCCACGCATGATGTTCGGCCCACGCACCAGCAATTCACCAGGCTCGTGCGCAGCCAATTCAGTGCCGGTGGCGGGGTCGACCACTTTGCCTTCCAGGTTCGGGATGAGCACGCCCGCTGCCCCGACTTTGACACTGGCAGAGTCCGGCGGGGTCAGTGCGATGGCCAGGCTCGTCTCGGTCATTCCATAGCCTTGCACCACCGGGACATGCAGACGTGCCGACACGGCCTGCTGGATGGCCCCATCGAGCGGCGCTGCACCCGATAGAATGCAGCGCAGTGACGAGAGGTCATACTGATCCACGAGCGGCTGTTTGGCGAGTGCTAAGACGATCGGCGGCACCAGGTAAAGGTGCGTGATGCGGTAATCCTGGATGAATTGCAGGAATGGCTCGAAATCGAAGCGCGGCATGGTCACGCACGTGATGCCGTTGCGGAGGGTGTTGTTCATCAGCACTTGCAGCCCAAAGATGTGAAAGAACGGCAAGAAACCAAGCACCCGATGGTCCGTACGGTCCGGGAGGACAGGCGCGATCTGTTGCAGCAGAGCCGTGAGGTTGTAGTGCGTCAGCACCACGCCCTTAGGCTTTCCAACCGTCCCGCTCGAATATGGGAGGAGAGCTACGTCCTGGCGCGGGCTGATGTGGACCGCGGGTAGGTGTCTGTTCCCCTGAAGCAGTTCCGAGAACGGTGTCGCGCCTGGTGCCTCGCCGATGACGAAAAGCTCCCGCACCCGCGTCTTGGCGGCGGCCTCTATCGCCTTGTCGAGGAACGACGGTACGGTGAGTATGTATGTCGCATCGGCATCATTGAGTTGGTACGCCAACTCGTCAGCCGTGTAGAGCGGGTTCGCGGTCGTGACCACGCCCCCGAGCATCGTCACGCCGTGGACCGCCACCGCATATTCTGGCAAGTTGGGGCAGTACATGGCGAACACATCGCCTTTGTGCAAGCCACGCTCGGCCAACGACGAAGCCACCTGGCGCGCACCGTCAACCACCTCGGCGAAGGTGAGCGTGCGACCGCTGGGCCCGTCAATGAACGCCGGTGCGTCGCCCCATTGGGAGACGTGCTCGAACACGTAATCGCTGAACGATTGTTCGGGGATGATCACGTCGGGATATGGGCTGCGGAACATCATCGTGGCCTCCTGCAGGGAACTGAGGGGACTTTCCCAGAGAGCACGGAAACGGCTCAACGCTCTGCTGCGTTTCTGCCTGAGCACTGATCTGCGTCCAGTCGTAGAGCATCGGATACAGCTGCACGGCCGCCCAGGGGCGGTCTCCTCGGCATCATGCGGACTACCGGGAGATTCTCAAGTGGTACCACATGCTAAGTGTCAGTTTGTCGAGCGGATCTGGAGCAACCCATAGGAAATAGCTAGGGTTTCGTGGGACAAAGAAGCGAGCGTATGCGTCAGGCTGCTTACCAGACACCTTCAAGAAAGCGTGGACTTCAAGCCGTGCTTCGAATCCTATCCTAATAGCTGTCTAAGCTGCGATTCACCATGCATCCACGCCCGGAAGCATTCCACCGCAGGGCTTCCAAGTACATAACAGGAGATATCGTCTCCCCCCTGCCCCTCCAGATATGGCGCAATATCATCAAGCGAGCGAATCGCAACCTCCACAGTAGTTACCCTAGAAAGAGGGCCATTGTCTATGGTTTCGCCACCTCAAAAGATGCCCTACTAGCCACCATATCAGGAAAACCCCATCTGGGCAACAATTCGGGGAAAGGTGCTGTCGCGCAGAGTGCTTTGCAGGCCATCCGATGTATGATCTCCTGTCCCCGACGTGGGGTGCAGCAGAGACAGGACCTCTGCCAGCTAATTAGGTGAGAAATTCGCTAGACATCATCGAGGATGTCGCAATCCTAGATGTGACGAAGGACTTGAGACCATCGCCGTACGTATGCCATTGATAATTCATGACTTCATAGAACACTATGCCCTCCGATGTAACGTTCTTCCCACTTCGACTGTTTTACCTAATATGAACACTTGTAGTTCTCGTCCCCCTGGTTGCATCGTTTCGCACAGGCGCAGGCGCGGTGATGATGCATTGTTGCCGCCTGAATTTGATCGCAAGAAAAGGATAATGCGGCGAGACCGCTGTGAGGAAGCCTACTGGAAACTCACAGGGTTGTTTCCACTTGGAGATCGGATCCGCATACGTACAGTGGTGACGGCCGGCAAGCCTGCCAATGAAATCGTACGGATGGCCAGGGAACAGGAGGCCGACCTCATCATGCTGGGGAGTCTGGGGCAGAGAAGCCTGCGGCGTCCCTTGCGAAGCATGGTTACCGATAGGGTCATGCGCAACGCCCTGGTTCCTGTGATCGCGGTGAACGCACAGCATCGCGGCTTTGGAGGAGCCGGAGGAGGCCGTGATGATCCATCCCAACGCGTCGGCGGGGGTCGTGTCGATGTTCACGGCGATGAGATGGCTCGTACCGTGACAGCTCTGGGCCTCTCATGCCGTGGTCCAGAGGTGACCACCACAGCGTCCCCAAAGGTGCTGCCACCCAGACTGACCAGCCAAGATGGCTGTCTGTCGAAACCTGAAGGAGCGTCATCATGGCGTCTGTAGCGGTGAGAACCGATCGGATCTTGGCTGTGTTCTCCGCCGACGATGCACGGTGGGAGGCGGTCGTACGGCGCGACCACGCCGCGGACGGCGCGTTCTATTATGCGGTACGGACGACCGGCGTCTATTGCCGGCCGTCGTGCCCGGCACGGCTCGCCCGACGTGAGAACGTGCAATTCCATGCGACCCGCGAGACGGCCGAACAGGCCGGCTTTCGGCCGTGCAAACGGTGCCGTCCGAACGCGGCTGCGCTTGCCGAACAACACGCGGCGGCCGTGGAGAAGGCCTGTCGCCTCATCGAACACGCCGAGACATGGCCGAGCCTCGATGTGCTCGCCGGAGCGGTCGGCATGAGCCGTTTTCATTTTCACCGGGTCTTTAAAGCCATCACCGGAGTCACGCCGAAGGCGTACGCAATGGCTCACCGTGCGCAGCGGGTGCGGGAGGAGTTATCGCGAACTGACACGGTGACAGAAGCCATTTATGGCGCCGGGTTCAATTCCAATGGGCGTTTCTACGCGACGTCCTCGGAGGTATTGGGCATGACAGCCACAAATTTCCGCTCTGGCGGTCATGGGACACCCATTCGCTTCGCCGTCGGCGAATGCTCACTGGGCTCAATCCTGGTCGCCGCCACCGATAAGGGCGTCTGTGCCATCCTGCTCGGCGGCGATCGCGAGGCGCTCGTGCGCGCGCTCGAGGACCGCTTCCCGACGGCACAGCTGCTCGGTGGTGATGAAGACTTTGAGCACGCGGTGGCCACGGTGGTCGGCTGCGTCGAGGCGCCGGCGCTCGGGCTCGATTTGCCCCTCGATGTGCGGGGCACGGCCTTCCAACAGCGAGTCTGGCAGGCGTTGCGCGGGATCCCAGCTGGCGCTTCGGTAAACTACGCGGACATTGCCCAGCGCATCGGTGCGCCGAACGCCGTGCGCGCGGTGGCGCGGGCGTGTGCGTCCAATGTCCGCGCCGTCGCCACCCCCTGCCATCGCGTCGTGCGCAATGACGAAACGCTCTCCGGCTACCGCTGGGGCATGGAGCGCAAGCATGTGCTGCGCGACAGAGGTATTGCCCCTCCGGGTGACGCCCCTGTTCATCGAAGAATTCAAAGGCAAAATGCTGCAGATGCCCGGATTCCTCCAAGGCTATGCCCTGGTCATCACCACCTTCTTTCACGTCCACGAGGTGCAGGTACTGCTCGCCGGTATCGCCATCGAGGTGGCAGGCCTCCTGGCTGAGGCGAGCCTCGAGACTCTGAGGCGGATCACAGCGTTGCCAGAGGGCACCAAGGTCGGCATAGCCTGTCATGAGTGGGCGGGGACGGAGAACGTCAGGCTTTCCATCCAAAACGCCGGGCTCACGCATATCCAGCTCATTCCGGGCTGTGGGCAAGACCCAGAGAGCTTGCGTCGCATGCTCAACGAAGTCTCGGTCGTCGTCTGTTCTAGTCTGGTGGCAGCAGAGATCCGGACCATGGCTTCCCCCGGGACGGAGATCCTGGTGGAGGACCGCAGGCTCGATCAGGCCGGGATCGAGATGCTCCGGCAGCGGCTCGCAACACTTTAAGCTGGGAACGGCCGTCGGAGCAGATCTGAGGCCCACCACTGAGCGAAGAAAAACCCCCGGAAGCGGCATACGCCTGCCGCGCTAACCCATCAGTCCGGGCATGGCAAGGCGCCTCAGACGTCAGAAGATAAGAGACATCTACCATGGCAGGAGGACTCCCATGCTCACAGCGGCAGAACGACACGATCTGATGGCCCAATTGCGATGCCTGCCGGCAGCCGTCGAGACGGCGGTGAAAGACCTCAGCGATGCACAATTGAATACGCCCTATCGCGAGGGGGGATGGACCGTGGGGCAAGTGGTCCATCATCTAGCCGATTCACATCTGAACGGCTTTGTGCGCATGAAATTGATGCTCACCGAACTTGGGCCAGTGCTGAAGCCGTATGATCAAGATGCGTGGGCCAAACTACCCGACACCGCCGCTATGCCCGTCAAGAGTTCTATGTTGATCCTCAAAGGGCTACACGAACGCTGGTTTGCCTTACTGGAGAACCTCCCGGAGGCGAGCTGGAACCGTTCGGCGTTCCACCCAGAGATTGGCGTGGTCACGCTCGCAGATCTACTTGCCGACTATGCTCGTCACGGGGAACAACACGTGGAGCAGGTCATGAGACTGAGGGCTGCGCAAGGGTGGTAGCTGGATCTGATGGGGCTTGTGGGCGGCGTTCCGCCCGCGATCCGGGCGGCGCGCCAGCGAATCGCTGTCGCCCTACGGGAGCTGTGATCCAAAGCACGCGACGCGGCTGGGCTCCGTCCTGGCTTCGGGCCACGGTGATGGGTTGTCCGGGCGATACCTCTATATGGGCAACGATGTCGCGGAGCAGGTGCAACGCGCGGGGGAGATGCAGCGAGAGGATCTCTATGTCTTGCGGTTTCGCGAGGCGAGATCGCGATAGCAACCGTGCAATAACCTTAAGTCGCCGCTCGCTCTGCCTCCTCTTAGATCGAGGTTCTTTGCTCCGTTGAAACGGGAACCTCTGCCGGCGCTGCGTGAGTTATTGCGTCTCATCGCAGCGTCCCTCCCGCTAGCCCTTCAAGGGGTGCGCTCAAGGGCGTCTTCCGCTTAGCACTGATTGGACTTGCCAGTGGCTTTTTCCATGGCCTGCTTCGTCCGTTCATAGTGCCGACGCGCTTTAGCTCGGTTCCCACAGGCCTTCATATCGCACCAGCGACGGCTATGGTTGCGGCTCGTGTCCAGAAACAGCCAGCCGCAGTTGGGCGCCGCGCACTCGCGCACCGTGTGTAGCGCATCAGAGGTGAGGAGAGCAGCGGCGGACTGAGCGATCGGCCAGAGCAGGCGATCGGGCCCCTGGTAATCACTGGTCCAATCCCATGCAAACCCGTCTGCCGTTGGCGTGATCCGCAGCGCCGCCAAGACCTCGCCGAGGATGGCGTTCAAGCAGTCGAGATCAGTCGTCTGTGGGGAGCGCTGGCGTGCCACCGCTGAGAAGATCCGATAGAACGCTTCCCGCAGCGCGATGGCACACTCCAAGACCATGGCAGCTACCGCCTGTCGGCGTGCCACTTCCTTGGTGAGACGCCGCGCCGTATCCTCCGCCAAGATACCGGCCTGCTGGCCCCACGACACCAGAGCAGCATAGTCAGTGAGCGATTCGTGTGGATGGGCCGTGAGGCGGCCGTCCAGAGTATTGGCGAAGTCTAGGCACACCCGGGGGGCCGATGACCCGCAGTGCCACGGATCCATGCGCGACGAATCGACCGCCAACTTCCCTCCAGCATCCGGTTGCTTTTTTTTGGACATAACCATTGAATCCTAGTTGACAGGTTATAGGAGGAGCTCTATATTCTAACTTATTTTTTAAGTATAGGAGGTTATAATGATGATCGTCAAGAGACTTGGGGGTCCAGATGGCTCTATCGGCGGGCTCATGACCTTGTGAACCCGCTAGACCATACACCAAAACCGGCCGTTGCCATCAAGCCGAATGACATGGGAGATAGAGCCCTTCACCCACATGGCACGAGACTATCGCTCGGCGGCTGTTGGTATATGTATTGGCGACTGCCGCAGGCGCAGTTCCTTGCGCAAAAAGGGGAAGGCACCAAGCAAGTCTTTCAGCAGGTCGTCGAGAGCGGGGAAATCGTCCGGCTGCTGGCCTGTGTCAAGGGGCAGCCCATGGTTTGGTGCGCCATCGCACTGCGGAAGAGCTACCCCATGCTGGAACGGTCCCGCATCCTGAAACGTGTCGACGAGGCGTCGGGTGGCAGGGTCATCGAGGGGTATCCCATTGAGCCGAAGAGGACGCACATGCCCGCGTTGCGGGCATTGCAGAGCACAAGTTCTTCGCAATTCCTGGTTTCAGTCCTGTACTCGGTTTCAGCAAGTACAGATGGCGTCCATGGGCAAGGCGATGATCTCTCGTGAGAAGGAGGGGTTATGAGCGAGATTCAGCGTATCGAAGATCAACTGGGACGAGCATTCGAGGGCCATGCCTGGCATGGTCCTGCCGTGCGAGAACTGCTGGCCGATGTCACTTCCGCCAAGGCTGCGGCCAGGCCGCTCTCCGATGCCCATAATATCTGGGAAATCGTGCTCCATATAACCACCTGGGAAGAGGTCGTGCGCCGACGATTGCAGGGTGAGTCCGTCGCCGACCTCCCCGCCGAGCAGGACTGGCCACCGGTCCAGGATATCAGCGAAGCCGCCTGGCGCAAGGTGATTGATGACCTGGAGCGGGGGCATCGCGCCCTGCGCAAGGCGATCGCGAGGTCGGGCGAGATGCAGCTTGCTGAGTTGGTGCCCGGAAAAGAGCACTCGGTGTACCACATGCTACATGGTGTGATTCAGCATGACCTCTACCATGCCGGCCAGATCGCTGTCCTGAAGAAGGCGCGCAATTAACACGCGAGGGGGCAAATGATGGCGATCGACGCGCAGCGGGTCCGCCACGAGACGCCCGGATGCAGGAACGTCTGGTATTTCAACACAGTCGGAGCAGCGTTGATGCTGCAGCCGGTTCTGGATGCGACGATCGCCCATCTTCAATTGGAAGCTCTGGTCGGCAGGTACGAAGCAGCGGTGCAGGCGCATGATGCGGACGCCAGCCGCCTACATCCCGCCCTCTGCTCCGGCTTCTCGTGACGAGTCTTCGTAAGTGGAGGCCTTCCCATGAACCCCGTGATTCGACTAGCAACCGCGGATGATGCCTCCGGCGTGCAGGCCATCTATGCCCCCATCGTGCGGGAGACGGCCATCTCCTTTGAACTGGAGCCGCCAACTGTTGCAGAGATGCAGCAGCGCATCGTCAAGACGCTAGAGCATTGGCCGTGGCTGGTCTGTGAACGCCGCGGGGACATCCTAGGGTATGTCTATGCCAGCCAGCATCGCACGCGACCGGCCTATCAGTGGTCCGTCGACGTGTCGGTCTACGTGCATCCCAACGCCCGGCGCTCGGGTGTGGGCCAGGCCCTGTATCGCTCGCTCTTTGCGCTTCTGGCCTTGCAAGGCTTCTATAATGCCTACGCCGGCATCACGCTGCCGAACCCCGCGAGCGTCGGGCTCCACGAATCCCTGGAGTTTCAATTCGTTGGGGTCTATCGCGCCGTAGGCTATAAATTGGGAGCCTGGCACGATGTCGGATGGTGGCAGCTCGCCCTACACGAGCGAGCGATGCCTCCTGAACCTCCTACTGACCTCGGCACGGTCCGCGCATCTCCGGCGTGGAACGCCACCCTGGAGACCGGAGTGCCGTTCCTGCGGCGATGAGCGACACCACTCTGAGACGTTTCGAAGCCCGCCGACGCCCTCATCCCAGCAATCAAAGGCCCGTTCGAGCATGGGGAGCGCCCTGTGTAGCTTCCCTTGGAGGAGGCACAGCAGAGCGATCCCCCACGAGGCCTGCATGAGGCTCCCGGGGTGAGCACCCGCCTCAGCAATCCGCAGCCCTTCGTCCCCGAGGGCCCTGCCCTCGGGGAACGCCCCTAGCTAGCATAACACCAGGCGAGGAGGGCACCGGAGAGCGCTGAGCGCCTGATCGAGGTATCACATATGGCCATTCAGCTGGCAGGATCGAGACCAAAGCCCAGTTTATCAACGCTCTTATCGTATCATCTGCCGAATCGAGAGCCAATTCAGGTTGTGAACCAGGAGCACTCTCCCCGCGATCACGCCATCGGTTCCAGGCTCTGCTGCGTTTCCGCCTCAGCGCTGATCTGCGTCCAGTCGTAGAGCATCGGATAGAGCTGCACGGCTGCCCAGGTGGCGGTTTGATCGGCATAATGCGGGCTGCCGGGATGGCCGGAAGCCCCGAGCGGCACCACCCAGGCGCTACGCTGCCAGTCGCTCAGGTCGAATACAAAACGCGTCACCGCGGTGCCGCCCACGGTGTACCCGCCTCCAGCGCTGATCGACGCCGCCTGCACGGTGTCGCCATCGCCTCCGGTCGCGACTGCGGGCGGATTCAGCCGCTCGGCCAGAGCCGGGAACTCAGCGACAAGTGGGTGCCGGGGCGTGGTGCGATGCAGGCGTGCCCACTGCCAACCCTGCGGATCGTCTCCTAACTCTTGTCGTAGCCATGTCATCGTCCGCTGCAGGGCACTCGCCAACAATGACGCCCAAGTCTCGCCGGCCGGCAACAGGGTGCGATCGTCCGCCTGCATCATGGTCAACAGCCGCTCCCGTAACTGACCCAGCGGCATGAGCGTGCCATAGAGGCCGCCGCCGAGCGCCTCTCGCGCCAACGGCCCTAACACCGGCTCCATGATGAGCCGCATCAATTCATCCCGGCACACGGCGTAGATCGTCGCGGCCACACTGTCTGGCGCCATGGTGCCGTCCCACTGTTGCAGGCATGACCTGGCCGGTGCAGAGAGCATATCGACCGGTTCCACCCGCGCGAGCATGGCGACAAAGGCTTGGGCGGGAAGCGATACGCGATCAGCATGGATCATCGCCATATCCCCGCCGCTGGCGTGCACGAGGGGGCGGAGACGGTCGCGTATGCGTCGGGCGCGGAAGCCTGGCTCATAATGCAATGCCAGGTAATGCGGATACGTCTGATCGACGATGCGGTTATTCGCCGTGACCATAAAGCCGGCTTCCGGGTTGCGGAGGCGTGGCATGTCCTCGAAGGGAATCATCCCTTGCCATTCGTGTTCGCCTGTCCAGCCGGGCACCGGCAACCAGGCGTTGGCCCTGGAGCGGATCGGTACCTGGCCCCGCGTTCTGTAGCCGATCTGACCGTGCACGTCGGCAAACAGGATATTGTTGCAGGGATCGACCCAGGGGCGCAGTGCCTCCTCGAATTCGTCTGGACCAGCGGCGCACAGCATCGGGAGTAGCGCATCGAAGCTGGCATTGGGCTCAGCCAGCGCCGTATAGCGCAAGGCGAGAGCATACCCCTGGGCGGGATCGCCAATGATGATCGGGCCGTGGTGGGTGACGCTGACGTCGATCTCCACCGCCTGGCCGTTGCGCACACGAATCATTTCGTGCTGGTGCTGTACCTGACGCCATTGTCCCTCGATCTCGTAGAACTGTGGATTGCCAGGTTGGAAGCGTTCGATGTAGAGGTCCTGATAGTCTGCCATAGCGGTGGTGATACACCAGGCGACGGCACGGTTATGACCGAAGTGGGGCAGTCCCGGAACACCTGGGAACGATAGCCCCACGGCATCGAAGGCCGGGCAAGTGAGATGATTTTGATAGAACACATTGGGGGTGTCGAGCGCCCGATGTGGGTCGCCCGCGAGCAGCGGCGCACCACTGGCGGTCCGCTGTCCAGCGAGGACCCAGCTATTGCTGCCGCCTTCGAGCTCTTGCAACACACTCACCACGGCTTCGCCGGCGCGGAGCGCGAGCACACCGTTCAGAGTGGGGCCGCGGTAATCCACGCCAGGGGGAATGATCAGTGGTTGTCCGGAGGGCTCATCGGCATACAGTTTGGCGGTCAGTTCTGGGCCGATCTGACGTAGCAGCCGGGCGCGCCAGAGCTTTGACTGCCACACGCCCCCGGTGAACACATGCCGGACTTTGAACACGGCACAGGCATCCCAGGGCTGCCAGGGCTCCGGCGTCATGGCGAGGAGCTGATACTCGATCGGTAGCCGGTCTGTCGCTTGCACACAGGCATTCACGCCTGCCGCGTAGGCTTCCAACATGGTGCGGGTCTCGACGTTGACCGCGTCATAGTCGGCGCGGGCGCTGGCCTCCAGACGTAGGCGGCGCAGCAGCACATCTTGTGGAATGGCGCTGGCGCCGAGATATTCAGCAGCTCTGCCATAGGCGCGGTGACGGTCGAAATCCATCTGCCAGAGGCGGTCCTGAGCATGCACAAAGCCCTGGG
>JBKPCR010000272.1:0-9776 GCA_046727435.1 bacterium | reverse complement strand
GTGCGCCGCAGCGGCAAGCCTGTGAACCTCACGACGGTCGAATTCCAGCTCCTGGAGGTGCTCCTGCGGGCGGCCGGACGAGTTGTGACGCGCGAGGTGTTGGTTAGAGACGTGCTCGGTCGGGATTTCTCCCCCTTTGACCGCAGCATCGACGTGCATGTGAGCAACCTCCGCAAGAAACTCGGCCCGCATCCCGACGGCACGGAGCGGATCAAGGGGGTGCGCGGCTTCGGGTACCTCTACGCGGCACCGGACCGCTTGCGACACAGGGGGGGCTCGGATGCGGCGCCTGTTCCTTAAGATTTTCCTGTGGTTCCTGCTGGCGATGGTCCTCGTCATCGCCACGCTTCTCCTGTCAGCAGCGATCACACAGTCGAACCGCCCGTTTGCGCCATTACGCGGCGTACGGGGGCCGCTGCGGGCGCAGATAGCCGCTAAGATCTTCGAACGCGAGGGGAAGGAGATGTTGGCCGAATACCTCCAGACCCTGGAGTATGGCGTCCACACCCGGGCGTACCTGTTCCTCGAGGACGGCGCAGAAGCCTTGGGCCGTGCCACGCCTCCTGGCGCCAAGACACTGGCTGGACTGGCCGGACGAACCGGCCAGGTGGAGATGGAGCACGCGGGCAGTGAACGGTTGTGGGCAGTCCTGGGGGCCGGCCCCAGTGGCCACACGTATGTCTTAGTGCTGGCGGCTGAGCTCCCGTGGGGCGGTGTGATGGCGTGGCGATATGAACCTGTCGTCGGGCTGGTCCCCTTGCTCGCCGTACTCATCATGGCCGGGGTTTTGTGCTTTTGGCTGGCGCGGCACATCACGATTCCCGTGAGCCAAATGCGCACCACGGCTCAACAGTTGGCAGACGGAAATCTGGGGGCGCGCGTCGGTCAAGCAGTGGCCAGCCGACACGACGAGCTCGCCGGCCTCGGCCGCAGTTTTGATCGCATGGCGGAGCGCCTCGAATCCCTACTGACGGCCCAACGGCTACTGTTCAGAAACGTGTCACATGAGCTGCGCTCGCCCCTGGCACGCCTGAGCGTGGCGCTGGAGCTCGCACGGCAGAGCGCAGCGGCAGAGGTGCCTGGGTACCTGGATCGGATTGAACGAGAGGCCGAACGACTCAATCGGCTCATCGGCCAGATGCTCACGCTGGCACGCCTGGAGAGCGGCGTGGATCCCGCTCAGCAGGGAGTGTTTGAGCTGGGAAGGCTTGTGCAGGAGGTAGTGGCGGATGGCGATTTCGAAGCGCGCGCTCGCCATTCGGCCGTCCGGATGGCTTCGTGTGAGAGATGCACGGTATTTGGCGCGGCGGAGCTGCTGCGCAGCGCGATGGAAAACGTCGTGCGCAATGCCGTGCACGTTACGATGGAAGGCACTGAAACGGAAGTGAGTGTGCGTTGTCGAGCGGCGCCTGAAGGCGCGCACGCCGTCATCGAGGTGCGCGACCATGGTCCGGGCGTACCGGAAAAAGAGCTAGCCAATATTTTCCATCCCTTCTACCGCCTGGGGCCTGTTCACGAGCGCCACACCGGAGGTACCGGCTTGGGCCTGGCCATTGCGGAGCGTGCCGTACGCTTCCACGGCGGCACCATCGCTGCCGCCAACGCCCCAGGGGGAGGCCTGCTGATGACGATCCGTATTCCAACGGTACCAACGCGCTCCTCCCCTGGAGAAGGTGGAGCGACGATAGAGGACTGAGAGACGCGTCAGCAGTGGGGCGTATGGTAGAAAAACTCGGCCGTTTCGGTCTCGGTCGACGTTTCTCAGGTCGGAGTATATTTGGCCAGAGATGGAACAGCCCCAACAGCCGCGCTACGGGAAAGCCGCAGCCAGGCCGCTGCCCCGTCGGCTGGCCGAACGCGCCCTGCAAGGCAGGAGTATCAGGCATGGAGCCTCCCGAGCCATCGACGAAAAAGGTGCGATGGCCATGCCAGCGTCCTTCGTCCAAGGCGGATGGTTGCACGGCACTCCCGAAACGCTCGAGGAGGCGGGTGAAGAGGTGGAGCGGGAGTTTGGCACGCACTTGACAGTAGGCCGCTGCACTGAACCGCAAGCCCGACAGATGGGGCAGATGACGACAGGCGGTATGGCCATGCCGCATCTGCCACAGGAAGCCCGGCATGGTGGTGACTGGCGTCAGCACGCGGTCGCGCCATGCGGGAGACTACGCGCAAGCGCATGGACACGCTCGGCCTCACGCGCCAGCCGCCGTGGCGTTATCCCGACACCTGTCGAAAATTTTCGTCACCGTCCGACCGCTCAGCCCTTCCCACCGCCTCCTCCCCACCCGCCTCACGCCGCTCATGGCCGCCTGCCGCACACGCTTGTGGGATGGCGCCGGGCCTGGTCCGCATGTGGCACGGTACATGCTCGCGTGCTGCCTTGTCGCCTTCAGGGTCCTGCCATGGGCACGGCCTGATCGCCAGTGCGGTCGCGACCCACGCCATCAGCCGTGTTCGCCTGCGGCCATGCGTGGACCCTGTGTTCGCGTCTCAGCGCCTGAGCACGGTATCGGTGCACACATGGCACAGGTGCGGCCCCTCGCGTCACCGTGCTGTCGCCATGTCTGTCATCCATCAGACCAACACGCATGCGACACCCACCAGGAGGGAGGGATCATGGCACCGCCACCCGCGTTCACCGCCGAGGCGCAGCAAGTCAACGACGCGTGGAACGCGCATCTGCGCACCGAGTTCTCCGCGCACAGCGCCGAGGAGGCGCTCGCCACCCTGGTCGCGCACCCGGGCGTCAACCAGGTGCCGGTGATGATCGGCGGCGAGGGCCGGGACGAGCTGGACGCGTTTTACGCCCACGATTTCTTGCCCCAGATCCCGCCGGATCTGGAGATGGTCCCGGTGTCGCGGACCATCGGCCAGGGGCGGCTGGTCGAGGAGATGGTCGTCGGGTGTACCCACACGATCCCCATGGCGTGGATGCTGCCGGGCATCCCGCCAACTGGGAAGCGGTATCCAAAAGAGCGCGGCAGGGCCGTCGCATTCGCCGTTTTGACGGCAACCTGAACACGCTGGCCCTCGGATGAAGAGCGCATCCCGCCATCCAGCATCCAGCTCAAGGGGAGATGATCATGATGAGTGACCCGCTTCGTCGTGGCCTCCCTCAGCGTCTCCACGCGCAGATACCCGTTCCTGGCCTCGCTGGGGGTTGAGGTCCGAGACCAAGGCGTCCGACCATGGAGGGGACATGCCCGCATGCGGCCACGGGGTTCCACGGCCGGCGGCGGGTCAAGATACACTCAGGACGATGCGTCGGGGCCATCGGCCGGACGCGTCAGGGAGACGCCGATGAGGCGAGCGGCAGCGTCGGAGCGTGGCGGCCCGATCGGGCCCCTGGACTGGCGCCGGATCCTCCCGTTCGCGCCAGCCGCGGCGAGTGACCGGCTGGGGTAGGTGGGCCTAGAGGCGGCGCGCTTCGTCGCGTACATCGAGGACCTCCTCGACGCCGGCCTGACCCTGGCGCAGATGGCCGCGGCCGCCCACCTCAGCGCCTACCACTTCGCGCGGCAGTTCAAGGCGGCCACCGGGATGCCGCCGCACCAGTACGTCATCGCGCGCCGCGTCGCGCGGGCGCAGCAGCTCCTGCACTCCGACCGGGACCTCTCCCTGGCAGAGATCGCGGCGTGCGCCGGCTTCTCGGATTAAAGCCAATTCTCCCATCACTTCAAGCGCCTCGTCGGCGTCACGCCGAGACAGTTCCGCCGGTCCGCAAGAATCGCCTAAAAGACCGCAAGCCTCGCCAAGAACCCGGCTCGCGAGCCCTGTAGAATGCAGTCATGATCGGGGCGCGAGTCGCCCGCGCGTCGCTGGTGGCGATGACGGGTCGGACCGACCGGCTGCCAACGGCGTGGAACGGTGTCACCCAGCGCCCTGGTGGACCGGGACCGCGTCGTGCTCGGGGCTGGCGCAGGTCGCGCCACGGCCTGCCGCGCGGGAGTGGCCGGGTGATTGGAGCGGCCTACTTCGTGATGCACCTTGAGAGGAGTCGATGTGATGGAAACGAGAGGAGTCAATGAGATGGAAACCGAAGGAACACTGTCGAGCGCCTAGGAGCAGCACCTGACGTCGGAGTTCGCCGCGAAGAGCCCTGAGCAAGCCCTCGAGACGATGACCACGGAGCCCTACGTCAACGTGGTCGCCTTGATGATCGGTGCCCGAGGGCGAGACGAAGTGCGCGACTTCTACGAGAACCATTTCCTGTCACACATCCCGCCGGACATGGAGATGGTTCCCGTCTCGCGGACCATCGGGCAGGGCCGGGTCGTCGATGAGTTGATTATGCGCTTCACGCACTCGATTCGCATGAACTGGCTTCTGCCCGGCATCGCGCCGACCGGCACACGCGTGGAGGTCCCGATGGTCGCCATCGTGCAGTTCGAAGGCGACAAGGTGGCGCACGAGCACATCTACTGGGACCAGGCGTCGGTGCTCGTCCAGGTCGGCTTCCTCGATCGCACGCTTCCCGTTCGCGGCGGGGAAATCGCGGCGCAAGTGCTGAATCCCACTCCGCCGATGAACGAGCTCATCCGTCGCGCTATGAACAACAACCGGTGATTCGCCGGCGGAAGGAGCCTCCCCGTGGCCCTTTGATGGTGGATATGAGCGCAACGGCTAGCGGACGCGTCACCGTGCAGGAGAGGCGATCGCCCAGGTGATCGAGAAGACGGTGAAGGTGCAGCCGGTCCAGAGCTCACCTCTCATTTTCAGCCGTCGGCTGCAGGCAGACACCTCCAGACGGACGCCGCAGGGAGAGGTTGGTCCATCGGGGCCTCCACCGACGGAGGGGAGGCGACCTTGTTCTGGAAGAGCGACAGCCGCCTCGACAGGCCCGACATCCACGTGCTGCAGGCGGAGTTTCCGGTCGTCACAACTGTGTCTCCATGACTTCCGCGTAAAGCTTGCAAAGCCGTGTCGCCAGTTCGCGTTTTACTTGGACGGGATAGGTCCCGGGTAAATCAAGGTGCAGGTAAGGCATGGTGGTCCCCCTTCAGGTTGCCTGTGAAACGAACGCGCGTTGCGCCAACCCCTGACCGAACGAAACGTTCTCGCCTGGCCTCTCGGAGAGCCGGATCATCACGTCATCTGGTGATATTCCGGCGCCAGCGGCAATCCGCTGGTTCAGTTCCTTGAGCAAGGCGAGGCGGGTTTCTTTCGGCCGGCCAGAGATGAACGCGACTTCAAGCAAGATGAAGTCGTCGGAGTATTTCATCCCGACAAACGACGGCGTGTGCAAGAAGCGGTTGCGCGGAAGCTCATGGATGATCTGGAAGAAGTCGTCCGTGGGAATCTTCAGAATGCTGATCAGCGCATCCTGGACCGCCTTCGACACGTTGGTGAGGCGGCGCTCGTCGTATCGCCCTTCGAGGACATGAATCTTTGCGACTGGCATTTGAAACTCTCCTTGTTTGACGTTACTGAGCAGATCGGCAGCCATCGAGCTCGTTGGCTTGAATGGCTGCCGGCCGCTTTACTCCGCGGCGATGTCCGTGCGGAAATCGCTCCCGACGACAGCGCGCGTGGGTCATCCCAGACAGCTAGACCGAGGTAAAGCCCATCCTCCAACTTTCGAACTTCGTCTACTATTCTTCTTTCTCCCGAGGCGTTTTTGCCTGAAGGTTCGCCGTGAGCGACGAGTTGCAACTGCCGCATAAACAACCCCTTGTGTTCGGAACATTTTTTCCGGTAAGCGGCAACACAATCATGACGCTTACGTGTATACAGATGCGTTCTATTCACGGCCTACACTTGTGCGAAGCCGCCATCCACAAACAGTTCCGTTCCAGTGATGTAGCTACTGTCGTCGGATGCGAGAAACACCACGGCCTTCGCGATCTCATTGGGTGTACCGCGCCGGCCGAGCGGAACAGTGTTGGGAAGCATCTTCAAGTGTTGCTCACCCGCTCGTGAGGAAGCCAGCAGCTCATTCAGTCCGGGCGTCTCGATGAAGCCTGGGCTCACCGCGTTCACGCGAATGCGGCGATCCTTTAAGTCCGTTGTCCATGTCCGCGCGAACGAACGCACGGCGGCTTTTGTGGCGTTATACACACTGTTCTCCGGCAACCCTTTACTGGCGACGATGGACGCATTTAGGATGATAGAGGCACCTCCGGCATCAGCGGAAGCGCCTTCTGCACCGTGAACAGGAGGCCTTTCACATTGATGTTGAAGATCGCGTCATAGTGCTCCTCAGTGATCTCGCCGAAGGGGGCAACCTTCGCAACACCGGCATTCGCGAACACAATATCGAGCGTGCCCTTCTCCCGCTTGATTTGCGCGAAGAGGCGATCAAGATCGCCAAGGTTCGACACGTCTCCTTGTACGCCGGTTATATTTCTTCCGATCTCCTTGACCGCCGCAGCCAACTCCGGTTCACGGCGCCCCGTGATGAAGACGTACGCGCCTTCGTTCACAAACTGCTTCGCCGTCGCAAGGCCAATGCCGCTATTGCCACCAGTAATGAGTGCAATTTTTCCTTCAAGCTTACCCATGTATTTCTCCTTCGTTGTCATTTGATCGCTAGCTCCTCACAATGGGCTCCATAGTCTGTTCAGCCGCCGCGCCTCGCCGTAGCGGCGCTAGGCGTCCACTCGGACGATTAGCTTGCCGAAGTTGCGTCCTTCCAGCATGCCGATAAAGGCTTCGGGCGCCTTCTCCAGACCGTCGACGATGTCCTCAGGGTAGCGGATGCGGCCATTGGCGATGCCGGCTCCGACCTCGCGCAGGAATTCGGCGTAGTGCTGTTCAGCAAATTCGTAGTTGATGAAGCCGCGCAGCGTCAGGCTCTTCGACAGAATCTCGCGCATGGTGGCGGGCAGCCGGTCGGTGCCGTCGCCTTTTCCCACGCCGTTGTACTGCCCGATCAGGCCGGAGACGGGGACGCGCGCGAACTTATTGAGCAACGGCAACACCGCCTGCCAGATCGCCCCGCCGACATTCTCAAAATAGACGTCAATGCCGTCCGGGCAGGCCACCGCAAGCTCTGCTGCGAAACCGGATGCACGGTGATCGACGACCGCGTCGAAGCCGAGGTCATCCTTCACATAGGCGCATTTCTGCGGGCCGCCGGCGATGCCGACCGCCCTCGCGCCGGCGATCTTGGCGAGCTGGCCGACCAGCGATCCGACCGGTCCACTCGCCGCCGCGACGACCACCGTTTCCCCGGGCACGGGCTTACCGATCACACGCAGGCCGCCATACGCCGTGAACCCGGGCATCCCGAGGACGCCCAGCTCTGTCGTGACCGGCGCTCGCCCGGAATCGAGCGTGCGCAGGTCCCTCGCGGTAGGTTCCGTCTTCAAAGACACCGTAAGGACCAGTGAACATGACCCGGGCGCCCACTGGAAAAGAGGAGTCACCAGGATCATCCACAACGCCCGCTCCCTCGTTCCCCAATATCAAAGGAGCCGTCGCTGGCGGATAGCCACCCGAAAGGATGGTGTGGTCCAGCGGGGTGACGCCTGCTGCGGTGATCCGGACAAGGACCCTCCCGTCAGCCAAAATAGGCTTTGGTACCTCTACCAGCTTCAGGCCTCCGTACCCCGTGAACGACTCGGCGCGCATTGCTCTCATCATGACTTCTCCTCGATTGGTGAGTGATGGTTTGTAGGCTGCTGACACGATCGGCGTTCCCAAGGATGCAGACTTCTCCGGCGACGGTGGAGATGATGTTTGGCTCTGTCGCACGATGGCCTTTATGAGGCCCAAGGCGACAAGCGGGTGTCGGAAAGACAAGGATGTATGCGCCTCAACTGTCCTGTGTTCGGTCATGTGCGACAGCGCCCACCGGCGGCTTCCTGAGGGCTGTGCCCGGCGTCTCGCCCCCATGGTCCTCACGACCCACCTATCCATGGCTGTCCTGCTCCCTGCGGATCCACTCGCGGATATAGGGTGGGCCACGGAGGACGGCAATACCTGCGGCCTCACAACCGCCGAGGAAGCGAACCACCTCCACATCCACCAGCGTCACCTCGTCCAGGTCCAACACTGTCCTGGGGCCGTTGCTCTTCAGTTGTGCCTGCAAGGCCTCCAGATGCGCCGCTTGCAGGTGGCCGATCAGCCGGAGCGTCGTGTGTTGTCCGTCAGTATGCCGTTCAATCTTGCATGTCATCTGCGCTGTCTTTTTCCTGTCCTCTGCGTTGTCTGTGACCGTTGACGAGAGGAGCTATGGCAAGAATGAGACCATTCGTAAACTGTTGACGTATTTGCGCTTCGATGGGAATGGGAGTGCCGATAAATCGGCAATTGCTGAATGATCGGCACACATGATCGGCACAATTGTGCGAGGAGGCGGATCGGCGGTGGGACACATCGATCCGATGTGGCGGACGCAGGAGCGTAGGGGTGTCCGTCAGCAGGCACGCGCCAGGAGCACACGGCGCTGGAGGTCTCCCAGTGCCTGCTGGCCGGTGCCGGGTGCGTCAGTCACCTGATCGCGTTTTGAATTGCTGGAGGTGAATGCCCAAGGCTTTGATTTTCGATTCGAGCGTCTGCCGCGGCAGGCCCAGCTTGGCCGCCGCGCCGGCTGGGCCGGACACCCGGCCGCGGCACTCGGACAACGCGGCTTCGATGAGGGCGCGTTCGTGCGCGGCACGGGCCGCCACCAAGGGCATGCCCGGCCCCGACCGCGGGGGGGCTTCCCGCTGCAGCCAGCGCTCCTCGACGGCAAAGGTGTCGCTCGCACACAGGATGACGGCGCGCTCAATGACGTTCTGCAGTTCGCGGATGTTCCCGGGCCAGTCGTAGGTTTGAAACAATGCCAAGGTCTGCTTGTTGATGGTCCTGATCTTCTTCCCGGCCTTTTTGGCGTAGCGCTCGATCAGATACTCGACGAGTACAGGAATGTCGTCCACGCGTTCGCGCAGCGAGGGGATCTGGATGGGGAAGACATTGAGTCGATACCAGAGGTCCTGGCGGAAAGTGCCGGCCGCTACAGCTGACGGCAGGTCGCGGTTGGTCGCGGCCAGCACACGCACATCCACCGCAATCGGCTGGTTACTCCCGATGCGCTCGAATTCGCGCTCTTGCAGCACGCGCAGGAGCGCCATCTGCGTCTCGGCCGGGAGGTCACCGATCTCGTCCAGGAAGATGGTGCCGCCATGGGCCGCTTCAAAACGCCCCAGCCGCCGCTGCAGCGCCCCGGTGAAGGCGCCCTTCTCGTGGCCCGAATAATTCGGACGCGATCAGCGTGGGCGGAATGGCCGCGCAATTCACCCGGATAAAGGCCCGCGTGGCACGGTTGGACCGCTGATGAGTGGCCCGCGCGATCAGTTCTTTGCCGGTGCCAGTTTCCCCCACAATGAGCACGGTGGCCTCCGTCGGCACCACGTGCGCGACGTGCCGGAGTACCGTGCGGAGCGCTTCCGAGGAACCCACGATTTCCTCGAACATCGACGCGCAATCGATGTCTTCGCGGAGCGCCAGGTTCTCGTTGCGCATCCGCTCTTCGGCCTGCTTGCGGTCCTCGATGTCGGTCGTCGTGCCATACCATTTCACGACGTGTCCCAGCTCGTCGCGCACCGGCACCGCACGAAAGAGGCACCAGCGATACTCGCCATCGACACGTCGGAGGCGTGCTTCTTCCTCCCCTGGCTCTCCAGAGGCGAGGAGATGTGACCAGGTCTCCATCAGCTTCCCGAGGTCTTCGGAATGGATCGGCACTGTCCACCCCCAGTCGAGGGTCTGTGCCATTGAGAGGCCCGTATAGTCGAGCCAGCGTTGGTTGAGAAACTCGGTGGTGCCATCCGGCCGACACGCCCACGCCAGCG
>JBKPCR010000271.1:0-6108 GCA_046727435.1 bacterium | reverse complement strand
GCGGTAGCGTGCGACTGCCGTGTCATCCAGTTCGAGTCCAAGGCCAGGGGTCTTCGGAGCCACCAGACAACCATCCTCCAGCGCCGGCATTGCCCGTAAGATGGCCGCCGAGCGCGGCACATTCTCGACCATGAACGCATGGGGAATGGCCGACAGCAGGTGGACGTGAATTTCCGGGATGACGTGGCCACACACCGGCACGTGATAGGCCTGGGCCAATGCGGCAATACGCCGCCACGGGGTGATGCCGCCGGCTCGCGCCAGATCGATGATGGCGATATCTACGGCCCGGTGCTGCAGCAATTCTTGAAAGGCGTGCAGATCATACAAATGTTCCCCACCGGCGATGGGAATCTCTAATGTCTCGGCCAGGTGAGAAAGTCCGTTGAGATCCTGATGAGGGAGGGGATCCTCCAGCCAGGTGACGCCAGCCTCCTGCAACAGACGGCCTGTCTGCGTCGCGCGGGCACGATCCCAGCTCTCCGTGGCATCAACGAGGATACGGACATCTGCCCCCACCGCCTGGCGCACGGTGCGCACACGCTCGACCTCCCCCTCAGGGCGAGCCTCCTTGCCGAGGCGGAGTTTGACGGTGCGATAGCCATCCAGCACATGTTGCCTGGCCGATTCCGCTAGCTCATCGAGCGATAAGCTATACCACAGACGATCGCTGGCATAGGCAGGCATACGGTCGCGGGAGCCGCCCAAGAGCCGGTAGAGTGGTTGGTTCACGGCCTTTCCAGCGGCATCCCAGAGAGCGATATCAAGGGGGGCGATGGCGATATGCAGCATGCCTCCCGGACCCGTCCAGCCTCCCGCCCGCACCAGACGTGCCCAGGCGGCCTCCACCTCAAGGACATGCGCTCCGATGAGGTGTTCTCCGAGCTCACGGGTCGCCTGCGCGACCGCCCGCACCAGATCCCCCCGATTCGACACGACATAACCGATGCCCTCGATGTCATCATCCGTCGTTACGCGCGCCAAGACGTGCCAGTTTCCTTCGACTTGCCGCCCTGCTGCGGTATAAGGATTTTCCACGGGGACTCGTAAGACCTCGACGTTCACACCAGTGACATTCACAGCACTCTCCTTGCCTTCATGCGTCATGGTGGCAATTCGGTGGTACAAACTTACGGGGGCATGGGTTACGGACAACCCCCATCTTCCCGCCGCCGGTCAAAGGCTTCTCTGCTACCACATGAGGGCGCCAACAGTTCGGCGGCGCCGAGCGCGCTTGCTCGATCAGGGGTTCTCCCCTCGCAGCCGGGCCAGTTCAGCATGTAGACGAGCGACTTCGGCTTCGGCGGTGTCAGCTCTGGTGCGTTCAGCCTCGGCGTGTGTCCGCTCCGCCTCAGCTCTGGCCTGCTCCGCCTCAGCTCTAGCCTGCTCCGCCTCAGCTCTAGCCTGCTCCGCCTCGGCTCTAGCTTGCTCCGCCTCAGCTCTAGCTTGCTCCGCCTCGGCTCTGGCTTGCTCTGCCTCGGCCCGGACCCGCGCAGCCTCGGCCCGCTGCTCAGCGGCTTCGTCAGACGTCAGGGCCAATTGTCCTTCCTGATCATACAATCGTAACCAGGTGGCCGGAGCCCGCTTATAGGTGCCTTCCCACCGGCCGATCCATAACTGCAGCGACGGACTCCAGAGCCAACCCCGATCATCCGGCACCATCGCTTGGTAGCCATCCCCGGCACGCAACTGCCACCCTTGCAACTCGCGTGGCGCGAAAGGATCATACCAGTAATACTCCTGCGTCCGGAACACCTGCTCGTACAACTCTTTCTTGGTGGTCCGGTCGATTTGCCGCGTGGATGGCGAGAGGAACTCGAAGATCACGTTAGGATAGCGTCCGCCCTCTTCCCATACCACCCATTTCTGCCGTCGGATGTTGCCATCGACATTGAGCACGATGAACACATCAGGACCACGAAAGGCCCGCCTCGGCCGAACGGGGTCGGCCTCTTCGGCGATGATCTGCCGTGCCTGCTCGGCGCAATAGTACAAGAACATATTGCCGGCCGCATAAAAGTCCTGTCGGTCCTGCCAGTGCTGGTCCAACACATCGAGAATGAGATTGATCTGCATCCGCTCACGCTCAGTCTCCACAGGCTCTCCATCGCTCTCAGGCAGATCCAACGTCAGCACGGCCAACTCCGGGTAGTCGGCGAGCATTTTCGCATCGATCTTTAGGGGCACTGTATGCCGTTCCTGCATCTGTAGACCTCCTTCTCTATGCATCTTTGCACGCCGGGTGTCTTGCCGGATCGCGAGCAACCACCATTATACCTCAGTTCGGCTCTTGGCATACCTCACCATGAAAGGATTCTCATCGACATGCTCACACCAGACCGCCCTGGGATGCACCGCCAATTGACCGCCCGGCTATCATTAGCCTCTCCCTGCGATGAGGCCCGATCCGTCAGCAATCCGGTTGCTGATCACGGCGCTTTGGTGTACCCTAGCGGGCATGTTGTTCTGTTCAAGTGAAATTGTCGAAGACGCGATGGACAGCCATCATATGGATCTGCATCTCTATCCCACCGCGCTCAGCCGCGATCGGGCCATGCGTGAAACCACACGTGCCCGCGGCCTCCTGTTCGATCATCACTACTTTACCTATGCCGAGCTGAGCGAGCGGCTCTTCCGCAGCGAGGGTTTGCCGGGGCGAGTGATCGAGCCTGCAATCCGAACTGTGTTCGTGCGCCACAGCCTCACGGCATCGTTGGGTGAGGCCCCCTCGCCCGGTCTGGTGGTCGAGTATCGTGGCGTTATCGATGAGCTCAAGGGGGTTGGGTTAGGGGTCGAGGATTTTGTGGCTGGCATTGACCTGCTGGATCCTGCAGTCTCCCCTACGACCCGTCAGGCATTGCATCGGCTCCTCGAGGTATGGCGCTGCTACCAAACCTGCCTTGCCCAGGCCGGCTTGGTTGACCGGGGTGACCAGGACCTGGCGATCCTCTTTCGGCTCCAGCATCATCTGACCACTGGGACGACGCCAGAGTTGCTGCATGGGATACGGCGTATTGTCGTACACGATGTCTACCATCTCTCCCTGGTGCATTACGCTCTGGTGTCCTTGCTCATCAAGTTGGTCGATGACGGCGGCATGCTGCAGCATTTCTCCAGCGGGCTGAACATTGATGCGGTGACTTTCACGGAATTCACCTGGCAACGCTTCGTCGCCGACGAAAGCCTGGCCGCGCTTGTGCTGCCGGAATTTGCCAGGCCCCGGCCGCGGGGGGGCAACCTCGAAGCCCTGAGCGAGCGGTTGTTCAGCAGAGGTCCTGCGGGTGAAGCGCTTGGCCCCGACAACACATTCACCGTCCTCGCCGCCCCTGGTCGCACTCGTGAAGTCGAAATCATGGCCCGTCGCATCCGTGAGCTCTTGGCACGTGGTGTCTTCCCCGAGCACATCGCTATCGTGGTGCGGAATCTCGACCAGTACGGCGAGCTGCTGGAGTCGATCTGCCGCCGCTATCGGATTGCGCTCTGGTTCCGCCGCGGTCTGCCGCTGTTTCATGTGCCGCTGACGAAGACCGTGTTCAGTCTCCTCGAATTGGCTGATAGCACTTATCCCAGGATGGCTCTATTAAAGCTCCTGACCAGCGCATATCTGCGCCCCGACGGGACTTGGCCCCATGACGTCGTTGGACTGATCAATGCCGTGGGTTATCTCGATCGCCATCATGCCCCGCTGCCCACGCAAATCGAGGCGTATGTGCGTCGCCAGCAGCCAACCGAGGAAGACACCCGAAGGATCGTGGCTCTGGCTGACTGGGTTGAAGCGCTGCAAACGGCGCTCGACGACTTGGTCGGGGAATCACGGCCCTTCCTCGCGTATCTCGAGCGCCTCAAGTCACTTCTGACGCAGTTGGGGTTCTTCCGGGCCATGGGAATGCACCCCGAGGTTCCGCTGCATGTCATCCAGCGCGATCGCGAAGCCCTCCGATTGCTCTTCGATACGCTATGGACAGGGGCCGAGGCACTGCACCTTCTGGGCGATGCGCCCCTCGATTTTGCCGAATTCCGTCTCCTGGCCATCGACCTCCTGCGCGAGGTCACACTCGATCAGCCACGGCAGGCTGAGGGTGCGGTGTGCGTCCTCGGCGTCCAGGACACTCTGGGTCTCGATTTCGACCACGTTTTTGTCCCTGGCCTGGCGGATACGGAGTTTCCACGGCACTATACCGAGCATCCAGTGCTCGATGACAGCGCTCGTCGCGCCTTGAATCCAGCGGTCCGCGCAGTGTTGACGGAAAAATTCGTCGGCATCCTGGATCGCCGCCTCCTCGGCAAAATCCTGTTCACGACGACCGACAAGGCCCGTGAAGAGCCCTTGCTTTTCTTTCTAGCCTTGGAAGCGGCCAATCAGACGTGTGTGCTGTCGTACCCAACCCGTACAGGGAACGGCGAAGCAATCTTCCCCTCGATCTTCGTCGATGAGGTGCAACGCCATTTTGGTCAAGTCGATGGTCAGGCACAGGTCGTCCAGCACCCACCGGCCCTGCCCTCTGTCCCACTCCTCGTCCAGTGCCTGGAACCGGGGGAGTTGCTGCGACGCGCGGCCATGGCGTGGGGGACGACCGGCGGAGCAACCGGCGGCGGTGATCTGCCCATCCTCGATGAAGCGCTGCGCTCGCGTGGGGTCATGGTCGAGCGTTTACGCACGTTAGCGTCGATCGAGGCTCTGCGCAGGGATTACCTGTTGAGCTCCAGCCCAACAGTCGACATAGACCCTGCACCGTTTGGCGCTATCGGCCGCCAGATCGATCTGCGTGGCCGCTTCCTCGATCCTCAACGGCCGTGGTCCCCCACCATGTTGGAAGATGCTGCCGCCTGTCCATTTGCATTTTTCAGCAAGCATGTGCTGCGACTGGCCTCCCGCACAGAGCCCGACTACGATGTCAGTCCGGCGACATTGGGTGAGTTGACGCATAGCATCCTGTCCGAGTTTTTTCACTCCGACCCTCCCCACCAGGCTGCAGCTGCCGTGCAGCGCATGCGGGCCATTGCGGACCAAGTGCTGGCCAAACACCGCTACGACCCTGGGCTTGGGCATCCGGGCTTCTGGCACGTCCGCAGAGGCGAGTTGATGGCGGTCCTCGACGATCTGGCGGCATATTTGGCGACACGGCAGCCGGAAGTGTATCGCACGCGCTATCATGAGCACGACCTCGCTGGAACGGTCACATGTGGCCCCTGGTCGGTCGCCCTCAAGGGCCGTGTCGACCGGGTGGCCGTCCGAGAGGGACCATCGGGTATCGACGCTGTGCTGATTCAGGATTTTAAATATAGCGGCAGTGTTGGGCGCTATCGTGAGCGGCTTGCGATGGATGCCCTCGGGCAGTCGTCGTTCCAATTGCCTGTCTATCTCTATCTTACCCTACTGCAGTTGGCGAAGGATGGGTACCGAGTCGCCCCTGACGCGGAGCTGCATCTGCAGTATTTGCTGCTGAAGGACCCCAAGCGCAAGGCCTGGGACGCTGAAGTGAGCCATACCTTCTTCGAGCCTGACCAAGTCGGGGGGCTCGCACACGGCATGCAACGCCTCACTGAGCTGGCCATCGCTGGCCGCTTTGTGCCACAGCCCCTGGAGTCGAAGCAAACCTGCACCTATTGCAGCTATGCCGCGCTATGCCGTTACTGGACCAGCGGAGCCGGTGCAGAGTCCTGGCGCGATCATGGTTCAGCAGACGAGGGGACATGAGACGGTGAACGATGCTTACGTTTAACCCAAGGCAGCAGCAGGCCGTGGCCTTCACGCGCAATACGGTGGTCAATGCCAGCGCTGGCACGGGCAAGACCGCCACGCTGGTGGGCGCCTATCTGTCGCAGCTTGCACAAGGCATCCCGCCAGGTCAGATCGTGGCTATCACCTTTACCGAGAAGGCGGCGGCCGAGATGCGCGACCGCCTCAAGCGGGAGGTGCTGGCTCGTGTCTCGGGCGTGTCCGCCGACGGTGGACCAGGGCTTGACTGGCGGCGAGTGCTGACCGGTCTTGCCAATGCCCCCATCTCAACCATCCATGCCTTCTGCGCCGGGCTTCTGAAAGAAAATCCCCTGGAGGCCGGAGTCGATCCGCACTTCGTCATCTGGGATGAGGATGAAAGCAGCGCG
>JBKPCR010000270.1:0-11274 GCA_046727435.1 bacterium | reverse complement strand
TGCTGGCTTCAGCAACGAGCTCTGGCCCTTCTGCCCTAGCATCGGCCGGACTGTTCGATGCCCACATGTTCCAGCTCGCGAACGGCATACAGGTCGTGTTGATCCCCGACCACCGGGCACCAGTGGTCACGCACATGCTCTGGTACCGGGTCGGGTCAGCCGACGAGACGTCAGGGCATTCCGGCCTGGCGCACTTCTTCGAGCACCTCATGTTCAAGGGCACGAGCAATCATCCTGGCGACGCCTACCTGCGGCTCATCGGCCGGGTCGGCGGGGAAGTCAACGCCTTCACCTCCTAGAGAAACGCGGCCTGGTCTACTCGGTCCGCACGCGGCTTGAGCCGCTGTCCGACGAAAGCCTGATCGTCGGATCTTTCGCCACCGAAAACGACAAAGTTTCGACCGCCATTGAGCTGGTGCGGCACGAATGGCGACGGCTTGCCAGCGGCGATATCACCGAGGTCGACATCGATGACGGCAAGGCGTTTCTCAAGGGCGCTTTGCCTCTCTCGCCCGATGGCACTTCGACCATGGCCGAACGACTGCTCGCGGTCCAACGCCTCGGCCTCGAGATGAATCACTTGACCGCTTGGAACTCCAAGATCGATGCGGTATCTGCCGAAATAGTGCGGGCCCTGGCCCGGCGCCTCATGAGGCCAGACGCGCTGACCTTCGCAATCGCAGGGGACCCCATAGGTCTGTAACAGCCCCCTTGGGCGACAGGTCTTGACGCCCGGGGTGAGCTGAACTCAGCAATGGAGGGAGACGATGGACGCGAATCGCTTGACGCAAAGGGTTCAAGAGGCACTGAATGCGGCACAAGCCAAAGCCATCCGGCTGAGCCACCAGCAGGTGGACGTCGAACAACTGTTGTCGGCGCTGCTGGAACAAGAATGTGGCTTGGCGCCGTCGATCCTGCAAAAAGCCGGGATCGATCTCGGGGGCGTCAAACGCCGCATCGACCAGGAATTGGAGCGCTTGCCGAAAGTTTCGATGCCGTCGGGGCCGCCGGATCAAATTTACATCACCGCTCGGCTGAACCGTCTGCTGGTCCAAGCCGAGGATGAGGCCAAGCGGCTGAAGGACGACTACGTCTCGGTCGAGCATCTGCTCTTGGCCATGCTCGACGATGGCGGTGCCACCGGACGCTTGCTCAAGGAGGTGAGTCTAACGCGGGAGCGGCTCATGCAGGCGCTGCAGGAGGTGCGGCGGCAGCCAGCGCGTGACTTCGCAAGACCCTGAGGCCACCTACGAGGCGCTGGAGCGCTACGGCCGCGATCTTACCAAGCTCGCTGGGCAGGGCAAACTCGACCCGGTCATCGGCCGCGACGAGGAGATCAGGCGCGTCATCCAGGTGCTGTCACGTCGCACCAAGAACAACCCCGTGTTGATTGGCGAGCCCGGGGTCGGTAAGACCGCCATTGTTGAAGGCCTGGCGCAGCGAATCGTGCGCGGCGACGTCCCGGAGGGACTCAAGAACAAGCGTGTCGTCGCCCTCGACATGGGGGCATTGGTCGCTGGCGCGAAGTATCGCGGCGAATTCGAAGAGCGCCTGAAAGCCGTGCTCAAAGAGGTGCAGGAGTCAGAGGGAAACATCATCCTGTTCATCGACGAGTTGCATACGGTTGTCGGTGCTGGCGCAGCCGAGGGCGCCATGGATGCCAGCAATCTGCTCAAACCCATGCTGGCGCGCGGCGAGCTGCACTGCATCGGCGCCACGACGCTGGATGAATATCGCAAGCATATCGAAAAAGATGCGGCCCTCGAACGACGCTTCCAACCCGTCCTCGTCGACGAGCCATCGGTCGAGGACACCATCTCTATCCTACGTGGCCTGAATGAGCGCTACGAGGTGCACCATGGCGTCCGCATTAAAGATTCGGCCCTGGTGGCGGCAGCGGTGCTGTCGAAGCGCTACATCACAGATCACTTTTTGCCCGATAAAGCTATCGATCTCGTCGATGAGGCAGCGGCCAAGCTGCGCACCGAGATCGACTCCATGCCGACGGAGTTAGATGAGATTTTGCGGCGGGTGATGCAACTGGAAATCGAGCGCGAAGCCCTGAAAAAAGAAACCGACCCGGCGTCGAAGGAGCGCCTGGACAAACTCGAGAGCGAGTTGGCCAATCTGAAAGAGCAGGCCGACGCCCTGAAGGCCCAGTGGCAAATGGAGAAAGACGCGGTGCAGCGCCTGCGGTCCATCCGTGAGCAGATCGAGCAGACCAAGATCGAAATCGAGCAGGCCGAGCGCCAATATGACCTCAACCGCGCCGCGGAGCTGCGCTATGGCCGACTGGCCGCGCTCGAACGCCAACTCCAAGAGGAAGAGGAGCGGCTGACGCAGAAGCAGGGGCAGTTCCGGTTGCTCAAGGAAGAGGTAGACGAAGAAGACATCGCCGAGGTGGTCAGCCGCTGGACTGGCGTCCCAGTGTCGAAGCTGCTGGAGGGTGAGATCCAGAAGCTGCTGCATCTCGACGAGGAGCTACGTCAACGCGTCATCGGGCAGGATGAGGCAGTGAAGGCCGTGTCGGAGGCTGTGCTGCGGGCGCGCTCCGGATTAAAGGACCCAAATCGACCTATTGGCAGCTTTATCTTCCTGGGGCCGACAGGGGTGGGCAAGACCGAGCTGGCGCGCGCCCTGGCGGAATTTCTGTTCGACGACGAGCGCGCCATGATCCGCATCGATATGTCGGAGTATCAGGAGCGGCATACGGTGGCACGTCTGATCGGCGCACCTCCGGGCTACGTGGGCTATGACGAGGGTGGACAGCTCACCGAGGCGGTGCGGCGACGCCCGTATTCGGTGATCCTCTTCGATGAGATTGAGAAAGCGCACCATGATGTATTCAACGTTATGCTCCAGATCCTCGACGACGGCCGCCTGACCGACGGCCATGGGCGCACGGTGGATTTTAAGAATACCATCGTCATCATGACGTCGAACGTCGGCAGCCACCGCATTCTGGAGTATCGCGGTGCCTTCGAGGGCGAGGCCTACGAGCGGATGAAGCAGGCGGTGCTTGAAGAGATGCGGCGTCACTTCCGGCCGGAGTTCCTGAACCGGGTGGATGAGATCATTGTCTTCCATGCTCTGTCGGAAGAGCACCTCAAACAGATCGTCGAGATCCAGCTGGGCTATCTTCGCAAGCGGCTGGCCGAGCGGCATATCCAGATCGAGTTGACCGACGCGGCACGGGAGTATCTGGTACGCATTGGCTACGACCCGACGTATGGCGCTCGCCCCCTGAAGCGTGCCATCCAGAAGGAAGTCGAAACACCTCTGGCGCGGCTGATCCTCACAGGCGAGGTGCGCGACGGCCAGAAGGTTCTCGTCGATTACAACCCAAGCCGCAAGGAGTTGCACTTCAATGCTGTGGAAGACGCGGTGGCGGCGCCCAGCTGAGCACCGCGGGCATGCCGTCAAGGTCGAGCAAGGGATATGCATGCGTTCACGAGCTCACCCGAGAGCAGAAGCGGTGCGATGCCGATGAGTCGGCATCCGCCGGGCTGCAGGCGAGCCCGCGGCTGTGTGAGACCGCTGGCCACCCCACCTTTTAGGCCATCGCCCCCGACCCCCCGCATCACGTCAGAGGCACACCGCTCACCACGACGATCCCCACCCGGTGAGAAACGCCACCACCGCATGCTCCGGGTTGATGTATACTAGGCTACAGAATGGTATTACACCTCAGACCTGCAAAGGTCTCATGACCCTCAGCACGCTCGCCAATTCATCGGCGTTGGCTGGAGGTGGACGATGCAGACCCTTGTTGTCAGCAGTTACCGCTGGAAAACGAAGGACCTCGAAAGGCTCCCGGAAGAGCCGTTCCTGAGCTACGAAATCATCGATGGGGAGCTGATCGTGTCGCGGAAACCACACCTGCGCCATGCCGCGATCATCGGGAAACTCTGCGCTCAGGTCTATCCCGCTGTCAGAGGCACGGGAGGGATATTATTGGTTGAGCCCGGCATTGTCTGGAGTGAGGAAGCCGAAGACAACGTCGCTCCCGACATCGCGATCGTGCTGCCCGATCGGCTCCATTTGGCAACCGGTCGTGCCCTCTCGGGGACTCCAAACATTGTCATGGAAGTGGTCTCCGAGGGAAGCGTCGAGATCGATTATGTCAAGAAGCGCGCCCTCTATGCCCGGACAGGCGCACAAGAGGATTGGATTGTCGATTGGCTGCGGCAGTCGATCGAGGTATGGAAATTCGCTGAACAGGCCGCTCAAGTTGTCACCTATACCACGGGGCAGACCATCACCACGCCACTGCTTCCCGATGTATCGGTTTCCGTCGAGGACCTCCTCAGCTGAACCAACACGTGCTCCGATCCTTGCCGAAGCCTGGATAGGCGGTGGCTGACCTCAGGCACTGTGCAACCTGAGGGCGGCTCTGAGTGAGGCTGGGAGGTCGGCACAAGGGCGTATGAGTGTCCTGGCGAGACAGCTTACGTGCGTAATCCAGCGGCACGTAAGAGCGTCTCGGCCCAGGCCGCATCTTCCTGCGACAGGGGAATTTCTGGAAGCTGCGTATAGTCAAGCGCCAGATCATACCCAAGCAAATCATAGATGGTGGCAAACCCCTCTTGTAGGTCGAGTGCCTCATCCTTGTCGCTCGGGAGAAGCGGCACGGGTACGACAGGAAGTGGTTCTGCCAGACTGAGTGGCCAGATTTCGGTCATGGGTCGTTTCTCACCACGACTGAGAAAAATAAAATAGGGGGTTCGGGGTAAAGGCTGTTGCATTGGCACGCGCTGGCCCTGACGTAAGAGATCAATCTCCAGCAAATGGGCAGTACTGAGCAAGATGCGACGGCGCTTGGCGAGGTATTCCGCGCGCTCATCCCCGCGCTTGTTGGTTGGCGATAAGACTTCAATGGCAGTGACCAGTTGGCGGTTTGCCGTATCACGAATTTCAATCGTCACGTGGGGAATGGGCGTAGGGATGATGGTGGCAAGCTCTAGAGGTGCAGGAGCAACGACGGTCCCCTGCGTGGCCCCTGCCATGGATCGAGTTTTGGCCACTCCGACGTCGGGATACATATCCGCAGCGGTGATCGCGACGCTCTCCGGCGTTTCCATAACAAAGCGCTCAGCCGGCAATACCAGGTAACGAGGCCGTAGTTTCGGTGCCAACTGCCGTACGATTTCGGCACTGAGCGAAAAATGCACTGTTGTCCATAATGTACCTTCGAGATACGGGTCCATGCTTGGAAATGGTGATGGCATTATCGGCTCCTTACCATCGAGATTGCGGGGTGGGGGACACACCTTCACCCACTCCAGCGTTACAGAGAGGGCCTCGACGGCAGATATCTCAATGCGTTCGAGGAGTGTCGCTAGATCGTTTACCCCCTCGTTCACACCTATGATACACTAGCCTGGCCTGTACCATAGGTTATTCTCTTTCCGCCACAGATCATGGCCACTGCAGGGCCTTGCGGTGGCCAGCTCAACATCCTGCAGAGGGAGGTACATATCATGCCTGAACGCGTCTGGGACCGATTTCTCACCGAGCAGGATCACTCGCACCTCGCCATGGGCGCACACCGCCGTATTGGATTCGGCAATAGGCCGGCGCTGCTGCTCGTCGACCTCTATCGCTGGGTCTTCGGGGACAAGCCGGAACCGCTGCTGGAAGCTATCAAGACCTGGCCCAGCAGTTGTGGGCTAGCAGCGTGGCAAGCGATACCACCTCTCCAAACCTTGCTGAAGGCCGCCCGGGAGGCGAGAATACCCATCGTGCACATGACTGGTCTAGAGCAGAGCGGGATGGAGGGATGGACGGCGCGGCGTGAGTCGTCGCGCCCGGTCGAACTAGATGCTGAAGCGCAAGCCCGCCGCAAGCGCCGCTGGGACATCATCGATGAGGTCGCACCCCTGCCTGGCGAAGCGGTCTTACGCAAATCCTCTCCGAGCGCGTTTTGGGGCACCCCACTGGTAGGACACTTGAATTATCTGGGAGTCGACACCATCATCACCTGTGGAGAGAGCACCAGCGGCTGTGTTCGCGCCAGTGTCGTCGACGGCTGCACCTATCGGTACCGCATGATCGTGGTGGAGGAATGCGTGTTTGACCGCCACGAAGCGGCGCATGCCATCAACCTGTTCGACATGAACCAGAAGTATGCCGATGTCTTACCCCTGGCTGACGTCTTGGATTACCTGGCGAAATGGCGAGCCGAACAGGACCGGGAGCAGCCCAGTTAGCGGGAGCTTTCAAGGGTGTGTTGACGCATGCATTCGCCAACACACCCGCACCTCCAGACTAGGCTTTCGCAAGCAATTGGCGTACGAACGGCACTGGGTTGGGGTCACTATAGGGGTCCTGCTCTGCTTCCCGAGTCTGCAGCTCAATTTGTAGCCGAATGCCATTTGGGTCATGGAAGTAGAAGGTCTTGCCATAACTCCGCTCGATAATGTCCGTTACCTTGACCCCATGGTTCTGGAGACGCTTGTAGGCCTCATCGAACTCATCCGCCGTGGCCACGACGAGCGCCAAATGGTTTAGGCTGTGGGGGACTCCCTCCGGGGATGCCTTGGCCCCATCAAAGATCGCGAAAGCGGTACCTCCGCCGATCTGGACGTTATAATGCCTTCGCCCGTCTGGGGTGAGAGCGGTCCGCGCTAACCGCATCCCCATGACGCCACAATAGAACTGCAGCGTGGCCTCCATGTCGTGGGTATTGATGGCGATGTGGTCAACATTGGTGCACTGAAACATGGCGTCTTCCTCCTGTCCTTGGTCGCATCATCTCAGGATTACCTTCCAAGCAGAGAAATAGCCCTGCTCGACCATGCCGGTTGTCTCCAATGGACTACCATAAATCGCCCTATGGGCACAATGCGTTTGAGGAGCCACTTGAGCTGCCGCCTCAGGTCGGAGCACCAACGTCAGGACAAGTGTCCCATTTCAGGCTCCTCGGGTCATGTGCCAGTTCTACCATGCTCTTGTCAGCGTCCGACAAGCCCCATCTAACATGTGGCATCATACTCCTAGCTTGATAGCGGGGCAAGTTTCATCTGACGAGGATCAGTAGCATGCGAGCAAGTCCCACGGTTAGTTGAGGAGAAGATGTTGGGGCGCCTATAGTATAGACGTAAGCACCGCGCTCGTTCTCTTCGTCCTTGCCCGTTGTGGTTCCTCCCTTTCCCATTTGCAGAGAGCAGAGCATACCGCCTACGTTGCTGTCCAGGCATCATCCTGTACCGCCTATGTCGCCAATCTCCAACGCGGTCTCGTCCAGCTTTTATGAGCCTTGTTCTTCGACTGTATCTTCCATCACGAAGTCCCAACGATCGTCGTTGCATCGAGCGGGCGACATCGCGGCGTTAGGATGTTAGGGAGCGTGATGTTGCAGACTTGCAGGCGTCACAGCGAGCTTGAAGGGCATGCATAAGGGTGCTAGTATGCAGGCTATTTGAGGGATGGGGGGCTGCAGCTGGCGGGGTGATAGGCAGCAGCCCACTACAGTGTTTCACAAACCCATTCGGCAGTCTAATCGTAGTTCGGCTGCAGATCAGGGGCAATCCGTGTCGAAGGAGATCACCATGCGGTTCTATACCGTTGGGCTCGTGGCAACGCTGGCCCTCGTTCTCCTCCTGGTACCGCTCGCGTCCGACGCACAGCAGGTGACCAAAGTGCCCCAGGTAGGTCGGCTTCTTAGTGTTGGTAGCCCTATCGCTGGACCCGAACCATCGTTTGAAGCTTTCCGGCAGGGTCTGCGCGAGCTCGGCTACGTCGAGGGCCAGAACGCGTCATTGAGGACCGTTATGCGGAGGGGAGCCGAGAACGGCTCCGCGACCTGGCGGCCGAATTGGCCCGGCTCCAAGTGGACGTGATTGTGGCAGAGGGAGCCGCCGCGATCCGGGCGGCCCAGCACGCCACGTGCACGATCCCGATCGTGATGGCCGCCACCGCTGATCCGGTTGGGCAAGGGTTCGTCGCTAGCCTGGCGCACCCGGGAGGGAACAACACGGGCTTGAGCTTCCTAAGTGCGGAACTCCCCGGCAAGCGGCTCGAGCTCCTGAAGGAGACGGTGCCCCAGAGCACGCGCATCGCCGTATTGATCAATGCGGCCCATCCATACTCTGAGTCCGTCATGCACAACCTGACAGAGGCCGCTCGGGTGCTGGGGCTGCACCTGCACCTCGTGGAGGTGCGCAGTGTGGACGAGTTGGATACCGCTTTTGCGGCGATGACCCGAGCGGGTGCGGACGCGGTCCTCGTGATAGAGGAGGCGCTGCTGCTCAATAGTGAGCGCGGACAGGTCGTCGCAGACCTCGCTACGCAGAGCCGACTGCCTATAATGTACAGTTGGAGAGAGTGGGTGGTGGCAGGATGCCTCTTGTCCTATGGGCCGAGCAGGCCTGACGTGCTGCGGCGTGCCGCCACCTACGTGGACAAGCTCCTGAAAGGCGCCAAACCGGCCGACCTGCCCGTCGAGCAGTCCACCAAGTTCGAGCTAGTCATCAACCTCAAGACCGCCAAGGCGTTGGGGATCACGATACCTCCATCGCTCCTCGTCTTGGCGGATGAGGTGATCCGCTAGGTATGCGCAGGTGCGTGCCCAGCCGAACAACCCACTGGAGCTGACGGCCCACAGCGCACGTTTTTGGCTATTCCCTGCGTTTTCTCCTGTGGGCCGCAGCTCAGCGGGAGCGTTATGCTGCAGATGCAGGCACTGGAAAAGATGCATAGCAAAGGGAGGGACGGGGGAAGTTGTTATGAATTACCAGGACAGAATTTCGATCGAACCTGGCAAGCGTGGTGGAAAGCCCTGTATCCGCGGTATGCGAATCACGGTTTACGATGTGCTGGAATATCTGGCCTCTGGGATGTCAGAGCGAGAAATCCTTGACGACTTTCCAGACCTGACGCAGGAAGACATTCGTGCCTGCCTCGCGTTTGCTGCCGACCGCGAGCGCAAACTGGTATCGGCCATTGACCCATGAAGCTATTCTTTGACCATAATCTCTCCTACAAACTCGTCGGGCGCCTTGCTGATCTGTTTCCTAGTTCGGAGCCTGTCCGAAACGCCAATCTGCACGAAGCAGACGATCGTATGGTTTGGGAATACGCGCCTTCCAATGCCTTTGCAATTGTCTCGAAAGACGAGCATTTTCATCAGTTGAGCTTTCTTTATAGGGCGCCGCCCAAAGTGGGTTAGGTACGTCTAGGAAACTGCACGACGACATACATCGAACACGCTTTACGGCGTCATCATACAAACTTATTGAAGTTCAGTGGCGACGAGGAGGGGGCTTTCTTGATCGTCGGTATCAGGCGGGCATGATAACCCAGTGGAAGCGGCTGGCCCCGGCTACGCCTCACGCTGTATCAGGGCTCGTATGGCCCAAATCCCAGAATGAAGGGAACGATTGTTCGATCCCCTTCCCCCACGAAAACTCCCCTATTGGAGCCCAAAAGGTTCGAAGACCACCCACAACGGGGGGCCCACCCTAGCGGCAAGTGGTGCAAGCACGGCGGTTGAGGAGCATCGGTACCGGTGCTAGAATGCCTCATGTTTCGGGGCATGGGGGGGCTCCCCATTATGGCTGCGCTCGCAGCTGTGTGCGCTGAAGTGCTCTAACGTGTAGCGTCCTTGACAACAAACCATAAACTCGAGCACACGAATGAGGTCAAGTTTCCGATGCGGATTATCGCCACTCAAATCGCCAAATGGGCAGAAACTAAGGAGGCCCAGGGTTCTCTACCACCGCTGGTCCGCAGGCTAGTGCACGCGGCAGGAACTCCGACGCAAGCAGCTTTTCCGGCCGGCAATTCTACCAGTTTACCTGGGTGGGATGGCTAGCTTACAAGCGAGTACAATAGCCCGTGGGTTCCAAAAGGTAAGTCGTTTTGGGAATTTAGTTGCGAGGCGTCGTTGCGCAATCAGCAGTCAATCGAGAGTCGAACATATATCGCCTTCGGCACTGGGTAGAGACGTGAGCTCCACCGCACACCTCTGCCGAGCCAGAACGCTGGAAGCTGAGATCAGGAGGAGTTTGCCGATGCCATTACCCCCGAATCGAATGGACTACCTTCCCATGATTGACCGTCCCATCATCAAGTGGCTCAACAATGCCAGGATTGCCTTCTGGGTTGCCCCCAACGTCGAGCACTATGAATATCTGCCGCCCCTGGACGGGGTGCGCAATCCCTGGCCTCGTACTCCCCTGCCCGATGTGCAACAGTACTCCCTGCACGAATATGGTAATCGCGTGGGCTTCTGGCGCGTGCTCGAGGTGCTGGACCGTTATCAGATCCGATGTTCAACGACGCTGAACGTCGGGGTGCTACAGCATTTCCCGGAGATCGCCGATGCCATGCTCAAGCGGGACTGGACCTTCGTGAACCACGGCTTTTACAACACCCGCTACATCACCGCGTTCTCCGAGGAGCAAGAGCGGGAGTTCTTCCAACGCTGTCGAGAGACGTTCAAACAGCTCACAGGGCGGGAGTTGAAAGGCCAGTCGGGGCCCGCGGCCTCCAATACCGAGCGCACTCCGGACATCGTCGCCGAGGCGGGCTTCATCTATCAGACTGACTGGAAAATCGACGATCATCCTCTGCCCATCAAGGTCAGGTCGGGTAGGCTGGTCTGTATTCCCTACACCTCCGAGCTGAACGATGCCCCTCTGATACGGCATCACTACGAGGCTGACTATTACGCCAAGATCTGTAAGGCCCAGTTCGATCAACTCTACCGCGAGGGCGAGGAAAACGGCAGGCTGATGTGCATCGCCTTCCACCCGTACGTCATCGGTCGCCCCCACCGCGTCAAATACCTGGCCGAGGTGCTGGACTATATCATGTCGCACGATCGGGTGTGGCAGGCCACCACCGACGAGATCGCCGAGTATTACTTGGCCCATTACTACGAACAGGCGGTGGCCCACGCGGCACGCGTCAACCAATAAGGAGTCGTTCCATGCCCGTCGAGCGGAATTACGTGTTTCCAGAACTACACTCTGGAATGGACCACGGCCATTATGACTGGTCTCCCCTGAATACCACGCGCACAGTGCTCACATGGCCGGGCAACGCCAGAGTGGCTCTGTGCGTTATCGTGACCCTTGAGCACATGGAATGGAGCCGTCCCCCCGGCAGCTACCAGCTGCCCAATCTCGCCGGTGGCTATGGCCAGGGACCCTTCCCTGACGTCACGGCCTGGTCACATCGCGAGTATGGCCACCGTGTCGGCATCTTCCGCGTCCTCGATGTCCTGGATAAGCACGCGGTCAAGCCCACCATCGCCATGGATGTCCTCAC
>JBKPCR010000269.1:0-6262 GCA_046727435.1 bacterium | reverse complement strand
GAAGACTTCGCAGGCTTGGCCACAGAGTTGTCTGACGATGGCTCGAAGGAAAACGGTGGGGATCTCGGCTTCTTTCCGCGCGGCCGCATGGTGCCGGCCTTCGAAGAGGTGGCCTTCACCCTCCAGCCGGGCCAGACGAGTGAGGTCGTGCGTAGCCAATTTGGCTATCACATTATTAAAGTCGAGGACCGCAAGACTGGCAGAGCGCTCGCCTTCGACGAGGCGAAGTCGCAGGTGAAAGATGATCTCACACAGCAGCAGACCTATGAACGCTATCAGCAATACATGGCGGGACTTCGCAGCAAAGCCAAGGTTGAGGTATTGTTACAGTAAGTGGCGGGCTGTGAAGGTGCGCGATCAGTTGAGCATCCGGATCAGATTGCGCAGGGCGGCTCGATCTTTCATCTCTTGCTCCGCATCTGGCTGAATGATGAGGAGACGCTCGACCACGGAGAGGGCTTTCAAGTAGTCCTTAGTATGGATATAGATGGCTTTCAGGTTCATCAACATGCGAGCTAAGATCTGCTTCTTGCTCACCGGTGCTAAGAAGGTCTCTTGAAATGGCACCGGCTCACCATAGAGCTGCTGAATCAACTCTTCGCATGCCTGACGCGACAGAATCCGTCCCTTGTTGAAGGGATCGATATAGATGTCTTCCTCAGGCTCTGCATACTGCATGATAAAGTGACCCGGCATGCCGACACCTTGCAGCGGCATGCCGACGCGTCGTCCCACCTCCATATAGACGATCGACAGCGTGATGGGGATACCCAATCCGCGGTCGACGACGTCATTGAGAAAACTGTTCCGCGGGTCGTAGTACTCCTCGGCATTCCCACGAAATCCCCGTTCCTCGAACAAGTAGGCATTGAGGTACTCGATTTTTAGGGTAGGATCGTCTGTCGTCGTGACTGCGGGTCGCACGGCGGCTGCCATCACCTCCAGCTTTGCTATATAGCGCAGGATATCGAGGCCTGGATATTGTTCACTGGCGATCAGTAGGGCCGCCCGGGCGAGGTCGAGGCGGTTTTCAGGACCAGTCACAGCCTCGATAAAAAGTTGGCGAATTTGCGCTTGATAGGCCAGATAATCCATGCCTCAACCCCGGTTCTGATGCAGCCTTGTCAAGCCATGAGAAATGACCAGTACGATCCCGCGCGGGAGGTGGACGCTGGCCATCAGCCTACACCAGTCGCGAGTTCTTGTAAACGTCAAATATATCTGTGGCAACTTTGCATCGATAGCGGGTGGCGTAAACCACCCAAAGCGCCAATATCCTGATCTTCATTGACATTGCGATAGCCAGTGTGTTAGACAGAGGCTTTTTGGAGGCCAATGGTAAGACAGCCACGTCCAGGGCTGGAAGTACGGAGTCATGGGGTGTGCGGTTCGATGACCTGCACTATCGACCTCGTCCATGCCTATTTCCCCCCCACTAACTGAGCGCCGAACGCTGAAAGCGGGCTACCTTTGGATCGGCGAGTCGAAATACCGAGGCAAGACCCTGTGTGGGACCGGCGAAAAATCACGGTTCAGGGCGTTGTCCAAGGGGTGGGTTTCCGCCCTTTCGTGTATGGCTTGGCCAGTCGGCTAGGTCTATACGGTAGTGTGCGGAACGACACCACAGGCGTCGTAATCGATGTCGAGGGAGATCCCACTTGTATCGAGAATTTCCTCCGGGCGTTGACCGCCGAGGCCCCACCGCTCGCCCGTATCGAGAGGATTAGAGCTGAGAAACAGCCACTCCGACATTACACCGTGTTTGCCATCGAGCCAAGCGAGGCCCGAGACGATAAGGACGTCTTCTTGGCTCCTGATGTGGCCACCTGCCCTGAGTGCCTCAGCGAGTTCAACGCTGCACACGATCGTCGCTACCATTATCCCTTCCTCAACTGCACAACCTGCGGTCCACGCTTCACCATTGTCAGCGGTGTTCCCTACGATCGGGAACGCACGACCATGGCCGGATTCTCCATGTGCACAGCCTGTCAGATTGAGTACATAGACCCCCGCGATCGACGATTCCATGCCCAGCCCATAGCTTGCCCCAGGTGCGGCCCTAGACTCTGGGTCGCTGACTTCCAGGGGAAGGAGATACCTGTAGACGATCCTTGCGCCTTCATCGGCGTCCGACTGCAGGAGGGGAAGATCGTCGCCGTCAAGGGGCTCGGAGGTTACCACCTCTCTTGCGATGCGCTGCGAAATGACGTGGTCCGGGAGCTCCGTAGGCGGAAGCAGCGCGAGGCCAAGCCGCTGGCCGTCATGGTTCAGAACCTCGACATGGCGCGGCGTCTCTGCGCGGTCAGTGCGGTCGAGGCCGAACTCATCGCGTCAGCAAGACGTCCCATCGTCCTCCTGAGGAAACACCCCAATTGCCCCATCGCCCGAGAAGTCGCTCCGCAGAACCGCTACCTCGGGGTCATGCTTCCCTACGCTCCCCTGCATCATCTACTGCTCCAGCAGGCCGCCCGGCCACTGGTCATGACCAGCGGCAACCTGACAGAGGAACCCATTGCCTACCAGGATGATGATGCCGTGCGTCGTCTCGCCGGCATCGCCGATTATTTTCTGACCCATGACCGGCCTATTCATATGCACTGCGACGATTCCGTGATTAGGATCGTCTTGGGAAAAGAACTCCTCGTCCGGCGCTCGCGCGGCTATGTTCCTCTGCCCATCCGTTTGACGATACCCTGCACAATGCCAATTCTGGCCTGTGGCGCACATTTGAAGAACACGTTCTGTCTGGCAAAGGGAGAGTATGCTTTTATTAGCCAGCACATTGGCGATCTGGAGGACTATCGGACCTATTGCGCATTCGTCGAGGGCATCGAGCACTTCAAGAGGCTCTTCGAGATCACACCCCAGGCCATTGCCTACGATCTTCATCCCGGATACCTCTCCAGCCAGTATGCACTGGCGTTGGAGGAGCTACCGCACGTCGCTGTCCAGCATCATCACGCACACATCGTTAGTTGCATGGCAGAGAATGGGTGTGAGGGGCCGGTCATCGGCGTGGCCTGGGACGGATCTGGTTATGGGAATGACGGCCGGGTCTGGGGCGGAGAGTTTCTGGTGGCTTCCTACGCTGCATTCGAGCGACTGGCCCACCTGGAGGAGGTTCCCTTACCCGGGGGAGTTCAGGCAATCCGCCAGCCATGGCGCATGGCAGCGGTCTATCTGCATCGCGTCTACGGCGCGGAGATGGAGGCCCTTGGCTTGGACTTCGTCCATCGTCTCGATCAGCGCCGCTGGCGGATTATCCGCCAGATGCTGACGCAGAGAGTCAACTCGCCTTTGACGTCCAGCGCTGGCCGTCTCTTCGATGCCATCGCTGCGCTGATCGGCCTCCGAGATCAGGTGCAATACGAGGCCCAGGCGGCCGTGGAGTTGGAGATGCTGGCAGATGGGACGCCTGTGGAGGGGTACCCTTTTCGCTTGCACCACGATGGCAGGCCGATGGTAGTGGAGACGAGGGGCATTATCAGAGGGGTCGTCGATGACCTGCTCAGAGGAGCCCCGGCGCCGCTCATCGCAGGAAAGTTCCATACGACGCTGACAGAGATCATCCTCATCGTGTGTTGTCACATCCGCGAGTTGACGAGCCTGCGACAGGTAGCCCTGAGCGGCGGCGTGTTTCAAAACATCCGTCTCTTGACCATGGTCGTCTCACGCCTAATGGCTCATGGTTTCGAGGTCTATACACACACCCAGGTGCCACCCAACGATGGCGGGATCTCCTTAGGTCAGGCGGCGGTGGCGAATGCAATCCTGGCGACAAGGCGCTGAGGAAAGGGGAGGCGATGTGCCTGGCGATTCCAGGAAGAATCGTGGAGATTTACGAAGAGCACGGGCTCCGGATGGGGAAGCTAGACTTCGGCGGCACCATCCGCAAGTGTTGCCTGCAGTGCATCCCTGACGCCGTCGTCGGCGAGTATGCCCTGGTCCACGTCGGCTTCGCCATCAGCACGGTCGATGCGGAAGAGGCGGCCCGGACATACAAGCTCTTGGAGGAGATGGGGGAAGCCATGGCGCAGTTCGATGGGGAGGGTGCAGAGCCTCCTGATGGTCTAGGGGGACAGTCATGAAGTATCTGGACGAGTATCGGGACGAAAGGCTCGCCAACCAGTTGGTCCAGGAAATCGAACGTTGCCTCACCCGTGCGTGGACCATCATGGAGGTCTGCGGCGGGCAAACGCACTCCATCGTCAAACATGGCATCGACTATCTCCTGCCCAAGGGGGTCGAGTTGGTGCATGGTCCCGGGTGCCCGGTCTGTGTCACCCCCTTAGAGATGATCGATAAAGCCCACGCCATTGCCTCCCATCCCGAGGTCATCTTCTGCTCGTTCGGAGATATGCTGCGGGTGCCAGGCTCTCAGACCGACCTCTTCCGTCTGAAGTCCAAGGGAGCCGACGTGAGGATCGTCTATTCCCCGCTGGATTGCCTCAGGATCGCCCAATCCAACCCGGAGCGCCAGGTCGTCTTCTTCGCCATCGGCTTCGAGACGACCGCCCCAGCCAACGCCATGACCGTTCACCAGGCCCGCCAACTCGGGATTCGCAACTTCTCCCTGCTGGTGTCCCACGTCCGCGTCCCCCCAGCGATCACGTCCATTTTGCAGTCCCCGCATAACCGGGTGCAGGGCTTCCTGGGGCCCGGTCATGTCTGCACGATCATGGGATACCAAGAGTATCAGGCCATCAGCGCAGCCTACAAGGTTCCCATCGTGATCACTGGCTTCGAGCCCCTGGACATCCTGGAGGGGGTTTTCAGAGTCGTCCGGCAGCTTGAAGAAGGGCGAGCCGAGGTGGAAAATCAGTATAGCCGGGTGGTGACCCGCGGCGGCAACCTCGCGGCACATCAGATCATATGGCAGGTTTTCGAGGTCTGCGACCAGAAGTGGCGAGGGGTGGGGACGATCCCTCAGAGCGGATACAAGCTCCAGCCTGAGTTCAACGGATACGACGCGGCGCGGGTCTTTGCCGTGGAGGAAATCGACACCGAAGAGTCTGCCATCTGCATCAGTGGTCAGATCCTCAGGGGGTTGAAGAAGCCACACGAATGTCCAGCCTTTGGGAAGCAGTGTACGCCCCAGCATCCGCTCGGCGCCACCATGGTCTCGGCAGAGGGGGCTTGCGCGGCCTACTACAATTATGGGCGTCACCTGGCTGTCGAACCGGCGGGGTCACAGCCTTAAGGGGTATCACCATGAACGACGCTATCATGCGGAAATGCCGGGAGAGCATCGGGGTCAAGGGGGGATTTTCGCAGGCCCATACCCAAGCAAGGAGGATGTGATCTGATGGACGGAGACATCTCGACCATCCTGGGGAGCTGCCCCATGTCCCTCCAGGACTCAACGGAGGTACTCCTGGGCCATGGCAGTGGGGGGAAGTTGACCGCCGATCTCGTCGAAAAACTCTTCCTCCCGGCCTTCCGCAACCCGTATCTCGAAAAGCTCGACGATCAGGCCGTCTTGGAGGTGAACGGCGCGCGCCTGGCGTTTACCACGGATTCATTCGTAGTAACCCCGATCTTCTTCCCTGGGGGGGATATCGGCAGGTTGGCGGTGAACGGGACCGTGAATGACATCGCCATGAGCGGCGCTCGCCCACTATTTCTGAGCGCCGCCTTCATCTTGGAAGAGGGGTTGCTGGTGGCGGAGCTCCAGCGTATCGTGCACTCCATGCAGGAGGCTTGCGAGACAGCTGGTGTGATCCTGGTAACCGGCGATACCAAAGTGGTGAACCGGGGGAGCGGCGACAAGGTCTTCATCAACACCTCGGGGGTGGGGTGTCTTGAGCATAAGTGCATCATCTCTGCGGATCAGGTACGGCCTGGAGACACTGTGATCCTCAGCGGTACCATCGCCGACCACGGCATGGCAGTGATGTCGAAGCGGGAGGGTCTGGAATTTGAGACCGAGATCCTGAGCGACACGGCGCCCCTCAACGCCCTCGTGCAGGTGATGCTGGAGGCTAGCCCCAACATTCACTGCCTGCGTGATCCAACCCGCGGTGGACTTGCAACAACCCTGAATGAGATCGCCCGACGTTCGCATATGGGGATTGTGCTCGATGAAAAGCGCATCCCGATTCGGGAAGATGTCAAGGGAGCATGTGAAATCCTCGGAATTGACCCCCTTTACGTAGCCAATGAGGGGAAACTCATCGCCATCGTCGGAGGGGACGATGGCAAGAAGGTTCTGGAGCGGATGCGCGGCCACCAACACGGTCAGGAGGCGCAGATCATTGGCGAG
>JBKPCR010000268.1:0-8283 GCA_046727435.1 bacterium | reverse complement strand
GACCCCTCGCTGGCAGAGGTGGTCAGGAGGGGCTACGGCTATACAGTCTTCCCCAAGGTGACCAAGGGGGGCCTCATCGTGGGCGGCGCCCACGGCCAGGGGGTGGTGTACGAGCAGGGGCGGCACATCGGCTATAGCGACCTCTCGCAGGCCTCGGTGGGCCTACAGGCAGGAGCCCAGACCTTTAGCGAGCTGCTCGTCTTCGAGGACAAGGCTGCCTTGGACCGATTCAAGGCGGAGTCGCTCAACTTTGGCGCCGACGCCTCGGCCGTGGTGCTCGAGTCGGGGGTCGCTACCAATGCCACTTTCGTCGACGGTGTCGCGGTAGTGGTGATCCCCATCAGCGGTGCGATGTTGGAGGCCACCATCGGCGGGCAGAAGTTCAGCTATCAGGCGAAGTGAGCCCTATAGCGAACCTAGCTTTTTCACCCTGTCCGCCCTCCTGCCCTAGGCGCGCACCGGTTCGCGGTTGATGGCCGGTTCTAAAAGCGGCCTACCCGGACGCCGCAAGCGACCCTCCGGCAGTTTCGCAATCGTGTGTGCAATCGAACACGCACGAATTGACCTGCTCACCTTCTGTTATGGGACTTTGCTCAAAGGTTCCTCGTGGATAATCGGTAGAGGTTTGCGCATGGCTTGCTCTCCTGAGGCGGCTAGTCCGACCTTGCCCTCAGAAGAGCATATCTATGCATAACATTCGACCGAAATTCATATCATGCCCGAACCCCTGCGCTTGGCAAGAGCCCGCCGACATCAACGCCCAGGCCTGCGGCGACCCGCATACCAAGTTGGATATCGGCGCGGCAGAAGTGGCACAGCTGGCGGTAGATGATCGCGTCGCGCTTGGGACCGGTGATCCCCTGCATCGACACCACGATGTTGTGAATCAGGTGCTGTCGGTCAGCGTCTGTCAGCACGTGGCGGAAGAGATTCCCCGGCTGCGTATAGTGGTCGTCTTCGCCAGGGGCGTTGCGGTCGTACCAGTCGGCAACCGTCGATTCCAGGGCAAGCGCTGGCTCTTTGTAATTCGGGTCGATTGTCATGTCATCGAAGCTGTTCGGCCAGTAGTTCGCGCTGCTGCCGCCGTTGCCGTCGGCTCGCATGAAGCCGTCGCGCTGATAATTGGCTACGGCGAAGGGGCACTTGTTGACCGGGAGCTGTTCATAGTTGACCCCCAAACGGTAACGGTGTGCGTCGGGGTACGATAGCAGACGCCCCTGCAGCATCTTGTCCGGCGAGTAGCTGATGCCATCTACCACGTGGGCCGGCGCAAACGCCGCCTGCTCGACGTCGGCGAAGTAATTGGCCGGGACCTCGTTGAGCTCCATGATACCCACGTCGATGAGCGGGAACTCTCCGTGCGGCCAGATCTTTGTGAGGTCGAATGGATTCCAGCGGAAGGTTTTGGCCTGAGCCTCAGTCATGACCTGGATCTTGAGCGCCCACTGCGGGTAGTCGCCGCGGTCGATCGCTTCCACTAGGTCGCGCTGCGCCCAGTCAGGATCCTGGCCCCGAATCGCCAGCGCTTCTGCATGGGTCAAGTTCTTGATGCCCTGCCGCGTCTTGAAGTGAAACTTCACCCAGGTGCGCTCGTTTCTGACATTCAGGAGCGAGAACGTATGGCTGCCGTAGCCGTTCATGTACCGATGGCTGTATGGCGTGCCGCGGTCGCTCATGAGGATCAGCACCTGGTGCAGGCTCTCAGGGTTGAGCGACCAGAAATCCCACATCATGGTCGGGCTCTTGCAGTTGGTACGCGGGTCGCGCTTTTGGGTGTGGATAAAATCGCCAAATTTTTTGGGGTCCTTCACAAAGAAAATCGGCGTATTGTTGCCGACCAGGTCCCAGTTGCCGTCCGCGGTATAGAACTTTACCGCAAACCCGCGCGGGTCACGCTCGGTGTCGGCACTGCCCTTCTCCCCACCCACCGTGGAGAAGCGTACGAACACCCGTGTTTGTTGGCCAATCTGATTGAACAGCTTCGCCCGCGTATAGGTCATGATATCGTGCGTCACCGTAAACGTGCCGTATGCGCCTGCCCCCTTGGCGTGCACCACGCGCTCGGGGATGCGTTCGCGGTTGAAGTGCGCCATCTTTTCGTGCAGGATGTAATCCTGGAGTAGGATCGGCCCGCGTGGGCCCACGGTCAGAGTATTGTCGTTCTCGACGTAAGGCCGTCCTGATGCCGTCGTCAGTTTGTGCGCTTCCTCTTGCATGGCTGCCCCCTTTCTGTTACAAAGGGTTAACGTGGTATGGTGGCGGCCTAAGCGGCGTGCTTCCTAAGCCTGGCTGTGGCCTGGGAACCCTCCAGGGCAGATGAGGTCGCGCGCGGGCCGCCTGGTCTCTGATACAGGTCTATGCTAACAGAGGTGAATGTAGCGGCCAGCCGTCCATCAATCAAATCGATAATTTTTATGATGTTATAGTTTTTTTCTATATGTAGGCTTTATGCTGCGATGACTCTCGTACAGCTCGAATACATTGTGGCAGTGGACACGTGGCGGCATTTTGCGACGGCAGCAGCCAAGTGTTTTATCACCCAGCCAACCCTCAGCATGCAGCTTCAGAAAATCGAGGCCGAACTGGGCGTACAGATCTTTGACCGCAGTAAGGTCCCGGTCGTGCCCACCGCTGAAGGGGTGGAGATCATCCAGCAAGCACGTGTGATCCTGAAGGAGGTAGAGCGCCTCTCTGAGGTCACGCGCGAGCGCCAAGGCGAGATTGTGGGTGAGCTCAGGCTAGGGATCCTGCCGACGATTGCACCGTACCTCCTGCCGTTGTTTCTCAAGAGTTTCCTGGAGAAATATCCGGGCATCCGGCTGAAAGTCACCGAGCTAACTACTGAAATTCTTGTCGACCGGCTGAAAAAGAACCTGTTGGACGCCGGCCTAGTCGTCACCCCGCTCAACGACCCGGGGATTTTCGAGCAGCCGTTGTTCTATGAGGAGTTCGTCGTCTACGTTTCTCCTGCAGAGACGGTGTACAAGAAGCGTTATGTGCTGGCGGAGGATATCGACGTCCGGCATCTGTGGCTGCTTGAGGAGGGGCATTGCCTGCGCTCACAAATCATGAATCTCTGTGAGCTCAAGTCAAAGATGCAGGAGGACAACAACTTCCAGTACGAAGCCGGGAGTATCGAGACGCTGAAGAAGATGGTCGAGATGCAAAATGGCATCACGATTCTCCCGAAGCTCGCTCTGCAAGACCTGAGTCCCCAGCAGTTGAAAATGGTCCGACGCTTCAAACCTCCTGCCCCAGTGCGGGAAGTGAGCCTAGTGACCCACCGCAGCTTGGTGAAGAAGCGGATCTTGGGGGCACTGCAGCGTGAAATCCTCCTGGCAGTGCCGCAGGACATGCAGCACAAAGGCTCGCGGACAGTGGTGGAGTACTGACTGGAGACGGCATGGAAGCCCCTCCCTCCTGCAGCCTGTTCTTGTCCAGTCAGTTACTGGGGGAAGATCCCCAACCCTGAGCCCATGGGCTTGCTGCACCTACCTTCAAGAGCAGCCGCCCCTCGGTCCGGCGGCGGTCTACTGGCCGGCCAGACCGGTTTCCTAATCGACCTTGATGCCCGCCACGGTTGGCAAAAGACCAAGGAGCCGATCCCTATCGATCTCGCCGGAAGTAGCCGCTATTGTATGCATTGAACGCTGTGTTGAATGTCACTCGGCGTGTCCCCCAACAGGAACGTGGAACCCGGAGCATGACTATGCAAGGTAAGGTGCCAGGGATGCTGATCGTACTCTTGAGTATCGTCTGGCTGACCGCCTCGAGCCTGGCCATGAGTGGTACACCGACGGAGTTCGTTAGGCAAACCACCGACAGCATCCTCCAGGTATTCGTGGATCCCCGCCTGCAGGGGCTAGGACATCGTGAGGAGCGGTTGGCCCGCCTGCGCCACATTGCGAATACCGCTTTTGATTGGGAGGAAATCGCGCGGCGCACTCTGGCGACGCACTGGCGGGAGCGCACACCCCAGGAGCGCCAGGAATTTCCTGAGCTCCTCCGAGACGCCGTGCAGGCGATATACCTGGGGCGCTTGGAGGAGGTCGCTCAGCAACGGCTGCCGGAGAAGCAAGCCATTGCCTATGGCAAGGAGGTGGTGGACGGTCCGCATGCAGTGGTCAGAACGACTATCGCAACCAAACGCCAGCGGGAGATCCCCATGGAATATCGTCTACGCCAATCGGATGGACACTGGCGGGTCTATGACGTGGTCATCGTGGGAGTGAGTTTGATAAACAATTATCGCGTCCAATTCCATCGGATCATCACACAGTCATCGTACCAGGGACTCGTCCAGCAACTGAAAGCGAGGCAGTTAGGAGAAGTCCTCGCCGAGCCGCCACAACCGTCACGTTAGGAATAGCCGCCTGAGCGAACCTTGCCTCAACCAATATTGTTCGGGAAATATCAGCGAGGAAGCGGTTGGTTAACCTCCTAGGATGGGCACGAGCCACGCACCCCCTCTTGTGCGTCGGCTCAAATCTGTGTCAGGCACCGGTAGGCTATGTTATCTGCCATTGCCACCGCATATCCTCATCATCAGGTCTCCGCCTCGCTGAAATTGATACGGTACCCTTTCGATCGAAACTGTACAGCTGGCTTTCTGGACATGTTCAATAAGAGGACTGATTAGTGGACAGGGTTCGGCATTATACGTCAGCATAGGGAAAATGCGGACTTCGTGAGCTACCCGACATAACTCATCCATCGCCTGCCGATGAAACGGGAGGGAGAGGTGATCGGAATAGAAGAAAAGAAAATGGGAACACAGGGCAATATCAAACGATCCTGACGCAAATGGCAAATCAGGTAATTGCGCCAGTAGATAGCGCCCATCTCGTTTCCCCTGATCGTAGTCGCTGAGAAAATCACGCATGGCCTCCAAGCGGAGGCGGCCAAGTTCATCAGGGGACGTGATGAGATCCCAAACGAATTTCTCTTGATTTTGACGCGTTTGCCCAATCACCTCTGCATATGTGGCATCAATGCGCTGCTTGATTTGTTCGGCGGTAAACCGATAGAGGGGATCGCAGGAAATGACTCGATGCCCCTTTCTAAACATCTCAGCGTTAAAATTCGCTGGCCCGTCGGCGCATCCGAGAATGCTTCGCTGTAGATCTTCGTTCGTCAAATGAAACATACGTCGGTATTCATTGAACGAGCGTCCCCAGGGCACTATCTCTTCGTATGTGAAGGCCATAAGTATTTCCTGTTACTCATGAAGAAGGTCGCCCGCCAGGAGACTGAGGCTCTAGTGAGCGCGATGGCGCGATGGCCACACCACATGGCATCATCTGGGCGGTGTCGCGATCGTATGGAACGAGCAGCTTCCACCTGGGACAGATACAAGTCACCAAGGACGCCTAGCACTTGGAACCCTCAGTGGCCCTACCCGTCCTGGTCTCTCTCCTCCTCCCTGCGGTGGCAGGTCAGGCAGCCGATGTGCCTAATCGGGGCTGGTCTCCAGGTGGAAGAACCGAATGACATTTCCCGCCACCATCTGGTAGGTTTCGTCGGCGAGAACGCCCGTGAAGTTTTTGTCGACGACGGTGTGCGAGTGCGGGTACTCTGATTCTTGGTGTGGGAAGTCGGTCGCCCAGATCAGCTTGCCGACGCCCATCAGGTCGCGCAGGCGCACCCCCACACTATCCTGCTGAAAACCCCAGAGGATGTGCTCCTTGAGGTAGTCCGTTGGCTTCTTGGGCAGTGGTTGCCATCCTAGTACCTGCTCCGCCCAGTATCGATGCCGCTCGTAGCGAATATCGGCCATCTCATAGGCCCAGGGGAGCCAGCCGATCTGAGTCTCGGCAAAGAACAGCTGCAGGCTGGGGAAGCGCTCGAACACCCCGTCCAATGCCATCTGCACCGCGTTCAAGAATCCCAGGCGGCCGAAGCGGGCGACTTGTGCCGCCAGATCGGTTAATGGTCCAAGCCGCCCGGCCTGGTTGTCAAGCTGTCGCGGGTAGCGAAGCAACGCGCCACCGCGCGGACCTTCGCGGTTGAACTCCTGGTGGACGCAGAGGGGCATCCGCATGTCCAAGGCGATCTTCCAGAAGGTGTCGTCCTCCGGCGTGGGGTGACCCCTACCGCTGGGGAAGATGCCTAGCATGGCACCCTTCAGCCCCAGTTTGTGAATGTGCTCCAGCTCCGTCAACGCGTCCTGCAGGTTCGTCATGGGGATGACACCAAGACCCAACAGGCGGGTGGGGTCCGCTGTGCAATAGTCCTCGGCCAGGAAATCATTGTAGGCGCGCACGCAGGCTTTGTATGCCTCGTCGTCGCGGATGTGGCGCCAGAAGTACGGGCCGGAGGCCTGTCCCGGGAAGAGCACTTCGGCGTCGATACCGTCGATGTCCTGTTCCTTCAGCCGTTGCTCAGCCGGGCCGGTGCCGGGCGTGGTCTCATAGTTTTGCTGGTAGGGCTTCCAGACATCGCGCCCCTTGCCACCATATAAATCGAATGGGACCTGACGCAGGGGTTGTCCCTCAATGGACCAGGCATCGCTGCCATCGGGCAACCGTACCACCCGCGGCGCCTGGTCACGGTACATGTGGGGCACCCGGCTTACCCACCATTTGGCCTCGATCTCCAGGTGGGAATCGCCGGAGATGTAGCGATAGGTTCGAGCCATATTGTTCGGTCCTTTCTCGGCGGCGCTGCCGCCGCGCCGATAGTTCCTTCCTCCACCCCAACTCGCATACCGGGGAGTCGGCTATCCCCCGCCGGTGCTGATCTGATACTTGATCGAAACCTATCGAAGAGCGCGGAAATTGTCAACGCCCTTTCCCAGCTTTGCATCCAGCCTTTTGACACCGCATGACATTTCCTGTATGGAGGAGGACATGCCTTCCTTCGCGACCTCATAGAGCGGTGGTGCTGGTGACCACGGTTAACTGCCCATGGCCAATCTGCTTGGGCGAAGGTGCTATACTAGGTGCTTTCCGACCTGGGCCATTGAAGGGTTTACTCAAGTGTGTCCCATTAGAGGGGATTATGGAATGGACAAAATCGTAGACTGTCTATGCGACTATACTCGTTCGCTAACCTTCGAGGATTTGCCGGCCGAGGTGGTGCACCAAGCCAAGCGGCTGCTGGTGGATACGCTGGGATGCGCCATCGGGGGTTATGCGAGCGAACCCAGCAAAATCGCCCGTGCTCTGGCCGACACGATTTCCAGCCGGCAGCCGGCCACGGTCCTCGGTAGTGGACAGCAGACGAGCCTGGACCTGGCTACGTTCGCCAATGGTGTAATGATTCGCTACCTGGATTTTAACGATGGATATACCAGCAAAGAGTCCGGTCACCCCAGTGATGCGATCGCCGCCGTGCTCTCCCCTGCCGAAGTCGCGCATGGCGATGGTAGAAGCGTCCTCACGGCTACAGTACTGGCCTATGAGGTTTTTTGCCGTCTCTGCGATGCGGTATCCGTCCGGAGCCGAGGCTTTGACCACGTCACGGTTGGCGTGATGGCAAGCACAGCTGCCGCAGCAAAAGCCGTGGGTCTCACACCAGAGCATACCGCTCAAGCCTTCAATCTCAGCATCGCAGCGAACAATGCCCTGTACCAGACCCGCATCGGCGATGTGTCGCTGTGGAAGGGCTGTGCCTTCGCCAACGCTAGCCGCAACGCGGTCTTTGCGGTACAACTAGCCGAGAAGGGGCTCACCGGACCCTCTCCCATCTTCGAGGGGCCTGGCGGGTTCTTCACCGCCGTCAGCGGCGAACCATTTGGGCTCGAACCCTTTGGCGGGCAGGGCAGGCCATTCAAGATCCTCGACTGTACGGTCAAGCGTTACCCTCTTGGTCTCTACTCACAGACGGTCGTAGAGGCCGCATTGCAGGCGCGCCAGCAGCTGGGCAAAGTGGAGGATATCGACGAGGTCCATATTCAAACATTACGGACGGCTGTGAACATCATGGCCGGAGACGCCGAGAAATGGCATCCGAGCAATCGCGAGACCGCAGATCATAGTATGCCTTATACCACTGCGGTGGCGTTGATGTATGGCACGGTCGAACCACGCCATTTCAGCCCTGAGTGCTGGCAGGATCCCAAGCTGATGGAGCTCGTACAAAAGGTCAAAGTGAGTGTCTCTGAGGAAGCGAATCGACGCGCACCCGAGGCCATGCTAAGCATTGTCGAAATCGTTACTTCACGGGGTCAACGTCTCACGGCTGAGGTGCCATACCACCGGGGGCACTATAAGAACCCGATGAGTGATCAGGAGATCGAGACCAAGTTCCGGAAGCTCGCGGAGGATTGGCTCACATCCAGGC
>JBKPCR010000267.1:0-5970 GCA_046727435.1 bacterium | reverse complement strand
TGGGCGCCGTTCAGGTGGCCTCCTAACTGAGCATTTAGGGCCTCGAGCCGGTCCAGCAATTCCCCGGTGTTATGCCGAGTGCCCCGGACGTGCACCTTTTCCCACTCCGCTCCCAGGTAACGCGCCCGCCGCGTGTCGCTGGCCTCGAAGCCGCCGCAGGCCAGGATCACCGCGCCAGCGTGGATGTCCATGAGGCCCTCCGGTGTCTGCGCGCGTACGCCCTGGATGTGTCCATTGGTGGTGGTGAGAAGGTCGAGCACCGGGGCGTCGTAGACCACGTCAATACCCCGCCCCTCGGCGGCCCGGAACAGCCGATTGGTCAGGCCAGGGCCACCGCTCCAGAACTGGATCACGGCGCCGGCGGGAAAGTAGATGCGATCTCCCTGTCGCACCGCCGTCTGATACAGCTCAAAACTCACGCCCAGGCTTTGCATCCACCGCACCGTCTGGTAGGAGTTGTCCACGAGCACGCGGGTCAGGGCGGGGTCGGCCTTGCCTTCCGACAGGCGCATAATATCGTCGACGTAGGTTTCGGCTGAGTACGGTTCCACTTCCAGACGGGTGATCTCGGCCTTGGTCAGGTCGGGCACCAGGGGAAGAATATCCTCCAGGCCACCAAGGGCAAACCGCACGATGCCCCCGGTGAAGCGACTGTTGCCGCCCCGGTCGTCGTAGGGTGCCTTCTCTAGCACCAGCACCTGTGCCCCGGCCTCCCGAGCCGCCAAGGCAGCAGTCAAGGCGGCGTTCCCCGCTCCTACGACCACGACTTCACTGAACAGTTCAGACTCTTCCATGGTGTCCCTCCGTCGCGGGTGTGCGATGGCCACGCCGATTCCTTGAACAGTGTCAGCGCCTTCCATCCCGGTCCTTCTCAGGCAATCATCAAACCGAGACATGCTACAGTTTCTGGCTCACCAAGTCGCGTGGCGATGTCTGGTAATAACCTGCTTCCTCATCACCCCTCACAGCGTAGACGGGGTGCCCGCTGGCATCTCCAGTTTGACGGCTTGCAGGGTGTGAGCCAGGGAATGGTAATACATGATGAGCAGAATCAAGTCCATGATGCCCTTGTTGCCCAGCTTCTGCTGCATGGTGTTAAATGTCGCATCGGCGATCTCGTGTGTGGTCAGCAACTCTCTGGCAAAGCGCACCACAGCGGCGTCATCGCCGGCTAGCCCCTCAGGGGCAGTGCGGTTGCGGATGGTATTGATGATAGGATCGCTAACGCCTTGCTCCCGGGCCAGCCGCTCGTGGGCCGTCCACACATAGTCATTGTTCGCCTCCCGCGCCGCGGTGATAATCGCCAGTTCCTTCAGGCGTGCTGGCACATCACCGTGAAATCGTACGTACTCGCCAAAAGCAGCGAACCGGCCCCCCGCCTCAGGGCTGTTCAACAGGGTCTGGAAGTTGGGGCCAACCCGTCCCCGGCTGCCGGCGATCGAATCGAAATGCTTCTGCTGCTCCGGTGACAATTGCTCCCGCTGGACATACGGTACGCGCGCCATAGCTTTCCCTCCTCGTGCATTGCCTTATTGACGACCACCAGACCACATACGGCAGGCTGCTACCAAATTCCGGTACAAATCCACGATTGCTAGTCTTTCCTCAGGGGCGGACCGTTACAGCGTTGACACCCGCCCCGGCTCCATCTCAGGTTTGAGCATAAGTTGGGCTAGACACACGGCGGTGTAGTAGCTACACGTCAGGGCCAAATCCACCACGCCCCGCGTTCCCACTAACTTTTGAGCGGCTGCGAATAGATCGTCCGACACGTCTTTCTGTCGCAACAGTTGATACACCACACGGGCGATGACTTGCTCCGGCTCGGTGAGTCCCTCCGGGGCCTTGCCTGTGCGGATGGCTTCAATCGACGCGGTGCTGACTCCAGCGCGGGCAGCGAGCACGGCGTGACCCGTCCACTCGATCGCACTGTTCCACTCGCGGGCTACCAGAATAATCGCTAGTTCCTTCAGATCCTCTGGCATGGCGCTCTGGAAGCGTAATTGCGCCCCCAGCGACGTCAAATAGCCGGCAGCGCGGGGGCTATGCAGCAGGGCACGAAATTGCAGGCCCACCTCTGGGCTATTGCGGTCGCGGCGGATGCGGTCGTAAATCTCTTGCCCTTCAGCGTCTAACTCATCGCGTTTGACATACGGCACGCGAGCCATGCGTTCACCCCTTTCCGCAGCGCAACTCGATTTGACAATATTTCAGCAGCCTGGCATCAGAGGTCACCCAACTCGCCGCCCGTGTTCCTTGTGCTGCCACCTATCATAGCATGGACCGATGACTAAGCCTATCGCCGGCAACGTAAGGTTCCGAGTTCAGGGACGGTCCCGGCTCAGGCCTATCACCCGTCGGGATGGCGTCTGATGACCAGGGATTCCCCACGCATTTACTTGGCCGTGTGGGGAGCTGCGCACGCGTGGCGGAGCAGGGACACTGCTGCGGCTGCTTGGGGTGCGATGACCGCGGTAATCCGATTCTCCTCCTCCAAACGCGTTTCTGCGGTTGGCACGTATTCGTATATACCACGTTTGAGTGTGACCAAAATGCAGCCGGGAGGAAGCCCTAATTCTAGCACGCGCTTGCCCTGAAAAGGTGCGTCTGCCTAGAGAGTGAGCTCTAGGTCCAAAGTGCCGTGCAGCTCTGGCATTGTCTCGTTGCGGCGGATGTCCCGCTCCAGTAGGGCTTCGTAAATCGGTAAGTCCCCTAGTCCAGCTTTAACAATCTCGTTGTGCAATGGGGTCAGTCAGTTTACACTGATCATCGGCACAGACCCGCTGCATGAGCTCCACCATGGAGAGCAAGCGCGCGGGTTCTACCATAGCCCGTTTCCCATGCACCCACTGGGGCTCAATCAGATTGCGCCAGGGAATCTTGCTCGGGAACCAACAGACAATCAAGCGACAGCCACCGGCGTGTTTGGCGTGCCGGTGGCCGAGAAGATCGCGACCTTTCGGAGCACCTGGGAAGGGGAGCACTAGCAGGTGACAGTGCTCCCTGCCGACTTGAAAAATACGGTGGCATTGCTTGTCGCTCAGGACCCCAAGCAGGCACACCAGCTCCTGCACCTCGTGTTGGAACGCATGATGGCAGTGGTACACCGCATGGAAGAGAGTATACTCTTGCTCTGGCATCTAGCCCAATACGCGCGTGACCAGCAGGCCACCCAAATGGCCGAGGTGGCCGAGCGGCAAGTACGCGATGCCGAGCGATCGACCCAATGCATTCGCGACCTCGTGCGGCGCCAGGAAACCCTCAGCAAAGACTGGCTCCGCCACGACCCCGGCTAAAGCGTGGGCACGCCGACCGGGCAGGGGCCCCGGCTGGGAGGGTCACGCCAATGGTTCCTTAACCTCCCGAAGTCCATAGTGAGACATCCCACAGCTCCCGCGGCTCAAATTGAGACCGACGCTAGGCAGGCCCTCATGGTTTGGATTCCTCACCTGTGGTATCCGCTGGCCCTGCACGCCCCACTCGCTGAGAATTGCACCGCCTGACCAGCTGGACACCTCCCGGCACAATTGTTGCCTTTTGCAGAATGACGCACCCTCGCAACTTGTCACACAGGTAACGATGAGGACATCCCATAGTGCTCACGACCATAACTATAACTCGTGAACTTATGAGTTTAGGGGCCAGGATGCTCAAGAAAACTGCCACAAACGAAGTATGGAGGCGTTTATGAAAGCACTCTGCTGGCACGGCAAAGAAGACGTCCGTGTTGATACTGTCCCTGATCCGGCGATCGTCGACTCCAGGGACGCGATCGTGAAGATCACGTCGACGGCGATCTGCGGCTCCGATCTCCACCTCTACGATGGCTACGTGCCGACCATGGAGGAGGGAGACGTGCTCGGCCATGAGCCGATGGGTGAAGTCGTCGCGGTCGGCAGCGACGTCAGGAACTTGCAGGTGGGCGACCGCGTGGTGGTGCCGTTCACGATCGCCTGCGGCACCTGTTTCTTCTGTCAGAAGGGGCTATTCTCACTGTGCGACACCTCGAACCCGAACGCGGAAGTCGCCCGCAAGGCCATGGGTCACGCGACAGCCGGTTTATTCGGCTATTCGCACATGATGGGCGGATACGCTGGCGGCCAGGCAGAGTATCTGCGGGTGCCGTTCGCCGATGTTGGCCCGCTCAAGATCCCGCCCGGGCTCACAGACGAGCAGGTGCTGTTCCTGTCCGACATCTTCCCGACGGGCTACATGGCCGCCGAAAACTGCCACATGGAGCCCGGGGACACGGTCGCCGTCTGGGGCTGCGGGCCGGTCGGGCAATTCACCATCCAGAGCGCCTGGATGCTCGGCGCCGGACGGGTGATCGCGATCGACCGGGTGTCGGAACGCCTGCGCATGGCGGAAACGCACGGCAGGGCCGAGATTATCAACTTCGAGGACGGGGACGTCTACGACCGCCTGATGGAGATGACGGGGGGCCGCGGACCGGACCGCTGCATCGATGCGGTCGGGTGCGAGGCCCATACCCGCGGCAGCTTCGGTGCGGTGCTCGACCGGGCGAAGGCGGCGCTCTACCTCGCTACTGACCGGCCGCACGTGCTGCGCGAGGCGATTATGTGTTGCCGCAAGGGCGGCACGGTCTCGATCCCTGGGGTGTACCTGGGGTTCCTGGACAAGATCCCGTTCGGTGCTGCCATGAACAAAGGCCTGACGTTGACGATGGGCCAGACGCATGTGCCACGCTATCACGAAAAGCTCCTGCAAAAAGTCGAGGCCGGCGAGATCGACCCATCCTTCGTCATCACTCACCGGCTCACGCTCGACGACGGCCCTGAAGCCTACAAAACCTTCCGCGACAAGCAAGACGGCTGCATCAAGGTGGTGCTAAGGCCCTAAGGGCCAAGGACTAGGCCGGCCTCAGCTGCATCCTTTGTCACTCGGCGGTCTGTGGTCTCGCCTGGTACGCCAAGGGGAAGGAAGAGCAAGAGGCTGGGGCGCCCTGCGACGGGGTATGTCAGTGTGACAGTATCCCCAGGGGGCCATGACTCAGATTGATATACATGAGCCGGAGCGAGGAGGTGCGGGAGTCTAAGCAGCGTGCATGAAGAACGGTGCGGCGAAGGAATGCCTAGACAAACATCCTAAAAGGGGGGTGAAAATCATGAACGCCATCGAGTTACTGAAAGCGGACCATGCCAGAGTGCAGGAACTCTTCCGCCAATACGAGAAGGCGGGGGGGCAACACCGGGAGATCGCCGAGCAGATCTTCACCGAGATTGAGATGCATACCACGCTTGAAGAGGAGCTGTTCTATCCCGCTCTGCGGAGCCGCGTGAAACCCGAAACACTAGAGCTGGAACCCTCAACTGCCGAGGAGGAAACCGAGGACGAGGAAGCGGACTTAATGGCCGAGGACGAGGACCTGGTGGCTGAGGCCCTAGAGGAGCATGGGGAGGTGAAAGCCCTTATTGCGACGCTGCGCGCACTCAATCCAGGGAATGCGCAATTCCAGACCACGTTCGCCGAACTGCGTGAGGGTGTCGAGGGGCACGTGGGTATGGAAGAGGATGAACTGATGCCTGATGCTGAGGCCGTACTCGGGGATGAGCTTGAACGGCTCGGCCGACAGATGGAAGAGCGTAAGGAGCAGCTCATGGCCGACAAGTCTTAGCATGAGTCGTCTGAGCGGTAGCATCTGGAGTTGGAGGTAATGGCAAAGCCTTGGCTCCGGATGCCCGCTCAGGACGTACGGCATCTGATCTTCCTCTGCCCTGTAGAGCTACGGAACCGTCCATTCAGCCAAAGAATACTCTAAGTACAGCTAATCATGAAAAGGTATCCAAATTTGCTTGACTTTGAGGCGACGTGCCGGTATCCCTTCCGATGCCCCCACCGCATCGAAAGCAGGCGAGTCCCATGGCACGCGGCCGCAAGTCTTCCCTACGCCTTGTCCTTTCCCCTGAAGAGCGCGAGACCTTGGAACGCTGGCAGCGGTCGACCACCATC
>JBKPCR010000266.1:0-12367 GCA_046727435.1 bacterium | reverse complement strand
GCAGGGGGATGATTAAGTATCCCCTGCCCCTCCAGGCCGGAGTGATGCACTTGCGCCCATGGCCCGGCAGCGTGCCAAACGTCGTCGCACACCCGTCTGGCGGTCGACGCTCCACAATGCGCTGACGGCTACCGTCGCGTGGTACCGGTGTGGTCCGGGGACGAGCCTGCTGCTCGGCGCGCTGAGAGGAGGCAGCGCACGACGTGGCCTATTGCCTTGAGCAGTCCTCGCCAGGCTCTCCCCGAACCCCACAGGTGCCAGGATCAACATCCTCTCCCAGGGGAAGCGGGCCAGGGTGCGGGGAACTCACCCGCTCGATGATACCTTGCCGCTCTTACCTTTACCCTCCCCCTCAGGGAGAGGAGACCGGTGGGCGTCTCCTGGGCGCCATCCTAGGCAGGAGGCTAGGGTGACGGCAGACAATGGCGCGCACGGTCACCGCACCGATAGAACTCCCAGTTGGGAGCATCCAAGCAGCCGTGAGGCGGCTCGTCGCCTGGCCGTCCTCCCGCAGGGCCCAGACAGCCCTGCGGACCTCACGGTTCAGGAGCTGAGGGCCCTCGGTCCATGGCCGCGGGAGCTGTTTAGGGGAGACACAGAGGGGTGAGAAAGGGCTACGCATGAAGCTGCGCAAGATCATCTTCTGGCTGCACCTGACGGCCGGGGTCGTGGCTGGTGCGGTCATCTTGGTGAAGTCTGTGACCAGTGTGCTGCTGGCATTCGAACGCCAGATCGTCGCCTTTGCCGAACGCGACACCCGCACGGTAACACCACCCACATCCGACGCACCGCGCCTGAGTGTCAACACCCTGGTGGCCAAGGCCCGCGAAATAGTCCCCGCGGGCGCTCCCTCGGGGATCACCTTGTCGGCCGACCCCACGGCGGTCACCATGGTTAATTTCGGCCGAGAGCAGACGGTATTCGTCGACCCCTATACCGGCGCGGTGCGAGACAACGGGGTCACGGCAACGCGCGATTTTTTCCGTGTGGTGACGGACTGGCATCGCTGGCTCGGCACCGATGCCGACAACCGTGAGATCGGGCGTTCGGTGACAGGAGCCTGCAACGCCGCTTTTATGGTGTTGGTCATGAGCGGCTTCTACCTCTGGTGGCCACGCCGGTGGACGCGGCTGGCATTGCGAGCCGTCATCATCCCCAGCCTGACCCTGCACGGGAAGCCGCGCGACTGGAATTGGCACAACGCGGTCGGTTTTTGGTCGGCACCTGTACTGCTGTTCATTACCGTCACCGCCCTGGTGATCTCCTATCAGTGGGCGGGCAAGCTGATTTACACCCTCACCGGTAGCGAGCCGCCGCCGACACCGCGACGGCCCTCTACAAGTTCAACGGCCGAGGGGGGCGCTGGACGGCGTGGACCTATGCCAGGGGCTGCGGGCGGTGCACCCATTGGTCGTGCCGGGCGCCAGCCCAGAGCTGAGGGGGCCAGTGGTAGGGAGCGACGGGGACGTGCGACAGATGAAGCGGAATCGGCCTCCACCCCAGCACGGGCCAGCCTGGACGCGCTGCTCGCCACGGCCGTACAACAGGCACCCCAGTGGCGACTCATGACGATGCGCCTGCCACAACGCGGTGCGGCCCAGGTGACCGTCATGATCGAGGAGGCGGATTCGCTGCATCCGTATCCGCGGTCGACCCTGACGCTGGATGCCGCTACCGCCGCAGTGGTGAAGTGGGAGCCGTTCGCGAACTACAACCTCGGTCGTACCATGCGGACCTGGGTGCGACCGGTGCATACCGGAGAGGCTGGCGGATTTATCGGCCAACTGATCGCGGCTCTGGCATCCGCCGGCGGCGCTGTGCTGGTGTATACCGGCCTGGCCCTAGCATGGCGGCGATTTTGGCAATTCGTCAGACGCCATCGGCGGGCCAGGGGCGCCGCGCCTGATGAACACCGCGATATCGCGCCGAGTCAGGCGTCCTGACGCCGAGCGTCACGAGCACGCGTCGCATGTATCCACCCAGATGACATGCCCGGCCAGTGAGCTTCTGAGGAGACTCTGGCCAGCCAGCACACGTTGAATTCCATCTCTTGCGGAGGAGTTGCATGAGTCGACATCGAACTCGCCAGGACAATCGGCCCACGAACCAAGACGCCCGCTCCAAGAAGTCTGTCAGGAAGAGCAAGCAACAGCACCACATGCAGCCTCAGAAGCTAGTGGCCCCCACCATCGCCTTGACGGTGGCCTTGACGGGTCCTACCGGCTTGGCTGGGGAAAAGGAGGTGCTCACCGCCCCAGAGGTTGAGGTGCAGGAGCAACGTTCCGGGTATATCGTGCCATACCTGGGGTTGTCGAGGTTTCCCGATCCGGTCAGAGATATTCCGCAGACGATCAACATCATCCCCCCGGAACTGATGCAACAACAGGCGGACTTCAGTCTGCAAGACGCACTACGGAACGTCACTGGGATCAGTTTTCAGGCGGGTGAAGGGGGTGGTACACAGGGAAACAATCTGTCGATAGGCGGGTTTAACGCTCGTAACGATATTTTTCTCGACGGCATGCGCGACCAGGGATCGTATTTTCGGGATACCTTCAATCTCGAGGCCGTCGAGGTCTTGAAGGGACCGTCAGCCCTCTACTTCGGACGTGGGACCACAGGGGGAATCATCAACCAGCTGTCGAAGTTGCCCCGTCTGGAGAGTTTTTACAGTGGAGCGCTCAGCTTTGGGAATGGATTTCTTGCCAGGGGCACGGGCGACATCAACCAACGCCTCAACGAGACGACCGCGTTGCGGGTAAATTTCATGGGGTACATGGATGAGATTGTCGACCGCGATTATGTGGAACAGAGGCGGGGAGGCATCGCCCCTTCGGTGACGTTTGGTCTGGGCACGTCGACGCAACTCACCGTAAGCTATTTCGTGCAACATGAAGATAACATTCCCCACTATGGCTTGCCGTTCCTCTTCGGGAAGCCTCCAGATGTAAACCGAGGGAACTTCTATGGCCTAGCCAATGAAGACTCCGAGACGACCTGGATCAATATCGCCACGCTCCGCCTTGACCATCGCTTCAACGACCAACTCAGCCTGGGGAATATGCTGCGCTACAGTAACGTTGACCGTCAAGCCTTCGTGTCTCCGCCGCGTATCAGCGGCACCCCGACACCTAGCACACCGTTGTCGCAAATTATCGTCGCCCCGGCCCATCCAGGGCGTTCCACAACCGAGGAGATCCTTGACAACCAATTAGACCTGCTGGCTCGCTTCCAGACCTTGAGCTTCAATCACATGCTTCTCACCGGGCTGGAAATCGGCACCGAAGGCTTCAATGCCACACGCTACGCCTTCGCCAACATCCCCATAACCCCCCTGCTGAACCCAAATCCTTTGCGCGACACCTCCCGCATGATGAAGTCGGTCTCGGCTGCGACCGATACCTCGACGTTCTTATTGGGCATCTATTTTTCGGATACGATCAAGCTATTGCCCCAGCTAGACCTCGTTGGGGGGGTGCGTTGGGACCTCTTCGATGCCGATTTCATCAACCATGTCACCAACGAGAAATTATCGACTACTGACAATATGTGGAGTTACCGGGCTGGCCTGGTTCCATCCCTGGCCGACGCACAGCTATTATTTCGCCTATAGCAATTCGTATAACCCGTCGGCCGAAGCCTTGCAGCTGGCGGCCAATACGGTCGACACCCCTCCCGAGGAGAACCAATCCTACGAGATTGGCGGTAAGGTTGACCTGCTGGGGGGCGGGTTGAGCCTCCAGGGTGCCTTGTTCTGGACCGAGAAATCCAACGGTCGTACGCTCGATCCGATTACCGGACTGTAGGTGTTAGAAGGTAAACAACGCGTGAAGGGATTTGAGCTCGGGCTAGTTGGCCGCCCGCTGCCTTTTCCGAACGTGTTTCTTGGGTACACCTATCTACACCTGACTCCACCAACGGAGGTTTTCGATCATCGCCTGTTGTTCCATCAACGACTCTCCACCTACGCCTTCACCACGTCCTGCAGGACCTGCAAACCTCGTCACGGTTTCCTTGACGCCTGCGCGGAATGAACTCGACTGTACCGGGTATATATCAGCTCGACGAGCAACCATGCGGCGTAGCGGCCTGATGAGACTCTCAACGCGTGAGAGGCCGAGCATGAATGTTCGAAGACTTACGGCCATCCAGCACAGTCGGCTTCAATGCGCACTGAGGTAAACAAAATCGTGACGAGGTTTGGGACCTGGCTGGGTGACAGGCGCGTCGCCGCGGCCTCGGCTTCGATGAGCCGTCTGAGCCAGCGGGGCATGTAGATGTTCCAGCGCTCCGACTTCAGGTCCTCTGGACTCAGGTCGTTCTGCTCTGCACCGTGCAGTGCATAGACACTGCTGTGCACCGGTGCAGAGGGGGTGCATACGTAGCGCCTTGACCTCCGCCTCCAGGGCGGTCACCTGGGCCAGCAACGGCACCAGCGCGTCACTCAGCAGCACCCGTAGGTCGATGGGGCTCTCAACTTCCTGCTGCACTGCACCGTGCAGTGCATAGAGCTGGGCCTGGACCCGATGGACCGTATGCACCGGGGGGTGCATGGCTTCGAGGGGAGGGTCTGCACTGCTCTGCACTGGGGGCTGATTCTGACGCGCCAGCGCCTTCTGCCGGGGATAGGCGCCGCCCTTGGGCCGAGGCTGGATCAGGCCGCGCTGCTGCAGGCGATGGGCGCGACTCTGCACCGTCCCTTTGGGGATGCCCAGGCGCTGGGCCATGGCGGTGATCTCTGTGCCGGCGTTCCACAGCGCGATGAATTCGGCCTCGTCGGGGGTCATGGGACCCTCGCCTGCCAGAATGCCAGCACTCCGTCGGCCACGTTGAGTGCCCCGATCGACGCCTCCGCCAACGAGAGTGCCTGCTGTTCGTCCGGAGTGAGGTCCACCATCAGCGCGGGGGTAGGAGCCCATCGCGATGACACCCATTTCGACGACACCCACCCCGGCCGCTGTCGCGTGGAGGTTACAGAGTCCAGCTTCTTGTCGTCCAGGTGGAAATGCTTGCCGCCATTGGCCAGGTGCGAACAGATGCGGGTCCACGGGTAGGCTTGTTTGAACGGTCGCGGCGTCTTCCCGTCCAGGAGGTCTGGCCTTTTCTTCCCACTGGTCGGCATATCTTGGTGGTAAATCCAATCGGGCAGGTGTTCCGCTGTCACAAAGAAGTTCCAGGCCAGATCGACATTCAACGGGTCCGCTTTCCAGCGCTCGTACTCGCGTTCCAGTTTGCGGAGCAGGTCTCTGGGGGTTTTCAGGTCATAAAACTCATACAGTTGCATGTGTCGCTCTTCCCTTATGGCCTTACCGACAGCGCACCTCCACCTGCTGGGTACGTGGGTTCATCTGCCCGGTGCAGGTCTGCCGGGGGCTCGCGGTGATGGTGGTCTGCCACTGCCGCAGCGTCGGGCTCCAGGTTGAGACCGCCCGCGTGCCGTCGTCGCAGATCGTTTGGAGGCGGTTCAGGGCCTTCTCTTCGTAGGCCAGACACCTCGAGCCGGCCAGGGCGGGGCTCGCCAGGGCGACGAACAGGACCGCCAGCGTGAGCGCTAACCTATGAATCTTCATGAGCATGTATCCTTATTCACGACTTCCCGTCAGACTGGACGCCCGCATAAGCCCCGCGTTTAGAGCTAATATGGTGGGGGAACCCCCACGGCAGGCGGCTGTGGACCGGTCACCTGGGTGATGCGTGGCCAGACCTGATAGGCCCGCCAGACCTTGCCATCGCGGGTGCAATAGACGAGATACTCATGGCTGTGGTGGGCACTGGGGCGGTAGTGGAATTCGCCGCAGCCGCGGACGTCATTCACGCTGAGCGCCTTGACGATAGCCCTGAAATCCTCCGTCGAGGAATCATCCTGCCAGGGGCCTGGATATTCCTCGCCCCAGGGGCGCGGTGGTCCGCACCCCGAGGCGATCACGATCAAGGCCAGTGTGCCTAGGAGGCCAACCCACCACGGCTTGCGCGCCATCCACCCCTCCGTGTGTACCCCTGCTGCCCGCCGGTGGCCTGATGATGGTGTCCCAGCGTCCCGCACCAGGGCCTGATGATCGGCGGCCATGGTGCCGCGCGTCCGCTGGTCTTCGGCCACCAGCCAAGCCAGGATGCGGTGTTGCAGCCGGGACAGGCGTGCAGGGGCCATGGTCATCCCTTCGAAGCTAACGTCTGCGGGCTTAGGTGGCCTTCGTCATACGGCACTGGGGACACGTGAGCTCGTGCCACTCGCCCTGGCGCTGCTGCTCCCCGAAATGGCGAATCTGACACAAGGTCATCTCCTGGCGCTGCGGGTCGCATGCGTCACGAAGGGCATCCCAGTGATCCAGACCAACAGCGTTGGATCCTCGGGGTGGCGTTCACGCGCCATGGATATGCCTTTCCTCTCCCTCGGTCTCATAGGACGGAGGAGACAAAGCCGCTCTTGCGGACCCGATCGAGATTTGTGGTCTGCTGATTATACTGATAGGTATCACTGGAATAACCGCTAGGATCTTGCTGTTGCCGGCGAATATGCCACTTCAGCAATCGATTCCACGCCATGAGTTCGTCCAACTCGGCTGCCGTGGGGGTCTGCCCCGCATGGCATCGGTTGACCAGGGCATCGACACATATGCTCAACTGCGTCAGTCCATCTAACGTGCATTGATTCGTATGCATCGGTATTCTCCTTTATTGCAATCTGTCATAGATCGACGTCTGTTCTATGACACGAATCACGCCGCCGGCCAGAAGTCCGCCGCCAGCACCTGCGCGACCGTCCACGGGCAGGCCGCCACGGGGCCCCCGACAGCACCGCCCCGAGCCGCACGCCACCATGGGGCATCAGGCGGAGACCGTGGAGTGACTCGTGACCACGGCATCGGCGTCCTACTCTTCCGACTCGTGCCTGGGCGCCTGCACCTCATCGCCCAGGGCCTGATACAACAACTGTCGAATGACATCGGACCGGGTCACGGTCGCCCATGGCTGGGCCGCTTGCTGCCGCACCACACGGCGGTCGAGCGCCTCAACCACCTCCGACGGCAGGCGCACGAACGTCAATTGTTTGGCGGGGCGTCGGCGGGATTTCGTCTTGGTCATACCCATCCTCCTGACACCGTGGTGTCTGATTCTGTCTATTACTGTATAACAGTATAGCCGATGGGGGAGAGCTATAGCACGGAAAAACAAGGGAAAAATGGAGCGATGGGGAGGGAGAACAAGTTGACAATTCGGCGTTATGGGAAGCTGGGCGACTGACCCCTGTGGTTCTCGATAGTTACGAGTGGACAGAAACCGACACCCCACGCCGGCGGCGGTGTGGTCCGGGAATTGTTGCCGATGCTGATCAGGGCTGCGCAGGATTCGCCGCCGGAGAGGTCACCCCGCTCGCCATGGCGGCATCAGGCCTCGCGGCTTACCGGATGATCTCGGTCGCCTGGAAGAGGAGCGTTGGCGGGATCGTCAGACCAAGGGCTTCAGCGGTCTTCAGGTTGATGACCAGCTCGAACGTCATGGGCTGCTCCATGGGCAAGTCGGCGGGCTTGGCCCCCTTGAGGATCTTGTCCACATAGATGGCCGCCCGCCGGTGCTGGTCAGGATGGTTCGGCCCATAGCAGAGGAGGCCGCCGGCCTCCACATACGCCCGGTCGTTGTGCACGGTCGGCAGGTGGCTCGTGGCCGCGAGCCCGGCGAGCCGGCTGCGGTGCTGACGGAACATGGGGTCCCCCAAGACGAGGAGCGCACCCGCGTGTGCACTGGTCATCGCCGCGAAGGCGCGGTCAAACGCGTCGGGACCGCGCGCCTCCGAGGTGCAGCTGGACGCCCAACCGCTGGGCCGCCACGTCCGCCTCCCGCACCACGAGGGCGTGGCCTGCATTGGCGGGATTCCGGAGGACGGCCACGCGGGCGACGGTGGGGAGCACTGCCTTGAGGAACTCCAGCTGTTTCCCGACGACTTCGGTCTGCAGGACGGACACTCCGGTGACATTGCCCCCGGGCCGGGCGAGGCTGGCGACGAGGCCGCTCCCCACCGGATCGCCCACGCCGGCCATCACAATGGGGATCGTCGTGGTCGCGTCCTTGGCGGCCAGCGCCGCGGGCGTCGGCCCGACCAGCAGGACGTCCACCGGGAGACGGACCAACTCGGCCGCGAGGGCAGGGAACCGCTCGTGCTGCCCTGCCGACCCGCGGTACTCCAGGACGAGGTGCTGGCCTTCGACATAGCCGAGCGCGCGCATCCCCTCCAGGAACGCCTCCACATTTCGGTCTTGTCCTCGGGTATAACCAGTAAGCGCACCGATCCGGTGCACGTGCGTTGGCGGCTGCGCCTCAGCGGTGAGCGGCACCACGAGAAGGCCGAGGGCGAGGGTCACGAGGAGTCCGATACGGTGGCCGTCATGGTCGTATCCTCCAGCACGAATCGCCGGATCACAAGCCAGAAGGGTGTTGGGCGCGAGTGTAGGCGGGTGGGCCGGGCCTGTCAACCCTCGTGTCCTGGGACGCACGCCGACGGGGATGCGCGCGGCGAGGAGGACCCCCGCCGCATCATGGGTTAGCAGGTGCGCGTCATCCATTTTCTGCAGACGACGTGCCGGAGCCGCTTGGGCTGATGCGCCACCCACACCGTCACCCGGCACAACCCTCGCCAAAACATCCTTTACACCAGCGCGGAAATAAATCGACTGTATTCCGCACCGGAGTGGCCTCATGAATAACCTACCAGAGGGGGGCGAAATCCTCTCTACAACCTATTGTTTATATGGGTATTATTTCTTAATAACAACTTTATGCAAATTTCTCAGGCTTTTTCGAGCCCTTCTGGCGTGAGATCGAGATACTCCGCCCGGCCACCCGGCGTGCGGCCGATGACGATCCATCCTCTCGTCTCCAATGTGCGGAGGCTGTGGCTGATATTGCTCTTATCACCTGCCAGAGCCTTAACCAGTTTGAGATGTCCCATAGAAGTCCCACCACGGGTGCGGTGATGTTCCGCCATCAATAACCTCAGGATATGCTTTTGCAGTCGCGATACCCGCTGCCTCGCCATGGTGTCCCTCCCCACACTTCGCTACAATAACCGCTCTCGGTTTCCCCCCACACGTCAGGACTCCCCCGGACCTCGAAGCGACTTGAGGAGATATACGGGGCGAGACCCTCACCCTCTCACCGCTTTGGGAGCAGCCTACTATGGTTTGAAACAGGGGAGCACAGCGCTGATGGACGCCATGCCCTATTTTGACCAACTCCAACTGCGCTTTGTCGATCATGTCCAGTGGCGCTATGAGCTGATTCGGCCAGTGGTCCTCATGGAAAATCGCACGGCGGCGCAGAGAGCCAAGGAAACGCACACCCATCCCGAAACGGTGCGCCACCTTGCCCGCCGCTTTCGGCAACAGGGCACTCTTGGACTCTTTCCCGAGCACATGGAGCTCATCAGGCCAAGCCGGGGCAAGCCGGTCCCCGAACCCGTGGTGGAGGAACTGGCTCGACTCAAAGCCCTCTACGATGGATTTGGGTATCGCGAATTGGCCCGGATTATTTGGTACAAGGTGCACTATCGCATTGACGACAAAACGGTCAAACGGCTTTGGCAGCAATAACGCATGCCGGTGCAAGGCGAGTCGTCCGTTGGCGCCTATCACCGCCATGCCGACCGCTATCAGGCTCGCCTCCAGGTCGTCAAACTCTACTATCAAGGCTGGACGAAGAGGAGTATCAGTCACTTTATGAAGGTGTCGCGTCCCACAGTCGATCTGTGGATTCGTCGGTTTGAAGCCGAGCACTTTGCCGGGCTCGAGGACCAGAGTCGAGCGCCTCACACAACGCCCCGTAAGGTCTAGTTATCGCTGATGATCGACATCTATCACCTGCAAAAGCGACATCCTGATGCCGGGGAGTTTCGCCTGTGGAGCCTGCTGGCCAACGATACGATTTCCGTCCGCACGGTGGGCCGGGTGATGGCTCTTAACAAGCACGTGTATGACGACATCCCACATGTACCTGCCAAACAGGCGAAGAAGCCACCTGGACCCCACCCCTACAAAGCTACGTCTGCGCACCAATACTGGTTTATCGATGGCCGCATGATGGATTTCGCCTTGGACGGCGTCAAATGGTGGAGCATCATCATACTCGACGGCTACTCCCGCACGCTGTTAGCTGGCGCCATGGCCCCGTCGGAAGCGAGCTGGGCGGCGCTTATGGTGCTGTATACCGCCTGCCTCCGCTACGGGGCTCCCCACACCTTGATTTCCGATAGTGGCGGAGCCTATATCTCCAATGAGTTCGAAGCGGTCTGTACGCGCCTGGAGATTGACCACCAGACCATTATCAGTACCCAAGGCGAAAGTTACATGAATTTGATGGAGACGCATTTCAACATTCAGCGACGCTTGTACGACTACCAGTTTTCGCTGAGCAACACACCGGCCGAGTTGGAACAGGCCCACCAGGCGTTCATCCAGCTCTACAACACCACGGCGCATCAGGGCCTCCTCAACGAGGGGTTTGACCCACCCATTCCGATCGCGGTTCTTGCCGAGGCCAAGGGCCGCACCTTGAGCCCAAACGGGCTGGCGCAAAAGTTTTCGCGAGCGCTCTTTCCTCGCACAACAACCCGCTATGGCTGCGTGACCTTGCATAGTTATCACTTCTATGTGGAGGCGGGATTGCCCAAGACACAGGTGTTACTGTGGGTCTATGGCGAGCAGGTGCGCGCGATGTTTGAAAACGTGGTCTTGGCGGAGTATCACTGTCGCTATGATTGGCAAGACCGTCACGTCAAAGAGGTCCGAGACGGGGTGTTTTACGCCACACCGTTTGCCTCACCTCAGGGGTCTCTGATCCCGTTGAATGCTCAAGAATCCTTGGTGCTCTATCGCCCCAAACCACGCATGCGTCAGGCCCGATTACCTTTTCCCGCTGAGCAATTGTGGCTCTTCGAACTCGTTCACACGGCGTAGAGGAACTCCGGTGCGGAATCGGTGTATCCGCGAATCGTCTCCACGGATGTGAACAGTTTATTCTACAAAGCACTTGGAGGGACTCATCGACTACGGGGCCGACAAATCAACATGGCCTTGACCTCTTGACCTCAGGCGCTGCGCCGGCGAGCGGCAACCCGTATCAGGGTTTCGTTGGGGTGGCGAGAAAGCCGACAATTTGCGTAATGCCTGTCACGCCCACGATCTGGCCCCAGATGTTGATCGCCTGCGGTTCGAGGAAGCCGGCTTCGGAGACATCGATGACAGTGAAGTGTCCCGCATCGAAGAGAAAGCCGCGAAGCTTGTTGCCGACACTGGTATCCCGGTAATAGCCCACAATCTGGCTACGAAGATTGATCCCTGTCACGGCGAAGACGGGGCCGCCTGGAGGATCGATGGGCGTGAAGGTGCCGTGATCGAAAAGAAAACCATGCGTCTGGTGGTTCACATCCATGTAGGTGCCCACGATCTGGCCGCGGTCGTTGATCTCCGTGGCGACGGTGGAGGTCGCATCCGGGACATCAAGGGTGGTGAAGGTGCCCTTGTCGAAGAGAAAGCCGTGTTCCTGGGGAGGAAAACTGGTCCCAGTCGTGAGGCGGCCGACGATCTGGCCGCGGTTGTTGATCCCCGAGGCGATGGTGGAGGTCGCACCTGGGACATCAAGGGTGGAGAAGGTGCCCTTGTCGAAGAGAAAGCCGTGTTCCTGGGGAGGGAAGCCGGTTCCAGTCGCGTAGTGGCCAATGATCTGACCGCGGGCGTTGATGTCGCTCACGGCCAAGAGGCGGCCGCCTGGAGGATCGAGGGGCGTGAAGGTACCGCGGTCAAAGAGAAAGCCATGGGTCTGGAAGCTGGCATCGCGATAGCTGCCGACGACCTGACCGCGGATGTTAATGGCCGTGGGGTAGGTCCCCGTCGCACCCGGGGGGTCGATGGTCGTGAAGGTGCCGTGATCGAAGAGATAGCCGTGATCCTGAAAGCTGGCATCCTTATAGTAACCGATGATCTGGCCGCGGGCGTTGATCGCGAAAGCTGTGGTGTAGGTCGTACCCGGGAAATTGAAGAGGGTGATGGTATATGAAGGCTCGTGGGCGGCGGCGAGAGCCCTGAACACTAGGCATAAGGACACCAATGCGAGAAGCAGATGGCGGGGCATGGCTGGCCTCCTTCGGATGAGAAGAGTCGGATCAGAATACGCGGGAGAAGCAGGGCGAATATATCCAACGGCACGGATAAGGTAAAGCGTCATTGCTCCTGACTGGGGGTATAGCCTACGACTATATCCTCAACGACAACAGTTATCTTCATTTTGCAGATGAAACCGTTCAAATCTGTAGACAGGATTCGCGGACACAGCAGTGCGGAATACAGTCGATTTATTTCCGCGCTGGTGTAAAGGATGT
>JBKPCR010000265.1:0-5220 GCA_046727435.1 bacterium | reverse complement strand
GGTGTGATGCTAAAGGGCTTTTCTTGGAGGCCAAAAAAGGGGCAGTACATCGATTGATCCCCAGGTTGATTTCTCAGGGGCCCACCCACCTTCCCTCCGTCAGCAGCAGCGCTCGATTTGATGCCCATTGGTGGCTCATAGAGTACTATCCCGCCTTCGCCACATAGTAGATCAACCATGTTATGAAGTCAACCAGTATGGGGCGCGAGGTCTCGGAGGACTAACTGGAGTTCCTCGCGCTCTCTCCACACGTGGCGTTGGGGGGTAAAGACGATGTCAAGCACGCCTGTTTTCGCTTGTGTAAGCCGTTCGCCCATGGCAAACCCAATGCTGTGTAGAAGCATGTCACCTTGCCGGAACGTCAGCCGGAGATGTTGCTGCTCTCGACCCACAAGGGTTGGCGCGCCGGCGATTTCCACCCCACGCGCCAGCAACAGCGGCTGCGGGTTGCCCTCACCGAAGGGTTCGAGCCGCTCGATGAACTGCAGGAGTGGGTCGTCGATCTCTTGCAGGCCAACCTCCGCATCGATGGGCAGCAGCGGCGTGCAGTCCACCCTGGTCAATTGCTCGCGGGCCACACGATTTAAGGTCTCCTCGAAGTGGGGCACTTGCTCGCGATGAATGCGGATCCCCGCCGCATGCTCATGGCCGCCGAACCCAGCGAGTAGTTCCCGGCAGGCCACCAGGGCATTGTACAGATGGAAGGCGGCAATGCTCCGGCCCGATCCCCTGCCAGTATCCCCCTCGAGGCCAATCAGCACAGTCGGCCGACCGTACTCCTCGACCAGTTTGGAGGCGACGATTCCCACCACCCCAGGATGCCAGTGCTCCGAGGCGAGCACGATGGCCCAACGGCTATCGGCTCCGCCGTCGGCCTCGATGGCCGCTTTGGCTTCGACATAGATTTGGGCCTGGGCCAACTGGCGTTCGCGATTCACCGAGTCCAAATACAGGGCCAACTTCTCAGCCTGTTCCGCATTCTCCGATAGCAAGAGCTCGACCCCTGCCTGCGCGGCCGCCAGGCGGCCAGCGGCATTGAGACGGGGGGCCAGAGTAAAGCCCACCTGCCGCGGTCCGATATTTTGCTCCGCGATGTGGGTGACGTGTTTCAACGTTTGCACACCAAGTTTCTGGCTGCGGGTCAGCTCCTGCAAGCCATGCTTGACCAGAATACGATTTTCCCCTCGCAGGGGAGCGATGTCGGCGATCGTGCCCAGCGCCACGAGGTCGAGGTGCCGACGCAAATTCGGGGTCTTGCCAGCCCACCGCGCTTCCTGACGCAGCCGTCCCCGCAGAGCCATGACCAATTTGAAGGCGACCCCCACACCAGCCAGTTCCTTGGCGGGATAGCCACACTCGGATTGGTGCGGATTCAGCACAGCCACCGCATCAGGGAGCGTCGGCGGCACTTGATGATGATCCGTGACGATCACATCCATTCCCAGGCGTCTGGCGAGTTGGACCTCATGGTGACCGGTGATGCCGCAATCGACAGTGATGAGGAGGCGTGTGCCCTGATCGGCAAGCTTCCGAATCGCCTCGGCATTGAGCCCATAGCCTTCCCGCATGCGATGCGGCAGATAGTATGGGACTGGCACACCAATGTCACGGAAAAACCAACTCAGCACCGCAGTCGCAGTAATCCCATCCACATCGTAATCTCCGTAAATGACAATGGACTCCTGGTTCTGTATACTGCGGGTCAGACGGTTGACAGCCTCTGCCATGCCGCGCATGAGAAATGGATCGTGGAGGCGCTGTAAGGAAGGAGTGAGGAATTCGCGGGCCGCCTCGATACTAGTGATGCCTCGATTCACCAGAAGTCTGGCCGCCAACGGTCGAATCTGCATCGCCGCCGTTAGCTTTTCTTCAACCCTGGGGTTCTCAGGGGCGATTTCCCAACGTTTGGACAGCATCCTCGTCCTCAAAGCTGTCGTTGTCGACAAGCTCCCAGTTCAGTACCCCATTGCGCGTGAGAAATACGGCGTGGACGCCATTCTGTCCGTTGTGAAGCGAGGGGTCGTTGTCGGGTCACCCGATTAGGCCATTGAGATGCGGAGACGTGGAGACAGCCGGGCAACCATGCGTCGCAACCAAGACAGCACTGATTGCGGCCACTGCCAGAATCATCAGGGACAGCCTACCATGCGCTATAGCTGCAAGCAACTGCCAGGCCATATGCTCCATGTACGCCAGCATCCATCCATTACACCTTGATGATCATTGAGTCTCGCTGTAGAATAGCCCCAACTTTCACAGTTGGGCCTGGAAGTCACCTATGATGCACAGGGGGAACATAGCATCCGTCATATGAAACTGCAAGATGAAACGCATCTCCGCAGCGGTATCGACAGGACATCTACCGGGTTGACAACCCCAAACGCGATGAGGAGACTTGGGCTCACGCGGGCGATATAGGCATGTGCGCTGGGAGATCAGTGCACCAATTCAGGGTGGGGGAACGAGCATGGGAACACCAGACGGGCATTTCTGGAATCGAGACACAGAGACTCTTCCCCGCACACAACAGCAAGCGCATCAGTGGCGACTGCTGTTACGACAATTATGCTATGCCTATGACCACTCGCCATACTATCGACGCCATTTCGACCATGCCGCTGCCAATCCTCATCAGTTTCGGTCGCTTACCGACTACTTTGCGACTATACCTTTCTTGAAGAAAGAAGACATCATCGCGGATCAAGCTCAAGATCCCCCCCATGGAAGTTTCCTAGCGGTGCACCCGGATGAGATCGTGCGCCTCTATGTGTCGCCGGGCCCGATTGTGTGGTCCTTCACGGCACAGGGTTATCGTCGCTACTGCGAAGCGTTCGCGAAGGGAGTATATCTGTGCGGCGCTCGGCGTTCGGATATCGTTGATGTGACCCCGAATTATGCCTGGGTGCCAGCGGGGACCTTTATGGATGAGGGTTACCGCCTGCTCGGGGCCGCTGTGTTACCCGGTAGTGTCGGGATGTCCGATTTCCACGTCGAAGCGATGAAGCTGGCGAAGGTGACGATCATCCACGCCTTTACCACCTTCCTGGCGCAATTGGGCGAAGTGGTGCAGCAGAAGGGCTACGATCCACGCAAAGATCTGGCCGTCCGCCTGGGTATCATCGGGGGAGAAATCCGCTCCGAGGCGGCGCGCCGAGCATTAGGCGAGCCTTTTGGGGACATCCAGATTCGTGAGCAGTATGGCACTGCCGAGGTGGGCATTATCGCCAGCGAATGCGAGTTCGGTGGCGGTATGCACCTCAGCGATGATCATGTGGTAGAGGTCATCGATCCGGCCACCGGGACACATGTGCAGGAGGGCGCCAGCGGGGAGTTGGTGGTATCGGACGTGTGGCGCCAAGCCATGCCGATCATCCGCTATCGTACTGGCGACCTGACTGAAGGACTGAATCTGGACCCATGTCCCTGTGGGCGAACCGCACCGCGCTTGAAGCGCATCATCGGACGAGTGAGTGACATTCCGCGTATCAAGGGGATGTTTGTCGTGCCGCGCCACGTCCAAAATGTCCTCGACCGCTATCCTGCGTTGGGGAGATTTCAACTCATCGTCGACCGACCGGCGCACCAAGACGAACTGACGGTCAAGATTGCCCTGAAGCAGTCAATGGACCAAGAAGCGCTGGGGCGGCGTTTGAGCACGGAAATTCGCGACGCCATTCGGTTGACAGCAATAGTCGAATTTGTCGACCCGCAAAATCTTCCCGAAGGGGCGCCACTCTTCGATGATCGCCGCAAGATCGACTGACAAGCCCCGCAAACGACGTGTCTTGTTGTGATATAATTTATGAAAAGTCTTCCAATGGCATATCAAACATAGCTAACTCACGATAGGACATCAGCATGTCTACTGTCCTGCTTGCCCTCGCCCTGCTCATGGGGCTGGGGCTTATCAGCTTTCTGATCTCTGTAGGTCTCTCCGGTTTGGGTGTGATTCTATCCTGGATCTTCCCGCTCTCCCCGTTTCAGGGAACGCTCCTGCACCTCGTGTTATTCTCGCTGGCCACAGTTTTCATCGGGGTCAGCCTGCTGTTTGAGTGGCTCAGAGATACCTTCTGGACTACCACAGACAAGCCGGATGACCTGGACGAAGAAGTGGATTTCCTCGAACGCAATGGTACTAGCTCGAACGTGCAAAGACCCCTACCGCCTCGACGCGAACTCGCCAAGGTCGGACGCAACGACCCTTGTCCTTGTGGCAGTGGCAAGAAGTATAAGTTCTGTTGTCTCACGAAACTTTAGCACTGGCCGTGATCGAGCTCCCGACTGCGCTGTTGAAACCAGTTCCATCCATTTCTGCCCGGTACCACCTTTCCCAAGATCACCTCTCGCTCCGCTCCGGTTGCCGACGGGACATTGGTGCAACGCCCGCATACCGTTTCATGCGCAAGGATGGCGAAGATCACTGCTTCCAGGGCATCTGCCGAAATCCCAAAGTCGTCGCTCACTCGCCACGCGACCTCAGGTAACTCCCGGCGCAACCAGGATGTCAGCATCGGATTACGACTTCCACCCCCACACAGGATGCTTTCCACAGCAGAATGATGTGGCAGAATGAAATATCGATACGCCTCAGCGATGGTCGCAACTGTGAACGCGGTCAGGGTGGCGATCAGGTCATCACCCGTGACGCCCAGTTCCAGCCCCCGTGCCAAGACGCGATCGAGAAACACGGCGCCGAACGTCTCGCGACCTGTGGATTTAGGCGGATGGCGGTGGAAAAAGGGATGGGCGCGCAGTTCGTCGACTAACGGCTGATGCACGCGGCCGCGTCTCGCTCGTACGCCGTCTTTGTCGAACAGCTCTTGGCCGCTGGTCAAGAGGCCGATGGCCCCATCGATCAGTATATTTCCGGGGCCAGTATCAAAGGCCAGCACCTCTACCAGCCCTCCCCCGGCTGGTAGAACGGTGACGTTGCTGATGCCACCGATGTTGTGGACGATACGCGGGCGTTGCACATCGCCAAACAACAGGTAGTGCACATATGGAGCCAGAGGAGCCCCCTCGCCTCCGGCCGCCATGTCGCGTGGGCGAAAGTCTGCCACCGTCATGACACCAGTGCGCTCGGCGATCACGCTGGGTTCACCAAGTTGTAACGTGGCGCGTATCGGATACCCACCCAATGGGGAGGGCTCTGGCAGATGCTGAACCGTTTGGCCGTGAGAGCCGATCAGGTCAACTTCGCTGATGGTGATGCCGGCCCGG
>JBKPCR010000264.1:0-11127 GCA_046727435.1 bacterium | reverse complement strand
CTCCGTCAATACAATCATCGTGGGTTCAAAGAGAGAGCCCAAACAGTATGGCGCCTGTCTCGTGCTGGCGACGACGCGACTCGACGTCAATCACGCTGTACGGAAGCTCATGGGCGCGTCGCGGGTGTCGTTCGCATCGGCCGATGATACAGTAGCCTTAACCGGCATGATGATCGGTGGCGTCACGGTATTCGCGCTGCCGCCAGAGCTACCCATATACGTCGATGCGCAGATTATGTCACTCGACTATGTGATTCTGGGAGGCGGGAGCCGGTCGTTGAAGATTAAAGTCTCACCAGAGGCGCTCAGGCGCCTCCCAAACACGCAGGTCATCCAAGCCCTCAGTGTTGGACTCTAGCCTGGGCACCGCCACTCACGGTGCACAGGCCTTCACCACCTCCATAGCCCTCTCCCAGAGGGAGAAGAGACCCTGTCGTCTGCGTCCATCCACTTGGTCACGAAGAAAATTACCTCTGCTCGGGCTCACCCGCTTGAAAGAACAGCGGTGGCTCGATGTCCTGCAGGTCGGCGTCGGGGATTTGGGCTAGATCGGCGAGGAGTCTGTCAAGTTGTGGGGTCAGCTGGTCGATTTCATCTGGGCTCAGGTCGATCCCCACCACCTCGCGCGCCATCTTCTCCACGGTTTCTTTCGTCAGACGTGGTTCTGTGGCCATGGCTGTCCCCTCTCGTATGATCTCAATGGGCTCGCAGCGCACGGGCGATTAACCCCAAACCGCCGACGAGCAGACCCAGCATAATCAACGTGTTGAATAAGCTGGTCGGGCGAAAATAGATGTGGAGATTGGCAATGATCCCCACGAAGATGATTGCTCCACCGAGGACCACTAGCAACCAGCCAAACGCCGAACGTCCATCGAAGAACAACCAGCCAATGCCCGCCAACAGTGGCACCAGTGTGAGGCCGAAGGCATTGTAACCCCAGAGCGCCCAAAAACCGGTGGTGACGGTGACCTGATTGAGCAGGAGGTAGCCGCCGATAGCCACCATCACCAAGCCGATGACGAACTCGCCAATGCCACCAGGCGTGCCCCCTGCTCCCTGAAATCCGCGCTGCGGCTCATCTGCCATGGGCTGACACCGCTTGCGATCGTTTCAAGACCCATCGTGCCGCGATCACCATCCGCGCCTGCCGTTTGCTGTTGACGGCGCCACGGATCGCCGTCACAGCGCTTGAGCCTTCTACCACAGGCAACGCCGCTGAGCAAGGGAAATGATGTAGGTCGGCTGGGTTACTCACCTTCAGGTCGCTTGCGGGCGCGCCCCTCCTTGATGGTGCTCTTGCGGCGTTTCTCCTCCAGACGCTGTTCCTTGACCTGGGGAGGCGGGTGCGTTGGCACCCGACGTTTGGGGATATGCAAGGCCCGCTGCAGGAGATGCTGGAAGCGCTCGATGACCTCGACACGGTTGCGATGCTGGCTGCGGGTGGTCTGAGAGCTGAGGTGAAGGATACCGCGGGTATCGATGTAGGACTTGAGCTGAGAGAGAATCCTGGCCCGCTGAGTTCTGGTCAGGCTTGGGGAATTCGCCACGTCGAAGGTCAGTTCGACCTGCGTGGCGGAGCGATTGACGTGCTGTCCCCCAGGGCCCCCACTGCGACTGAATTGGAAATGTAGCTCCGCGAGGGGGATTTCAAGCGTTTCGGTGATGGTGAGTGCGGAGTCGTCAGCCATCGGTCTCCTGGTGTGCCTACGCACTGTGCCTGCGGAGCTTGTCCACGGCTGCCCTCAAGTTATCGGGTGAAACGATGTGCTACCGATCGAACACGGCTCTTGTCCGGTGCCCGGTTATCTTCATAGCGACTCGTTCCGGCACTCCCGCATGAATAAGGTGCCTCACAGCCGTTCTGCGGAGGTCGTGGCGGAGAATGCCAGGGCAGCCAGCTTGTGCACATGCCTTGCGCCACGTGTAGAGGAAGTTCTTAACCCTCCGTCCTCGATAGACTCCAGACAGCCAGGGGAAGACATACGGGGTTGCTTTCCCGTGGTACGCTCCAGGTCCTCGACTCGTGCGAGCTGGGCCTTGAGTCCGTCTCTCAGTTCAGGGGTGAGGTACACGAGACGCCCGTCTCGATTCTTGCTACTCCCTGGCTCAAGGCGGAGCGTCCCCGCATCGAGGTCGACTTGCCCCCTGGTCAGCGTCAGAACCTCGCTCTTGACTCGCCACCCGTAGGTATAGGCGATCTGTACCGCAAGCGCCAGGTCGGGGGGCAGTCCCCGCATGACCGCCTCGAACTGAGCAGGTTCAAAGAAACCGGCTCGTGGAGGTGCTGGCCGAAGCATATGTATCCGGGGGACACGATCAAGCTTCCCATGCTCGTGAGCGAGGCGGAGCGTTTTTCTCAGTATCGCCAGCTCAACGTTGATTGTAGCGGCCGCTCGCCCCTCACTTCTCCGATGGGCCACAAAGCCCAGAATCGCAGTGGCGTCTATCGTCCGCAGCCCCGCCTTACTGGCTGCCCGTGCCTGTCCCCTCATCGCGCTGCCTCATGGCGGATCGGCTCGGTGATCTGGATGACCTGCCTTGAGTGCTGCCTAATGGCCGGGGCAGGGGGAGGGAGTCCTGCCTATCAGACGGGAAAGCGGACAGTCACACAGGTCCCGCTCTCACGCGCGACAACAAAAGTTCCCTGCAGCTGATCGGTCAGCGCGCGGACCAGGTGGAGCCCGAACGATTCCCCGTGATTGCCATCCAGGTCCGGAGGCACCCCAATGCCCGTGTCGCGGATAGTCAGGGTCGCCTGCCCCGCCGGCTCCGCCCGCAAGGTGATCGCGATGTCCCCCACGTGCGGCGCGGGAAAGGCGTGCCGCAGGCAGTTCGAGAGGACCTCATGCACGAGTAGCCCGCAGGGCACGGCCGTGTGCGCCTCCACGGACACGGCGTCGGCCTGCAGCGTCAGGTGAATGCGCTCACGGTCGACGCCGTACGCCTCGAACACCTGGAGGGCCAGCCGTTGGAGGTAGTGGCCCAGCTCAATGTGCTCCGGGTCGCCGGCACGGTATAGCAACTCATGGACTAGGGCCATCGCCTGAATGCGCCCCTGGCATGCCTGGAATATCGCGCGGGCGCCCAAGTCCTGCAGGGATTCCTCTTGGCAGTCCAGCATGATGGCAACGACCTGTAGGTTATTCTTCATGCGGTGGTGCAGCTCTCGCATGCGCAGCTCGGCCCGGTCCCGCATGGCCTGTGGGGTGCCATTCGCGTGTTCCAGCTCCGCCGTCAGCGTATGCACTCCCTGCTCCTGGCTCTCCTGCGCCGGCTGCCGCGCCTTAAGGTCGCGCAATAGCCACCGCAGGCCAATCAGTCGCCCCTCGATATCCCGCGCCGGAGCCACATGACAGGCGACCTGCACGGCTGGGTGGTGTGGCGGCTGCACGCAAATGATCCACTCGCGTACCTCCGTCCCATGCTGCAGCCAGGCGAGTTGGGTCCGAAAGGGCCGCCGCTCTTCCCAGGCAATACACACCGCCAGCGGGAGGCCGAGCAACTGGGTGCGGTCGAGGTGAAACAGGTGGGCCGCCGTTGGATTGGCCTCCAGGATGAGTCCCTGCAGATCGGTGACCAGGTAGGCTTCGGGGACCCACTCGAACAGCTCTTGGTAGCGCTGCTGGGTCATGAGTGCCGCCTGCCGGCTTTGGGTCAAATCCTCGTTCATCGCGTGCAACTCTTCGACGGTGGCGGCCAGCTCTTCCACCACTTCGGCCACGGAGGGCGGCATTGGCGCCACCCCCTGCCAGCGGCGCGTGAGGGCATCGAGCTGTTGGTGGAGGAGATGAATTCCAGGGGTGTAATTATACGGTGGGGGAAGGGGGGGTGGCTGACGGCGGCTCATGGGGGGGACTCCTTCTGGGTCGTTTGTATGCCAATGGTTGTGAGCAGACGGCGCGGTTGAGGCCAGGCAGAGTGTAGCACCATTCGAATCGAAGAGCACTGTAAACTTTGCCTTGATGGTTGTCAAGGGCACGCAGCGAGGCAGGCAGGGGAAGGTGGGATGCGAGAGTGAAGCCTTCAGAGTCTTCGCCAAACCTGGCACGTGTACGATTGACGGCCAAAAGAATAGTCTGATCCCAGTTTCCAACATCAGTAGCGATTAGATCGCGTAAGGATTCATGAACTTCGCAGAGCTTCTCTATGTACTCGCGAACGAATGGGGTTAAGTTAATCAACCCGTTGCGGTCAGCTATTTTAGCGAGTTCTCCAAATACTTTTTTGTCTTCTTTCGTGAGTTCCTCATTAGTTTTATCGTCCTTAAGGCGATTAGGGTCGGCAAACAGCTATAGCCTGACCTGAAATGGTGAGTTAGGATTCGTGTCCTCCCATCTGAGTTCAAAGGTTCCCGCACGGACTGGAAAGCCACGGTGTTGAGCATAGTTTCGTAGGGCTTCCATTGAACGATAGGCAAGAAATGCACGCTGGCGGTCGCGGGAGCGTATAAACTTTCCACAAATTTTAGAGCGTTTGTCATAAATAGCTGGCTTTTCCGGTGAGTGATTTCAGCAAGCATGCATAGACATTTCCGGCTAGTACTCCATGAAATCTCTTTATACACAAGAGGTTATGAACATATGCCCCTAGCATTAGAGGGAGGAAGGGAGTGTCCGTTGGCATTGCGTTACGTTAACGCCTCTAGAAGCGCCTTGGCGTCCTGGAGGTCAGCGGTGTCAAACCCTTCGGTGAACCAGCCATAGATCGGGGCAAGCAGCTCATAGGCTTCCTGGCGTTTCCCTTGGCGTTGCCACAGGCGAGCGAGGCTGGTGGCGGCACGGAGTTCGAGGGATTTGGCTTGTTGAGAACAGGCGACTTCAAGGGCTTGACGGAAACAAGACTCAGCCTGGAGTTCGTTAGGAGTTCTCTGTTTGAGGAAGAATTCCCCCCTAAGGCGATGGAGTTCCGCTTCGTAATAACATTCTCCATTCTTCTCCACGAGCGCCAATGCTTCTGTCGGCACCGTGAGTCCTGCTTCTGGCTGCCCGATGACACTGTGTGCCTCGGCGAGGAGCGCAAGGTAATACGGTCGTACTATTTCTGCGCCTGTGGCACGATGGGCTACCAAGCTCTGGTATATTTGCTCGATCCCTTCCTGCACCTGTCCCCGCTGTGCCAGCGCCCAGCCGCATAGGATCGAACTGAACGCCATCCAGAACGGAAATCCCTGTTCCTGAGTCAGGCTGATCGCGGCTTCGGCACGTTCTTGGGTGGCACGCCGCTCACGGCGGAACTGATGGAACATGGCAGCCATGCTCAAGGCAATACTGAGGCTGAAGAGGTGCGCACTCTGCTGCGCCAGCGTCACCGTTTGCTGGCTCTGCACCAACCCCTGGTCCGGATAGCCCAGATACCACAGCGTCAAGGGGGCAAAGCTATGGCACACCACGCCAGTATCTTCCCCATAGAGGAACGCAGGGCACGGTGCTGCCGGGGGTCGTAGAGCGCCATACCCTGCGCTAAGTGTGTGTGCGCATCGGCTGCTGCGTCCAGATTGAACAACGTCGTCCCCAAGACCGCATGCGCCACCAGGAGCAGTGTAGCGTCTTGGGTTTGCTGCGCAAGCGCCAGGAGCTGCTCGCCCAGTGCATGCGCCGTCTGCAGCTCGGCACGTGTGAAATAATAACTCCAGAGACCCCGCAGCGCTGGGAAAAGCTGAGAGGGGTTTTCCAGGCGTTGACAGAGGTGTCGAGCGGAGGTGTACGTCTCTCCCACTTCAAGAGCTGCGTAGCCGTGCGTGGCAATCAGCGATGCCCCGAGCGCAATATGCATCTCCACTTTTTGCTGCGTGCACTCAGGGGTCTCGGGGAGCGTTTCGAGCAACGCCAGCCCTTGACGGAGATGGGTAAGCGCTTCGACATGGGCTGACCGCTGGCTGGCTCGTTGACCAGCTTGTGCCAATAGTGGATTGCCCTCTCTGTGAGCCCTGCCTCGGTATAATGATGCGCCAGCAGTTCGGGCTGGGTCTCCATGGTCTCAGGGAATTGGGTTTCCAGCACCTGGGCAATGCGCTGATGATAGTGTTGCCTCGTGCTTTTTAACAATGACTCGTAGGCAGCATCCTGAATGAGCGCATGCTTAAAGGTATACGTCGCCTGTGGTGGTACACCACGTTGGTACACAATCTCCGCTTCGACGAGCCCACCCAACTCACGCTGCAAGGTGGCTTCGTCCAGTTGTGAGACCGTCGAGAGCACATCATACGCAAATTGGCGACCAATGACCGCTGCATATTGGGCGATGCCTTTGGCGGTCACTAACCGGTCGAGCCGCGCCATCAGGGAGTCGTGCAGCGTGGCAGGGATCGCCAATGATGCCCACGGTCTCGTCAACTTGTAGTGCCCATCAACTTCCTTGAGGTGCCCCAATTCGAGCACGGCTTTCGTCAGTTCCTCCACAAACAGCGGCACCCCATCGGTCTTATCGATGATCTGTTGCAGGACCTCGTCTGGCAACGACTTTCCCGCGGCGATCTGCACCGCCATCCGGGTAATCTGCTCCCGAGACAAGCGGTTGACAGTGACTTCAGTCAGATAGGACCGATGGTGCCAGGACGGCTGAAATTCTGGACGGCATGTCAAGAGAGCATAGAGGGGAGCCGTGGGCGTTTGGTCCATCAGCAACCCCAGAAACTCCAGGGTGGTGGGGTCCGTCCAATGCAAGTCTTCAAGAATCAACAAGATAGGCTGTCGCTCTGCGAGTCCCAGGAGGATCGCGATAATGGTTTCCAAGGTCTTCTGCTGTTGCCGCTGGGAGGAGAGCGTGAGCGGTGGATACCAATCTTCAGGGAGTGTCAGCGACAAGAAGGGTGCAAAGAGCGGCACCGTCTCTGTCACGGGCAGCCGATACTGGCTTAATACGTGCTCTAGTTTTGCCAATCGCTCGTCAAGTGCCTCGTCCTGCTGCCATTGCAACGCTCGCTGGAAGAAATCGATAAGCGGGTAGAGGGCGGTATTCTGATAATACGGGGAACTTCGACACTCCCACCGCGTATGCGGCTCATTCGCCACGTGGTGTTTCAGCACCTGCACCAGCCGGGATTTGCCAATACCCCCTTCACCAGTCAAAAGCACGACCTGCCCTTGTCCTCCCTTGGCTTGCTGCCAGCGTTCCAGGAGGAGGGTGACTTCCGACTCTCGACCAACAAGTGGGGTCAAGCCTCGGGTGGCAGCGATCTCCAGACGGCTCTGGGCACCGCTTGCACTCAGGACGCGATACACTGCTATGGGCTGGTCAATCCCTCGCAGCGTCTGTTCACCTAACTCCTGGCACGCGAAGTAGCCTTGGACTAAGCGGTAGGTGGCAGCACTCAGAGCTATGGTATTGGGCTCCGCCAGCCCTTGGATGCGTGAGGCAACATTTGGCACCTCACCAAGCGCCAACTGCTCCTGCCGACCTTCACTGCCCATCGCGCCAATGACGACGAGCCCAGTGTGAATTCCCAGCCGAACCGCCAGGGTGATGCCTTTATCTTGCTCTAGACGGGCACTCAGGGCTCTGATCGCGTCAATGATTTCCCACCCGGTACGGACAGCTCGGTGAGCATCATCCTCATGCGCCTGGGGATAGCCAAAGTACATCAGGAGGCCGTCCCCCAGCTACTGAGCGATATGGCCGTCATACCGCTGAATGACTCCCGTACAGGCGGCTTGATAGGCCCGGACCACCTCCCGGTAGTCTTCCGGATCGATCTGGCTGGCGAGGCGCGTGGAGTCCACCAGGTCACAAAACAGCACGGTGAGCTGACGCCGTTCGGCGTCAATGGGAAACGGTGTGGTAGCCTGAGGCGGGTGGTCTGCTGGGGTGGCAAGCGGTGGGGCTGGCGGGGCTGGCTCAGGCTGGGGAGGGCGTGAGGTCCTCGTCGGTGAGACGTCTGTCCCACCGGTCCAAACGAGGACGCGGCCGTCCTCATCCACCGCCAGGCGTTGGCCCTCGATGAGTTCGGCTTTCAAATCTTCCAGATACGCGTCGTCGAGCTGGAACTGGCGCTTGAGAGCGCCATAGGTCAGGCGCCCCCGGCGCTGGAGCATCGCGATCGCCTGGTCGAGGATCTCCTCAAAACTCATTGCCCACCCTCCCGAGGCCAATACGGCGTGCAGAAAACGGTGTGGGAATTGGACAGGCCGTTCGGGCGCATTTATACCGCACTTGGTGAACGAAAGATAGCAGGAAGTATTGGGAGCACGTGACGCAGCAGTGACGCCGTTCTCACAGAAGCGTGGGGGCATGTGCCGCGTGCGCTTGGACAGACTACCACCCCTACAGGCCCACCCGGGAGCGAGGAGGGTCCCATGTCTCCCATCACACGATACGGCAAAAAACACGCGAAAACCAGACAACGCCGCCGCCGCAACGCGCAGGAGCGCCTTGAGCGTGACCGTCGCCAGGCGCAGCGGGCCATCGAGGCCCTCGAACAGGCCTTGCACGACTTGGGTCTGCCTGACAACCTCGTCAAGGAGATCGAAGGCCGCCTGCGACGCCAACAGCGGTTGCTGGGCAAACTCTTTGGTGTGATGTTCCCATCACTCTTTGGCTGTCGCACCAACTCAGAACTCTGTCGTGTGCGGGGCTGGGATAAAAATCTGCCCTCGCGTCTGCTCGGGGCGCTGCCCAAGCGCTCTTGGCTCAAACGACTTCGACGCCTGGGCCTGGAGGTGCTCATCCCGCTGTGGCGTCACGCCGCCAACGCGAGTGCAGCCACGCGCAGCCGCTGGCAGTGGACCTGGGTAGGCGATGACTCGGTGTTCAAAAAGTATGGCGAGCAGTTGGGCCTCGTGGGCACCTGGTGGAGCGGCCAGGAACACCAGGTGCTCTCCGGTATTGATGGCGTTCTGCTCGTCGTGGTCATCGGCGAGGGCAAACTGGTGGTACCCGTGGATTTTGCCATCCGGAGGCCCGACCGCATAGGACCAGGGGGGCCTTGCCGAGATAAACTGCACTGGGTGCAGGGCATGCTGGATGGACGCTTAGCAGCCTTGCGCAAGCGCGGCGTGGCACTGCCACCAGCCATCTTGGTTGCGGATAGTTGGTTTGGCGATTCAAAGCTCATGCACCATGTGACGATGACCCACCAAGGCACCTTGCTCGTGGAAAGGAAAAGCTCGTATGTCTTCGCGCTGCCAGACGGGCGCCAGGTCAAGGGGAGTGACTTGCAGCAGCAGCGCGATTGGCCCTGGCGTGATCGCCCACAGGTCCCTGGAACGCGCTATGCGCGGTTGCGGGCTACCAGTCCAACGTATGGCGCGGTGACGCTCATCGTAGTCAGTGAGCGCAGGGAGGAGCAGTTCTACGTGATGTGTCTCTCCACTGCCATCAGCGGGCCACGGCTCATAGGGGCGTGGAAGCGGCGCAGTTGGATCGAGCACTGCTTTCGGACCTTGAAGCACCTGCTAGCGACCGGCACCTGCCAGGTGCACAGCGAAGATGCCTATTACGGCCATCTGGTGTTACGCCTCATGGGCTGCTTGGTCTTGTTCTATAGCTCATGGGTCATCTGCAAAGGACGGATAACGATGGAGGAGATCATTTTCAGTCTGAAGCATTACTGGCGCTTTGTAGACTCCGAAGCCCTTGAACTCAAAGCGCTTTCACAGGGTGTCGACGAGAAAGCCGCATGAACACAAGCCAAACTCTGAGATCGGAAAAGTCAGATAGCATCAAGCTCTTTGGGAACTTGCTCGACGTAAAGACGAGCACTTGACAGAAGATTCATCAGGCGCCGATTCATCTCGCGGTAAACCTCTAGCCGTTCCCCCTCCTCACCAAAAAGCGACCAGCGCAAACTTAGAGACAATAGTTCCCGTTCAAACTCAGTGTAGTTCTCCAGGAGGAGGTCAAACGTCACCTCAATATCAAGTACCGAGATAAGATGTTCTTGAGTTCTCTTCAGTTCAGTAAATTCATTTTCTGGGATGTCAATAGGGTTAGACCCATCCATCACCCCTGACGTAATCGCATATCTTAATCTCTACCCCTCGCTCATGGCCTTCTCCGCCAAAAGATCACTTATTCCGTTTTTGTTGTTAGTCGCATTCTATCATGGCAGATGGCTCCCTTCCATAAGAGGCATTCTTAGGCCGGTTGCGCGGGGTGCGGGGGAAAGGAAAGCCCCGGCGAGGTGGTCGCCAGCCGATCATGCACGAAAACTGCACTTCCGATGGCGGTGTCTCATCCGGTTGGTATAATGGCCAGAGTGAACCAACTGAAAGATTGATGCGGGCTCTCGCCTTAAAGAGGTTTTGCCATAATGTTTCGGTAGCCGTTATCTATCCCCGGGTCGTTCAGCCGGTCCACCGGTTGCCGACTCCACTCGATCACCTCGTGGGGCTCCAGGGTCGAGATCAACACCCCCACGCCCCAGTGCCCGGTGTTCTTGCGGCAGCGCACCGCGCGTCGGCGCACAGGGCGGCGATAGACGGTGGGAGCCAGCGTCACCCAGCCCACTTGAGGCTCAGCGATGCGGGGCTCCTCCACCCCTGCGGTCACACGCTCCGCCAAGCTCTGGGCCCGGGTGCCCGAATCGTCCTTGCCATGGACGTGATCGTGGTGAGCCAGCAGCCAGTGGACATCCGCCACACTGCCGCCCCCTGCATCAAGGCGCCATACCGTGCGGCGGCGTTTGCCCGCATCGAGGTCCAGCGTCTGTGCCGTGGCCTGCACCAATGGCTGGAGCGCGCTGGTCCGTGGCCTCGTGCCCCCGAAGAGGCGATCGATGACGATGTCGTCATCCCGGGTGGCCACGACCCGTCCCAGCTGCCGTCCCCGACGCATACGCTGAGGCGCAACGTAGCCTTTGGTGGCAAACGCCGCCGTTGTCCCGCACGGCATGCCGCTCATCTCCGCGTCCAACCCCTGCAAGCTCTGGTCAGAGTCGGGGCGCTCGCCCCGACGATGACGCCGATAGATTGCGTCCATGGCGCGGGGCATTGGCTCGACATTGGCCTCGGTGCAGGCCTCGAGGGTCTCCGGCACCACCGATGGCTTGGCCCAAGCCTGCCGGCCACAGGCCGCCTGCAAGCCGGGGTCCGACCGCAGGCGTGTGTTGATTTCCACCACGCCATGGGCACCGGCCAGGATCGCGATCCAGGCCTCAGACAAGTTTTGCCCCGGGGTGTAGGTGAGCGG
>JBKPCR010000263.1:0-9953 GCA_046727435.1 bacterium | reverse complement strand
ATGAGCTTCCTCGATCAGACGGCACTCATGGCCGATCAAGACACCCTCATCGATGATGCTGGTCGGGTGGTGCTGATGACCCTGCACACTTCCAAGGGCCTGGAATTTCCAGTAGTCTTCGTCTCAGGTATGGAAGATGGGATCTTCCCGCATCGCCGCGCCTTCGAAGACACGTCGGAGCTGGAGGAGGAGCGCCGATTGTGCTATGTCGGCATGACGCGCGCCAAAGATCGTCTGTTTCTCACCAGCGCGGTAAGGCGCAGGATCTATGGCACCGAGCTGTACAATCCGCCCTCGATGTTTCTACAAGACATTCCGCCAATACTGCTGAATGCGGAACGGGCTCCACGGCAAGGAGTGAGCGGGCGGCAGGGACAGATGACTTGGGGGCATGGCGATCGTGACGAAGAGGATCGTCCAGCGCCGGGGACGCGCTTGTCTACGACCGTTGGAGCCAGTATCAGCGATGCGCCCCGCGACGGCAAGCCCGATACGCGCCAGCTCTGGGGCGGCGAGTATCGACCCGGCACCCTTGTGCGCCATCCGGAATGGGGCTTGGGGGTGGTGCAGAAGCAGGAAGGCGAGGGGGAGAGCCTCAAGCTGACGATCATCTTCCGCGATATGGGCCGCAAAGTCGTGGCGGCCAAGTATGCTAAACTGGAAAAGGTGTCCTCATGATCACGCGCGAAGATGTGGAGCATGTCGCCGAGTTAGCTCGCCTTGAATTGACCGCTGCCGAGAAAGAGCAATTCATTGCACAACTCAACAATATCCTCGCCTACTTCGAGAAGCTCAACGAACTGGATACGAGTGATGTCGAGCCGACCTCACAGGTGATCCCGATGTCGAATGTTTTTCGCGACGATGCAGTACAACCCTCTTTGGACCGCACCAAGGTCCTTCAGAACGCTCCTGAAGAGTCGCATTTTTTCTTCAAGGTGCCGCGGATCATTGAAGAATAGCTGGGATCATGGACCTGCATGCCCTGACAATTCATGAGTTACAGGATCTCTTGGGCACACGCGAGGTCAGCGCCCGCGACCTCACCGAGGCATTTTACCGCCGTATCGCAGCGCTTGACGACCGCGTCCACGCCTACGTGACCCTCACGCCCGAGCAAGCTTTTGCGCAGGCCGATCGCGCTGATCATCGACGCCAGATGGGGGAGTCCAGCCAACTGCTGGGCATCCCCCTGGCGATCAAAGATGTGATCTGCACCCAGGGCATCCGCACCACCTGTGGCTCCAAGATACTCCACAACTTCGTGCCGCCCTACGATGCCACGGTGATCGAGAGCCTTAAGGAGGCGGGGGTGATCGTGCTAGGCAAGACCAATATGGATGAGTTTGCCATGGGCTCCTCCACGGAACATTCAGCCTCTGGCATCACCCATAATCCCTGGGATTTGAGCGCCATTCCCGGTGGTTCAAGCGGGGGGTCGGCGGCGGCCGTGGCGGCCGATGAGTGTGCTGCGGCGCTCGGCAGCGACACTGGGGGCTCGGTTCGTCAGCCCGCGGCATGCTGCGGTATCGTCGGGTTGAAACCCACATATGGGCGGGTTTCCCGTTATGGACTGGTGGCTTTCGCTTCGTCATTAGACCAGATCGGCCCGATGACCAAGGATGTGCGCGATGCGGCGCTCATCATGAACGTCATCGGTGGCAACGACCCACGCGATTCGACCTCGGCCGATATGCCGATGCCCGATTTCACTCGGGCGCTCACCGGCAGCGCGAAGGGATTGCGCCTCGGGATTCCACGAGAATACTTTGTTGGAGGGATTGACAGCGAGGTGGAGCAGGCCGTGCGCACGGCGGTCCAGGTGCTTGAGGAAGTCGGGGCCACCACCGCAGAAGTGGCGCTGCCGCACAGCGAGTACGGTGTGGCTGCCTACTATATTTTGGCCCCATCGGAAGCCAGCTCCAATCTGGCGCGCTATGATGGCATCAAGTACGGTTACCGTACGCCCCAATGGTCGAATCTTCGCGATATGTACATGCACACACGTGACGAGGGCTTTGGCGCTGAGGTCAAGCGCCGCATTATGCTTGGCACCTATGCACTCAGCGCTGGCTATTATGAGGCCTATTATCAGAAGGCGCAGCAGGTCCGGACACTGATCCTGCGGGATTTCGAGGAGGCTTTTCGACACGTCGACGTGATTGTCGCCCCAACCGCACCCACACCGGCCTTCAAGATCGGGGAAAAGACCGACGACCCCTTACAGATGTATCTCTCCGATGTCTTTACCGTCCCGGTCAACCTCGCGGGCCTTCCTGGGATCTCCGTTCCGTGCGGGTTCAACTCGGCGGGGCTGCCGATTGGTTTGCAGATCATCGGCAAGCCATTTGATGAAGAGACTATCCTCCGCGCCGCCCATGCCTTCGAGCAACACACAGATTATCATCGATGCAAACCGCCGCTATAAAGGGGAAGAGCCATGGATTACGAGGTCGTGATCGGGCTCGAGGTGCACGCCCAGCTCTCGACGCACTCGAAGATCTTTTGCGGATGCAGCACGACGTTCGGGGCGCCACCCAATACGCAAACCTGCCCGATCTGTCTGGGTATGCCCGGTGTGCTGCCGGTGCTGAACCGACGCGTGGTAGAATGTGCGATTAAAACGGCGCTGGCGTGCCATGGCGAGGTGGCACCGCGTTGCCGATTTGCCCGCAAGAATTATTTCTACCCCGATATGCCGAAGAACTATCAGATCTCCCAGTATGATGAGCCGTTAGTCATCGGAGGCCACATCGAGATTCCCACGCCGGAAGGGATGAAACGGATCAGACTGGTGCGCATCCATCTCGAAGAGGATGTCGGCAAGTCCATCCATGGTGAAAATCTAGACGACCCGCACGCCAGTTATGTGGATTTCAATCGCTCTGGGGTGCCGCTGATGGAAATCGTCAGCCAGCCCGACCTCTCCTCGCCCGATGAAGCAAAGCTCTACTTGCAGCGCTTGCGAACGATCGTGCAATACCTGGAGGTGTGCGACGGTAACATGGAGGAGGGCAGCTTCCGCTGCGATGCTAACGTGTCGCTGCGGCCGAGAGGTGCGCGAGAATACGGCACCAAAGTCGAGATCAAGAACCTAAACTCCTTCCGCAACGTCCAGCATGCCTTGGAATATGAAGTCATCCGGCAGACGAAGGCGTTAAACGCTGGGGAGAAGCTGCTCCAGGAAACGCGCCTGTGGGATACCACTCGGGGCGTCACCCGCTCCATGCGCAGCAAAGAATTCGCGCATGACTACCGCTACTTCCCCGAGCCCGATCTGGTGCCGCTGGCGACGACCCGCGAATGGGTTGAGGCGATCCGGCGCACCCTGCCGGAGCTTCCCGATGCCCGAATGCAGCGCTTGGTCGCTGAGTATGGCATTCCAGACTACGATGCGGGGGTGTTGACCAGCTCCAAAGCGCTGGCTGATTATTACGAGGCCTGCGTCAAGCGTTATCCGAAGCCGAAGGTGGTGAGTAACTGGATTATGGTTGAACTGTTGCGAGCCCTCAACCGCGATGGCATCGAGGTCGAGCAGTCGCGTATCGCCGCTGAGAACCTCGCCGAGCTGCTTGAATTGGTCGACGGCGGGACCATTAGCGGCACCATGGCCAAGACAGTGTTTGACGCCATGTACGGGACCGGGAAGGCTGCCGCCGAAATCGTCCAGGAGAAGGGACTGCGGCAGATTAGCGACGAGAACGCCCTGGTCACTGCCATTGAGCAGGTGCTCGCCAACAACCCAAAAGAGGTCAGCGAGTTCCGGGCTGGCAGAGAAAAACTGCTGAGTTTCTTCATGGGCCAGGTGATGAAGGCGACGCAGGGCAAAGCCAACCCCCAAGCGGTGAACAAGCTGCTACGCGAGAAGCTAGCGGGAAAGGAAGCGTGAGCACTCGGCGCCAGATTGCACGCGCCTGAGCTCACGAAGTATTCTTCATCGCCCTGCTGTTCCATTGCGCCGTCGCCGTCAAAGGCGTGTGATATTGCCTCCCCCTCTTAGCGCCCCTTGAATGCCGGCTTGCGTTTCTCCAGGAAGGCCCGCCTGGCTTCTTGTGCGTCTTCCGATCCCTGTAGGATCCCACCGGCATTGGAGGTCATCACCATCGTCGTTTCCATTGAACTATCCAGCGCCGCGCGCATAATGCGTTTGCTGATCCACTGCACCATGGGAGGCGTCCGCATGATGCGGTCACACAGCGCCCGTGTCGTCTCCTCCAGCTTCTCGGCGGGGACCAGATAGTTCAGCAAGCCCCACTCGAAGGCATGCTCAGCGTCGAGGTGGCCGGTGTAAGCAAATTCCAGTGCCCGCCCCAGCCCAACCATCTTCGGAAGGTAGTAGCAGCCGCCATTTTCTGGGATCTGCCCTAATTGCTGATAGCCGATGAAACGCGTATTCTCACAGCCGAGGCGGATATCGCAATGTAGCGCCATATCCATACCCGACCCGACGGCGGCGCCATTGACCATCGCGATGGTGGGTTTGCGGATCAGCGAGATATCGCGATGCAGCTTGGTGAAGCCGTGGAAGAAGTGCTCTCGGGCCGCGTCTGGTCCCTCAGTGGTGCCGCGGTCGCCGGAAAATCGCTCACCCTTGGTGGTGTCGGCGATGTCGCGCCTCATGTCGGCGCCAGAGCAGAAGCCTCGGCCGACGCCAGTCAAGACGATCACTCGGACGTTAGGGTCATCATCCCCCGCCCGCATGTATTCGCCCACCTTGGCTACCGTGCCGTTCTCTTCAGCCGAGCCGATCAGGGCGTTCATGCGCTCTGGACGATTGAACTTGATCCACAGAATGCCTGTATCCTCTGGCTCGTAGAGCAGATAATCGACAATTTTGAGTTCAGACATCATTTGGTCCTTTATCCGTGCGGGGTTACGGCCACTAAATCATCTGTGGCCCTTAAATTGTACAGGGATTTGTCTGAGAGTCGTCGTGCCGCGTCCCGCAAATCCTCCGGGCTCACGATAGCGTAGCGATCAAGCATGGAGCGGATTTTATGGTCCATGACCTGCATTACCACGCGCTCAGGCACTCCCCGGTTGATCATCTTCCGGCATGCGGTCCTGCGCAGGTCGTGCCGAATCATTCCCGGACAACCAGCTATCCGACACGCCATCTCCCATCGCTTGCGAAACAATCGGATGCGCTCTCCAATGTGTCTGCCTCTCAGGTACAGAAAGAGCCACGGCACGAAGCACCCACCCTCCGCTCCAGGTCTTTCACTCGCGTCAATTGCTGGGCGATGCCCTCTACAAGCTCCGGGGTCAGGTACGCTATCCTAGCATCACGATTCTTGGCTATCCCAGGCTCAAGGCTTAGACAGCCCTCCGCTAGATCAACTTGACGACACGTGAGCGTGAGCACTTCCGACGAAAGACGCCAGCCTAGCGTATAGCCTATCCTCGCGACAAGGCCCAAGTCAGGGGGCAAGGCACTTGCTACCCGCTCGAATTGGGCCTTTTCAAAGAAGCCTGCCCTTGGGGGTGCCGGTCGTAGCATCCTAACTCTGGGCACGGTATTCAGCTTGCCTAGCTCCTGAGCTACGCGCAGCGTCTTGCGCAGCACAGCCAAATCCGCGTTGATTGTCGCATTGGCACGTCCCTGTGCCTTTCTGTGGTTGATGTAGGCAATGACCGCCGCAGCATCGATGTCTGCCAGCCGCCAGCCATGAAAGAACACTGTGAGCCGTTTCACGCGACCACTTGCCTCTTTGGGGTTCCGTGTGCCATACGCCGTGTACCACGCTAGCAGGTCTTAGGCCGCTATGTCCCATCCCACATTCCTACTCTTGTGCTCACTCGCCATGTGCTGTCCTCCGTGCGAGTCTGCTCTGCTCCTCCCGTGGCAAGGATATGACAGGAATGGCAGGCAAGTCAAGAGTTGACAAGTGAGCGGGTGACGGCTGAACGGGTCCCCTATTTTGGCTCCCCGGCTGGACAATATTGGGTTCTGTCGCAATTTTTATTTGCGGTGACTTGAGGTATGATCTCCCTCTGCGGTCGAGGGTGTAACGAGAGGGGGAACGGCGATGGCGGTGAGCTTCAAAGGGGCCCATTTTCCCCAGGAGATCATTCTCACGTGCGTGCGCTGGTATGTGGCGTATCCGTTGAGTACGCGTCATGTGGAAGAACTCATGCAGGAACGGGGGGTCCCCGTAGATCATGCCACCGTCAACCGCTGGGTCATCAAGTACACTCCCCACCTGGAGGAGGCATTCCACCGGCGGAAGCGGCCGGTGGGAATCAGCTGGCGCATGGACGAGACGTATATCCGGGTTAAAGGGGAGTGGCGGTATTTGTATCGGGCCGTGGATACGTATGGCCGGACGATTGACTTTCTCTTGACCGAGCAGCGGGACCAGGAGGCGGTCCTACGGTTTCTGAAGAAGGCGATTCGCCGCCACGACGTACCTGAGAAGATCACGATCGATGGCACTGAGGCCAATGAAGCCGCCATCAAACGCGACAACGAAGAATACGGCACTCACATCATCATCCGGCAGGTCAAGTATTTGAATAATGTGGTGGAACAGGACCATCGCGCCGTCAAGCGAGCGACGCGTGCTATACTGGGGTTCAAATCGTTCGACGCCGCGCAGGCGACGCTGGCCGGCATCGAGCTCATGCACATGATTAAGAAGAGACAGATGGCGGTGGAGGCCGGAGACGAGGGCCTTACGACAGCCGAACAATTCCGCTCCCTCGCTGCATAATCCCCCCACGGACAGGGGTAACTCCCCCTTCATGACCTCCTGAGCAAAATTTGCGACACAACCTGCTGGAAGGAGGCATCGAGAAGGATTGTGATGTCTGCCTGCTGCTCAGCTCACCGGGGAATCCAGGGGAGAAAGAGCGTGGCAAGCCCCAGGTAGAGAATCAGTCCGGTCACGTCCTGAATGGCGGTGATAAACGGGCCAGCCGTGATGGCGGGATCGACGCCGATACGATTAAAGAAAGCTGGCAGCAGAATTCCCATCATAGCCGAGGTGTTCAGCGCGAAAAACATCGAGGTGCCGGCCACCACGCCGAACATCCAACTGCCCATCCAGAAAAAGCCTACCAGGCCGAGGCAGATGCCGCACACAGCGCCCATAATGCAGCCAACTCGGAATTCCTTCCACAGGTGCCCGACGATATTGCGGATTTCTCCAGTGGCCAGTCCGCGAATGAACACGGTCGAAGTCTGGATACCGTGGTGCCCGCCCATGGCCATGATCACCGGAATAAAGACACTCAACGAGATGAGTTCTGCGAGGGTGCCGGTGAAGTATTTGATGATGCTCCCCGACAGCAACCCGCCGAATAAGGCAGTTACCAACCATGGCAACCGCGCCCGAGAAATTTCCACCGGCGAGGCATCGATCAGCGTGTGCAGCGGTTTTGAACTCCCGGACAGATACGCCAGATCCTCGGAGGCTTCCTCATGGATGACGTCAATGATGTCGTCCACTGTCACCACCCCGACCAGGACATTTTGTTCGTCCACGACTGGGATGGCCAAAATATTATAATGTCCCACAAGGCGGGCGACCTCCTCCTGGTCCGTCTCCACATGCACCTTCCAGACGTCCTTGGTCATGATCTCCCGCAGGGGTTGCGCTGGCTCGGCCAGAATCAGTTGCCGTAACGAGACGACGCCACGCAAGCAGCTGTTATCATCCGTCACGTAAACATACGACACCATGACCTTATCACCGGCAGTGCGCACCTCCTTGATAGCTTCCTCCACGCTTACGTGCTCATTGAGGGCTACAAAGTCGGTGGTCATGATGCCGCCGGCGGTGTCCTTGCCGTACTGCATCAAGGTCCGGACGTCGTCAAGGTCTTCTCTTAAGGAAGGGAGAATCGACTCGCGTAGGTCGTCTGGCAGCTGGTCCAGCAGGTCGGTGAGGTCATCCGGGGACATACTCCGCAGGACAGGCAGGATGAAATGCGGCGGGGCTTGTCGAACGAGGTGCTCGCTGGTGTCGACGTCGGCTTCACTGAGGATCTCCGCCGCGAACTCGGGATCATCGATGACGCTGAAGATCAGCCACTGCTCCTCAGGGTCGAAATGCCGTAGCAGCTTGGCCACGTCAGCGGGATGCAGCTTCGAGACGATCTTGCAGATATGGTTTTTGCCTCCCCGGCGGACCATCTTCTGCAAGGCGGTAAGCACCACCCCAAAGCGTTGGTTGTACTGACTCTGCATCCGTTCTCTGAGTGGCACTTCCACAATTCCTCAACTGCTGTTGACCCTGGCGGATTTGTCCCTGGCGAGCAGGCCGACGACCGCTTGTCAATGGATCGACGTGGCTAGGCATCATGAGCTGGTCGACTAGATGGATACCTTTTTCAGCAAGTCGATATGGTCGAGAACTCTCCCGGTGCCGAGGACGACCGCCGACAATGGGTCCTCCGCAATGGAGACCGGCAGCCCTGTCTCCTCCCGCAGCAATGTGTCCAGGCCGTGCAAGAGCCCCCCACCGCCCGCGAGTACGATCCCTCGATCGACAATGTCGGCGGCCAACTCGGGTGGCGTCCGTTCGAGGGCAATCTTGACGGTTTCGACAATGGTACTGATCGGCTCCCAGATCGCGTCTCGGACCTCTTCGTCGGTGATGATCATGGTCTTGGGGATACCAGTGACGAGATCGCGTCCCTTGATCTCGATGGTCATCTTCTCTTCCATCGGATAGGCCGACCCGAGTTGGATCTTGATATCCTCACCAGTCCGTTCCCCAATCAACAAGTTGTACTTGCGCTTAATGTAGTTCAGGATGGCCATGTCCATCGTGTCGCCGGCGATGCGCACGGAACGGCTGTAGACGATCCCCGACAGCGAGATGACGGCGACCTCAGTGGTGCCGCCGCCGATGTCGACGATCATATTCCCCGAGGCCTCCTCAATGGGCAGCCCAGCGCCGATCGCGGCCGCCATGGGCTCCTCAATCAAGTATACTTCGCGCACGCCAGCGGATTCTGCTGACTCCCGCACAGCACGCTTCTCGACCTGGGTGATGCCGGAGGGCACGCCAATGACAATGCGCGGGCGAATAAACTTCTTACGATTATGCACCTTCTGGATGAAGTAGCGCAGCATCGCTTCGGCAGCGTCGAAATCGGCGATGACGCCATCTTTGAGTGGCCTGATGGCCAGAATGTTGCCGGGTGTGCGCCCGAGCATTTTCTTGGCCTCGACACCTACCGCCAGGATTTGCTTGAAGTCGCGGTGAACCGCCACCACAGAGGGTTCGCGCAGGACGATGCCACGCCCCTTGACGTAGACTAACGTGTTGGCGGTTCCCAGATCGATCCCCAGGTCACTCGAGAACATGCCCCATAATCCACCGAAGACCATAGCGATTTACCCCTCACCTGCTAATTGACGGTGACGACGGTGGGAGAGACGTCGGCAAGCTCATGCGGGTCTCTAGCCCGGACGCGGTTTCCCCAGTTTGAAACGATAGCCCAACACTTTGTAGACGAGCTTGGCAGCCAGGAAATCCGGCGCAATATTCCCTGGAATGGGGAACAATTCGACGACATCGAAGCCGACAATGTGGCGTGTTTCCGCCACTTGCCGCACGATGCGCAGGACATCATACCAACCGAGACCACCAGGCTCTGGAGTGCCGACGGCAGGCATGATCGACGGATCGAGGCCATCAAGGCAGATGGTGATATAGACCTGGTCGGTGAGCGCGTCGCTAATCGTCGTGGCGATCGTGCGCGATCCCATGACTTCCGAGGCATAAAACAGCCGCGCCCCACGCTCCTTTACCCATACTGCTTCTTCACGACTCAGGCTGCGGATGCCTACCTGTACTGCCGGGACAAGTTCGGAGATGCGGCGTAGCACGCTGGCGTGATTGTACGGTGTCCCCTGATAGGTGTCGCGGAGATCGGCATGGGCGTCAAATTGCAACACCGACAGCCCTGGAAAACGCTCGGCGAAGGCGCGTACAAGCCCA
>JBKPCR010000262.1:0-10334 GCA_046727435.1 bacterium | reverse complement strand
ATGGGCCATGCCGGTCTCGCCGTACCCCTCGTGACGCGAGCCGACCAGCACGGTCATGTTCACCGTCACTTTTGGGCGCGAGTTGTCGGGATAGAGCAGAAGCCGCAGGCCGTTTTCGAGCTGGTATTCGGTGATGCCCTCGACGGTGGCGATCTTTTTCGGTCGTTCGCCGGCCGAAACCAGCGTGCACAGCAAGAACGGCACGGCTGCTGCGCAGAAGATGCTGATCGCTAGCAAGGTGCGCATCGCAACCTCCTGATAAGCTGAGATAGATGCTTCGGTTAGGTACCCATCAAACCTTTATGGTGTGGCAACTCAGCCCGAAGTTCAAGTGTTTTCTCCACGAAAAACTTGCTTCCATACTGTCCGGACGTTAACCGCTAATCCAACATCGTCAGGGTTATTCGAGAGTGCAGCGGCCCAGCAACATCACTTGAGCGATGGCATACTGGCGGCTATGCGACAGCGAAACCAGGCCAGATGGGGAGTTCTTTCTGGACGAGTTTTGGGTAGAGGGTGATCTCCACATCTTTGCCGAAGGTATTCTTGCGCGTCATAAGCTTGCCCCGCCACAGGGTACGGATGGTGTCGATCTGCTTGTACATGATTTCCCGGCGTGTATCGTACGCTCGGGAAAGAAGACGAAGTCGTTGACGTTCCAGCCGGAGTTGAAGGAGATGGCGGCTCGACCGGCGGAGAGCTGGTCGACTAGGGACCATTCCTCGGCGATGCGGATGGCATCATGCAGCGGGGAGATGAGGCTTACGGAGCGCAATTGCAGGCGGTTGCGGGACCATTTCGGCCGTGCGTGAGGGAACACATGGCTGGAACGACCCGTAGATCCCCTCTCCCTGGCCAGGGAGAGGGGGAACAGAGGACTACTCTGACTTAGGCCTGTGCCGTCTCGTGATACTGGCTATTCCTGAGTACGCGCCCTGGGAGCGCGCCGGTATGACGGCCGTTTTCGAGCAACACCTGGCCGTTGACGATGGTGTACTGAATACCCGTGGCCAGCTCTCGGATGCGCCAGCCGCCGGCCGGAAAATCGTGCACGGTGTCCTCCGGCAGCGGGTTGATGGTGTCGGGATCGAAGATCGTGATGTCGGCCGCGAGACCAGGGCGCAGGAGCCCCCGATCGTAGATGCCGAACGTCGAGGCCGACTCGAAGGTCAGCCGTCGCACCGCGTGCTCCAGCGACATGATGCCTTCCTGGCGCACCCAGTAGCCGAGCAAACGCGTGCTATACCCATAGCCCCCGTGGAACTGCACATGGGCGCCGCCGTCGGAGAGACCGATATAGGCGTTGGGGTAGTTGAGGATCTGGGCCATGGCCGCCTTATCGACGTTCGAGGCCCCCTCCAAGAACACGGTATCCAGATGTTCCTCGACCACCAGATCCAGGAAGGCGTCGATGATGCCCTTGCCCTGAGCCTCAGCCATTTCACGGATCGACTTGCCCTGCCAGCCCTTGTTCTTCGGCAACACCGTCTCTCCCACCCAGATGTAGTCGTACCAGCGCCGACCGATGTTCGCGCCCGGTAAGTCTGCGGTCCACTCCACGACTTCCTGGTGCAATTTCCGCCGCACCTCAGGATCGCTGTAGGCCCGCAATTTGTCCTCGTCCGACGCCAGCAAAATAGGATGCCAGGTCGGGATGCCACGGAACGCTTGGGTATTACGCATGGTGAAGCGGGTCGTATTGCTGTTGGGCGTGCACAGAGGATTGGCCCGAATCCCCGCTCTGGCCGTTTCATCGACCAGCGCCATGTGCTGTTTCCACGCCTCCGGCTCGCGTACCGACTGCCCCAGGTTGTTGTAGACCACCTGGCGGCCGCAGGCCTCGGCGAGGCGAGTCATCAGGCGGTTCTGTAATTCGGCATCGCGACCGCCGCCGCTCTGAATGGTACCCACCCCCATCTCACTCAGCACGTCCGCGAGCGCAAAGATCTCGCTCTCCTCGGCCCAAAACGCCGGAATGTGGACACCCTGTGGGTCGTAATGGCCCCGATTTTTCGACACGGATAGCCCCAGCGCGCCGGCCGTCATGCCATCGCGCACAATGCCACGCATGGCTTCGACCTCGTCCGCCGTAGCCGCGCGGCCCTGGCAGTCATCGCCCATGACGTAATAGCGCACCGCCGAATGGCCGATGAGCGCGCCAACATTCACCCCCAGACGCTTGTCGAGGGTATCCATGTATTCGCCCACTGTTTCCCAGCTCATATTGACGGTGCGCAGCACCTCCATCGGAATGGCTTCGACGTAGGAGAGAAATTCGGCCAGCCGTTCTTCACGGCCACGGCGCACCGGTGTCAGGGCCAGCGAGCAATTGCCGATGATCACCGACGTGGCACCGTGATAGCACGAGAAGCTGCACATCGGATCCCAGGTTACCTGGGCGTCATAGTGGCAGTGATTGTCGATAAATCCCGGCGCGACCACCAGGCCGTCGGCATCAATGGTGCGCGTGGCGGCATCGCGCAGTTTCCCTGTCGCCACAATTTTGCCGTGGCTGACCGCCACGTCCCCGCGGAAGGCGGGCATTCCAGAGCCGTCGATGACTCGACCATTTTTGATCAATAGATCATACGCCATCGTCTGTCCCTCCCAAGGTTCCGCTCGGAACCCTCATCAGATGCTATGTGGGCAGTGTCCGTGCACATTCGTGACGGACCCATTGTCGCATACCTTGAGCGATGCAGCTAGCGCAAAATGCACACGTCACGTCAGAGGTGGGAGGACCCCTGGTTCCCCCAGGCAATGAGGACACTCAGGGTGCCCACCACCGGCCGCGAGTCGAGCACGCTGCTGGCCCGCATGACCGACGGGCACGCGGGGGTCCCACGCGCCTGGAACCAGCGCGCCACCTCCCCGGAGCGGCTATCCCTACGCTGCCACCACAGGCGCGCCAACACGAGGCCGAGGACCAGGGCCAGCACGGCCATGAGCCCCATGACCACGGCGCCAGCGCTCACCGCACCGCACGTGGGCATACTCAGCGCTTGAACCCTAAGACGAGGACACCGACGCCCACCAGGAGGATGCCCACCCATTCCCGCGGCCTCGGACGCTCATGGAGAAACAGGGTGGCAAAGACGGCCACCAGCAGGAGGCTGAGCTTGTCCACCGGGGCGACTTTCGACGCATCCCCCATCTGCAAGGCGTGAAAGTAGCAGACCCACGACGCCCCCGTGGCCAGCCCAGACAACACCAAGAAGAGCCAGGTCTTGCCGTGGAGGGCAAACGGGTCACTCCATTTCCCCGTGATCCAGACAAACCCTGTGAGGGTGACCAGAATCACCACGGTGCGTACCAACGTGGCGAAATCCGAATCGATGCCGGCTAAGCCGAGCTTGGCAAAAATCGCTGTGAGCGCGGCGAACACTGCTGACAGGAGGGCCCAGTAAAACCAGTCATGTGCTGATGCCATCGCCGTCGACCTTACTGGCCTCTCACCGAGCCGGAGGTGTGAGAGGCCTCCAGATGCGGCTTACTTGGCCTTGACCACCTGATTAGTGGCCACATCGACATGGAGTTTATGGCGTTTCCCCGCCTCGTCGACGAGCTTCACCTCGCAGAGCCATTGCGTCCCCTCATACTCGACTTCGACTTCTTTGACCATGCCTGCTTGGGCCGCCACTGCCGTTTTGATGCACGCAATGACGTGGTCAGCCGCGAGCGCCGGGGTGGTCTTATCTGCATGCGCCACCACTAGGCCCCCGGCGGTGAGCAGCAGCATGGTAAGTAAGCCCACAAGCATGTTGCGAGCGCCTTGAAGATGTCTCATGGTAATCCTCCTGTCATCGGTCGATAGACGATGGGAACTTCCCTCGTCCCCCAGGATACTGCATGCCTGCGCCAGAATCCACACATCTGAGGTCTTCTCCTAGCAAAGTCTTCCCCAGGAACATCGGGCATTATCATGCGCTCATGGATGAGCACAGGAAGCCCCTTATAGTGCTCCCCATCAGTCAGTCGGACGTGGCCTTGGATCTGCGTACGAAGGAGACGAGTTTCCACCGCCAGATACTCGTTGCGGCGCCTAGAAGCTGGGGACGCGGAGTGCATATGGTATCCGCGCTTCAAGCCACAAGACGATGCGACGGTCCTTCTGTTCGAAATGAGAGCGCTTCGCTAGCTGTTGTTGCGAAGCAGGAGTCCATACAGAGTCTGGTAATGGTCTGCGCTGTATTGCTTCTCACCGGCCGATTCTGAGAGGTTCTGAGCGGCCTCGCCGCCGTGTCGATCACCCCAACGCACGTAACGTCAGTACGGTAATTTCTGGTGGAACCCCCAGACGCACAGGGAGTCCAAACGTCCCCAGACCACGATTTACATACAGGAAGGCGGATTTTGGACGGCGCGGCGTGACCTCAGAGCCTGCGGTGTGTGCCTTGTGCCCTAACGGCAGGCGATACAGTCCTGCCACGAACGGGGTGATCATGCAGGCCGGGCTCCACTGGCGATCCCCGAGCGCGAAGCGGATCTGCCCGCCATGCGTGTGGCCCGCGAGGCTCAGCTCGATGCCTAACGCCGCAGCCTGATGAAAGGTATTAGGGTTATGCGAGAGCAGGATGTTGGGGATGTCTTGCCGGACGAGTGATTCGATGCCGCACAGCAAGGGGGACGGTTCGCCCGCGCGCCGACGTTGGCGTTGGTCGTCGACCCCGATGAGATTGATGATGCCGCCGTGCCAGGACACTTCCGCACACTGCTGCCGCAGTAAGTGCATGCCGTAGCGCTGAAAGAGCACCTGCGCTCGCGCTTCCACCGCAGCCGAGCGCTCGTGGTTGCCATGACACCCCCAGATGCCCAAGGGTGCCCGCAGCTGGCTCAACTCCGCAATGCAGTCCTCGAGGGGATCACGGCCATGGCTGATCAAATCGCCGGTGAGCACGGCGAGATCGGCCTGCACGGTATTGGCCATGGTGACGGCTCTCCGGATCGCCGCGCGTGGCATGAAGTCCCCAATGTGGAGATCACTGAGGTGGACGATGCGTAGACCATCCAGACCAGGGGGTAACTCCGTGATGGGGACCTCGACGGTGACGATGCGATACCACAGCCGTCCCGCGGTGCAGCCATAGGCTGTGGCCAGCATGGGAAGACTGCCCGCCAGATACGCGGCGTAGCGGAAGAAGATGCGCCGAACTGGCTCGATATGCGCCCTCTGCGCCTCTGGGAGGGCCGCGATGGCGGGCCTCGAGAGCCACTCGATCCCCCCCACCACGGTCACCGCCAGATATCCGATGCACGACGCGATCAACCAGAGTCTGGCGACCGCCCGCCCCCACGGCCAGAGATCGCTGCGGCGGATCATATGGCCCACCATTAGGTCGAGCACTGCGGCCAGTACGACCAGCACGGCCACCATCCACAGACTCTGCCATAGGTAGCGCGACCCTGGCCACACCATCGCGTCAATCAGGTGCCACGCCCGGGCAAACCAGAAGTACTGGGCCAGAGGCGTAAGCGCCAGAATGACTATCAGAAACATCCGAAACGGCCTGGGTCCTCGCATGCAGGTGGCTCCCAGAAACGAGGTGCGGGGGAATCACATGGGCATTGTCAACTTAACTGGTGAGCGATAGACCATCTCCCTCGGCGGTGGCAGATGGTCGAGTCACCCTGCGAGGGCGCGCTCAATCTGGTCGAGATGCTGGCGGCGGTGGATCGCGCGTGCCAGCGATCGGGGGCGCACCGCCAGGATGGCCTCGATGATGGGCGCCGGGAGGGTCTCAGCTTTGCGGTCCACGGCCTCGGCGGCTGCGACGACCGCGTGCCTGACCTGGGCTGGGGCGATGGTCCGCCACCAGGGCAGCATAGCGTCATTGATCCCATCCACCATGTCCCCCATGGGCGGGATCTGCACCGCACCCGTGCGTTCCCACTCCTCGAACTTCGACAAGGAGAGCCCGTCCCAGAAAGCGAGATGCATGAGCCCTACCCCGACCGTCCATGCCTCGCTCATGGGGCGGGCCATATCGGTATCCGTCAACCGGGCGACGACGGCCTTCAGTCGCGCCCGCTCCGCATCGTTCTCCGCCACATATGATCGGTCCATGCTAGTCTCCTGAGCCGTATTCACCCACGCGATCGAATACACCGGTGCTGAGCAGGCCTCTGTCAAGACAGGAGCCCATTCTAGTGTTACATCGATTCCTCCGAAGAGCCGTTGGGACAGACATTTTTCAGCATTATAGCCTAAATCTGCCCTCAAATGCATGGGAGGAGGATCCGTAGCCGGCAAGGAAGGTAGCAACACCGCATGCTTCCGTTGCACGCCTGGTAGGCGCCGGTTGCGGGGGAATGTCAGTCTGCCTTTGTCTCTCCAAGGGAATGATTGGGGGGCGTTTTAGACGACCATTTCGACGACCGCGTGTAGCGGAGGAGATCGAACCGCTCGTGGTCTGCATGGCCGAAGAGCATGCCACCTGGGGACACCGCCGCATCCAGGGTGCCTTGGTGCATCTGGGGGGTCATATTGACGCGACCACGGTGCGTAACATCCTGCGGCGCAACCACTGTTACATCGTCTGCTTCTCTGTGCCCCGAAAAATTCCATCCGTATAGTACTGGACATCGCGTCTTGCAGCAGCGACAATAAGCAAGAAACACAACCTAGGTCTCGGAGGGAGACCTCGGCGATGTCACGATGTACACATCTGTTTTGCCACCTCGTACAACTCATATACACGGTGCTGATGCTTTTCGTGGATGCTGTGCGCTTTCTGCTTCTAGGCCTGCACCCAAGGCCCGCCCTTGCCGCGGAGAACCTCTTTCTGCGCAAACAGCTGACCCTCTATCAGGAACGCGACGTCACCGCAAGGCGCGCATCCAACACAATCCGTTTCACACTGGCCTGGCTTACCCACTGCTTCGACTGGCGCCAGGCTTTGGTGAGCGTGCAACCTACAACGTTGAGCCGTTGGCATCAGCAGGGGTTCTGGGTATTCTGGCGGTGGAGATCAAGACCTGGACGACCTCCTCCGCCGCCCGAACTAAGGGGTCCAAAGCCGCTATGGCCGCTGAGTTGATCATTGCACCGGAGGCGAAGCAAGGCATCGCAGAGGCAGACGCCTGGTATGAGGGATGGGGGATCGGCTTCGGCGAAGGGTTTTTGATCTGCGTCGAGGCATGTATTGAAGCGATCCGCCGCACATAGGCGTGCGCCCACCCAAGTGGGGGTTCCGCTTGTCTCGCGCCCCGTCGGGCCTTCGTGAGACTATAGGAGGGGCACATGCGACTCAAGGATCGGGTAGCTATTGTGACAGGGGCAGCGCGTGGGATCGGACAGGCATACAGTCTCGCTCTGGCTCGCGAGGGCGCCAAAGTTGTCGCCGCAGACATCCTGTCTTGCGCAGAAACCGTCGCCAAAGTCCAGGATGTGGGGGGCGAAGCGTTGGGGATGATGGTGGACGTCGCCGACGCCCAGAGCACCGAAGCGGTGGCGGCCCAGACCGTCCAGCGCTTCGGGCGGATCGACATTCTGGTCAATAATGCTGCCGTTTACGGTGGGTTGAAACTCACCCCCTTTGAGCAGATTCCGGAAGCTGAGTGGGATCGGGTCATGGCAGTCAATGTCAAGGGTATATGGTTGTGCTGTAAAGCCGTCATCCCCACCATGAAGCAGCAGGGCAAAGGCAAGATTATCAACATCTCATCGGACACTATCTGGATGGGAGTCCCTTTGTTCTTGCACTATGTGGCGTCGAAAGGTGCTGTTTTCGCGCTTACCCGTGCGCTCGCACGCGAGCTGTCGGGCACTGGGATTCACGTCAATACCATCACCCCAGGCTACACACGAACCGAGGCGGCGCAGGGACTTGCAGACCCAGAGACGGTTGCCCGCATTCGGGAATGGGTCCTGGACCAGCAGATCATCAAGCGGCACGAAGAGCCCGCTGACTTGACTGGGACGGTGGTATTTCTCGCCTCAGAGGACAGTGACTTTATCACCGGCCAGACAATCAATGTGAATGGCGGGGCAACTCATCATTAACCAGTCAGCAAATGCCCTACAACCCCGCTTCTACCCATGAGAAGATCTATGCGCGACGCACGACGACCGCTGTGGTCATAGGCCAAGGCAATTAGTGGTGCTGGTCGCGGCAGGAGACCGATGATGGATGCATGGGACGTGTTACGCGCCCTAGCCCCTCATCCGCAGGAGGAGTGACCGAGACGGCGCAAGGCCATGGGCCATCGGCGGTATGTGGTACGCACCTTCGCGGGGATCATCGAGGAAAACGGAACAGAGGATCTCCATGCCCTATGTGATGATTAAAGTCCTGCAAGAAGACATTGATAGAGCGCTGCGGGATTACCGGCCTGCTCGCGTCCGGCAACATTTTGTGATGTCGTGATCAACGACCGAGAACGCCTTGAAGCCTACGCCAGCGGAAGTCATACCCCCCAACAGTAATGCTGTCATCTCACCGAGGGGAACCCTCTATGAAGCTGATCCTCAAGTGTTCAAGCCACGAGTTCAGTCCTGACGACATCGAGTGGGCGTTCGTCACCCTCGACGCTTTCCTTCTGAAGCGGGCCCTTGCGCGACGCAGGATCTTCCTCCAATCCCAGGCGCAGGATGAGCAGCTGGCTGAGATGTTCTTTGGGATTAATACCCTGGATTTTTCTCCCCCTACCCCGATCCGGACACTGACCAACCCATAGACGAGGATGGGTCACTCGAAGACACCCTGCGCAACCACACCGGGCAGCCAATCGACTGGACCAGTGCAGACCTCCATCGCGTCAGCGACGAGACCGCCATCCCCGGCGTATACCTGCGTGGTGTCGAGTGTACCCGTATGAGGGTGGACGCGCACGGCATCGCCTGGGTCTGCCACCCGAAACACCTGGAAGGGGATGTCAGAACCCGCACCATCCCCTGGAAGCTCCTCGAAAACCGGCGCCTGTTCGCGCCCCAGCCAGACCGCTGAACATCACTCCCCCATCCCCTCTCTCACCCCACCTCACCCGAGCGTGGGGTTCTTCTCTGTCCCCTATATCGCCTCGAACCATCGCACCGACTCCGAGGCTGGCTCATCCATGAGAATTATTCATGATGTAGATGAGCATAATTCATTTAATTATTTATCAAGAATATATTATATTAGTCAACAAGAAGCTGTAGATCAGACCGTACGCAAGAAGCCAAGGAGATAATCATGCGAGAACATGGACATGCGCCCATCTGGGGGACTCACATCGGTGTCGGCCGCGCTGGACATGCCAAAAGCTGGTACCAGCAGCTCCGAGACTGGTGGACGACTCACGCAGCCGCACGCCAGGAGGCGAGGCTTGTCTCGCTCAGCGCCTGCTGGGATGCCAGGCGCGAAGTCGTGACACCGTTCCGTGCGGACGCCGCTCCCGAAATAGTCGCGGCACAGCGCGCCCTCTCTGTGGCCACTCTGCTCTACGGCCTCGCTGTGTAGACAACACAGGCGGACCCCGTCCACGCGGCCAGAATTCACCCCCGAACCATCCGCGCGGACGTGGGGCCGCTGACAGCCGCCGCACACGTCATCCCGTACTCCAGGCCGTACCCCTACACGGCTCTTTTTTTCCCCGTGATTACACGGCAAAGACTCGCTTCCGCCGCCACATCGTGGGTATGCGCGTGCCAAGGCCTGCCAGGCCTCTGTTGCCTGCTCCCCTGCCGCCCACGACACGGCTCTCCCACGCGCTGACTCCTGAGGGTTCACCGATGTGGCCGACGTTTGCGAGGTCGACCACCACCCGCCATGGGCTGTTACTCCTGCTGGCCTGTGCTGCTGGCGCCATCGGATACCATCAGTTCCCTCCGGTGCGGACGGGTGTTTACCGCCAATATGACCGGCCATACGGTGCTCCTTGGCCTGGCGTTGATGAGGCCGACCACCAGGTAGCGCTCCGGGCGAGTCTGGCTCTCGTGGGGTTTTTCTTGCCCTAGCCAGTTCCCTATCCCACAACGACGAGACGCAGGATATTGATCATTCACCACTGGCGCATGGTGCCGGCGGGGTATCTCTCGAAGCCATTTTTCGAGTCCCAACTCCGCCTGGCCCTCGAGCGGGCTGTGGAAACCCGTCGGCGGCGGATCAATCGCCCCGGGAGCCATCGTCCCTCACGAAAGGGGTTGTAAGGCCTTCATGATTCCCAGGCGAGGCCTGAGGTGTTCACTCCTCACGCAGACCCACGTCCCTCTTGCTGGAGTGTTCCCACCCGCGTGCTTCGATCCTCTTGACAACAAGGCGGCTGCGAGACATATTTGGAGATTAGTAGTGGGTGTGAAGCCGTAAGGCTTCCTCGTAGGACGATCCGTGTGGCAGCAGCCCTTTGGAGAGGAG
>JBKPCR010000261.1:0-9419 GCA_046727435.1 bacterium | reverse complement strand
AGCATATGACTGACATGCTCTCTCACCTGATGTATACCCCTCGCTAACGCGGCTGTTCTCCCGCCCACGGCGCGGGGTTCCGTATATCGAGGGGTGCGCGTACGAAACCGCGCACCGGCAGGAAGAGGCTCCCCACGCGTCAGAGGCAACATAGGCACATCTGTGGCGTGACGATGAGCCGATCCGGTCGGCTTCAGTCCGCAGTGGTGTATATAAAATTGGGTCTTCGTCATATGTGATACTGCTGCCGAAGTTAGAAACACGCACGATTCAGGGGCGGCCTGCGCTTGTCACCTCAGTGGGGCAGTCGGCTAGCCCCCGCGAACATGACTTCGCCAGCAGTCGTCATGAAGAGGCATCACCACCACAGATGAAAATGGGCCCGGGCTATTTATAAGTCAGTATCATATTGGGTGAGAAGGAGTGGAGTCAGGGGTCTCGCGGTCTCATGGAAGATGAGGTTCCATGCACTCCACATGGAGAGTACCTGGAGGAAGCCGCTCGTGGAAGTCCAGCGCTGTGAGATCGTTTTGCCCCGATGGCTCTACATCGCTGCCGCGATCCTGATCGCCGGCTATGTCGTGTATTGGCTGCGCGACGTGCTCACCCCGATCTTGCTCGCCTTCATCATCGCCTACGTCCTGGATCCCGTCGTGGACCGGCTCGAGGCCTGGCACGTGCCCCGTCCGGCGGGCATCGCCATCGTGCTCGGCGGGACGCTCGGCGCCTTGATCCTGTTTCTGGCGCTCGTGTTGCCGGGCATTGCCGCCGACGTGGCCGGCGTGCTCCAAGAGTTGCCTCGGCAGCTCGGGGCGCTCTGGACGAGGATCGGGCCCTGGCTCGAACAGCGAGGGGTCGCCGTACCGCACTCCGCGACGGAGTGGGGTACACGCCTGAATACCCTGGCCGGTGAGGTGGCAAGCACAATAGCGGCCCCCGCAGGCAACTTCGTCAGTGCCTTCATGGGCGGCACGCTCAGCGTGCTCGGCTCGGCCGCCGCCGCGCTCGTCGGGCTGGTGCTGGCGGTCTACTTACTCAACGACTTCGACCGGATCACCGCCGGGGTCCGCGCGCTGCTCCCGTGGCGCTGGCGTGAGACCGTCACGAGCTATGCCGGGGAAATCGATCACATCTTGAGCCAGTTCATGCGCGGTCAGCTCATCGTCATGGCGGTCTTGGCCGTGCTCTATAGCGCGGCCTATGCGCTGCTCGGGGTGCGTCTGGCGGTGCCCATCGGCATTGTCGCAGGGATTCTGAACGTCATTCCGTATCTGGGGGGAGCCTTCGCTTTAGTGGCCGGGTTGCTGATGTCCCTGCTCGACGGCTGGCACGGCTGGCAGCTGGTTGGGGTCGTGCTCGCCTATACAGGCGTCCAAACGCTCGAGGGCTTCGTGATTACCCCACGGGTCGTCGGCCAGACGGTGGGGGTGTCGGAGATCTGGGTGCTGGTGGCGCTGTTCGTCGGCGCCGAGCTCTTCGGCTTCCTAGGGGTGCTCTTGGCCGTTCCGGCGGCCGCCGTGGTCAGCATCTTCGTGGCCCATGGGGTGCAGTACTATCGCACCACGGCGCTGTTCCTCCCCACGCCTCCAGCCTCCGGGCCGGACCGGAACCTGGCCAACACTGAGGGGCTCGCGGACGCGAGCCATGGCGAGCCTGACCGGGAATGGCCCACGCCACCCAGGCACGGGCCCAGGGAGCCGTAAGGCCGATGCCGCTCGTCAACGTCCGAGGGCCGACCGAGGGGGTGTCCCACACCTCACCAAAAGCGACGATGACCCAGGGCATGCTGGCGAGAATCCCAGACCGCTTGGCGGTATGTGTGCTGGCAGAAGTGTCGGCGATCGCAACTGAAGTTTCTATGCAGGTTTGGTCTAAGGCTCCAGAGAAGGGAGGCGCCATGAGCGTTCAGTGGGTCGTATGGTTGGCGGTGTTAGTGTTGGCGAATCTTCCCGCCGTCGCCTTGGCTCAATCATCCTCATGCCCTGGAATTCATGTGCAGATCCTGAACATTCGAAACAGCACTGGCACCGTTGATTGCGCGCTGTTCGACGCGCCAGAGGGTTTCCCTATTGAGGTGCTGCGCTCGGCAACGAATGTGATGGTGATCAAAGTGCGGCATACGCAAGCGCGGTGCGACTTTGCAGACATCCCGCCGGGAACGTATGCCCTGGCCGTCATTCATGATGAAAATATGAACGGCAAGCTTGACACCAACTCGCTGGGGATCCCCACGGAAGGCTACGGGTTTTCAAACGATGTTAAAGGCTTGCTCGGCCCGCCATCGTTCGCTGCCGCCAGCTTCGCATACGACGGGCGAAACCTAGAGCTGACGATCCGCTTGGAGTACTGAGCGCTGGTGGTACTCGACTTAGGCCCCTTAGGCTGCTCACAGGAGCAGCCTAAGGGTCAGGACACGAAACGGAAAAATTGTACGCTAAGAGCCACCGCCCCACCTGACGATGAGCGCCAGCAAGGATTCTGGTCAAACACTCACGGATCTCCGACTAGGCCGGATATGGCAAGGTTTGCGGGGGCCGTCAGCGCAAGTGCGTGCTCCCATCGATGCGGTTGCGAGCGTCCATGCCAGCATGCTATAAGGGAGACGCGTTGCGATGGGCCAGCGACGCGTGCCACCAGACGGGCCCGAGACTATGCACCATAAAAGGAGAACAGCGATGCGCAACACGGTTATAGCCGGACTCATGGGCGTGATGATGGCCGTCGCCGCTGTGGACGTGGCGGCCCAACTTGCGGGCTCGACAACTACGGGGGTGACCGTTGAGGAGCTCAAGACCATCGCCCTCGGATGGAGCGCGAAGAAGCAGATCCTCGGCAAGCCCGTCTACAATGACAAAAACGAAAAGGTGGGAGACGTGGATGACCTCATTATCGCGCCTGACAGTTCCGTCTCTTATGCCATTATCGGCGTGGGGGGGTTCCTTGGCCTCGGCGAACGCCAGGTGGCGATCCCCGTCAACCATTTCAAGAGCGGCGAGGGCAGGATCGTATTGCCGGGCGCTACCAAGGACGCACTGCAGGCCATGCCGTCATTCCAATACGCCAAGTAAGGCAAGACAGGTTCGTCAGGCGCGGGTGTCACAGGGGCAAACCTCGCCAAGTTTTCTGCCGGACACGCCTTAGCTGATCCACCACCAGCTACTCCTGCCCAGGCACGCGGTGGGGGTGTGTGCCTTCCTCATCGCAAGGATTGTCGCAAGATTTCAACATTTTCAGCAGGAATTTCACAGACGGCACGGGACGCTCGCGGTATATTTCTGATGCCCAAGTGGACAAGTATCTCGCAAGTATCGGAGGCCTATCACTCCGCTGTGGGACCATAGCCAGCGGCTGCGTGCGGTTGAGATGACGCCGAGAGCCGCAAGGAAACGATATGCGCCACCGCGACCACAGCCAAGTCCTTCTATCCCACGTGGCTCGATATATCCCCGGAAAGCCGACGGCACGTGATTACGCTGGTGAATCAGATCCTGGCCTGTACCGTCGGCCTGCGGTCCAATGTCGCTGAGGGAGATCTATGCGGTGTTCCTCCCCCTCGCAGGGCCCATACCTCACGTATAGGAGACCGTATGAACGCGATCATCGAGCACGTCTGGACGCCAGACGAACTCGCCCGCCAAGGCTCCCTTGGCATCGATAACGTTACGGCAGAGGAACTGGAGCTGCTGCAACAGAAAAATGAGGCGGCGCTCCGCCGGGCAAACGCACGCCTCGAACAGCGGGTGCGGGCCCGGACAGCCGAACTGGCCCAGACCAACGCGGCCTTGCAGGCCGAAATTCAGGCACACAAGCAGGTGGAGCATGAGCGGACCCAGCTGCTCGTGCGCGAGCAAGCCCTGCGCCGGGAGCTGGAGGTTGCGGTGGCCACGCTGCGTATAAGTGAGCAGCGCTTTCGCCGGCTATTTGACGCCAACATTATTGGTATCGCGTTTTCCGACTTCAGCGGCCACGAGATCGAGGTCAACGATGCCTTTCTCGATCTCATCGGCTACACGCGTGCGGATTTACAGGCCGGGCGCGTCCAGTGGAAAATGATGACCCCGGCCGAATACCGTGATCTGGATGCACATGCCGAGGCAGAGCTCAAGGCCCGCGGCATGTGCACGCCCTTCGAAACCGAGTACCTGCGCAAAGATGGGCGCCGCGTGCCGGTGCTGGTCGGCGTGGTTCGGCTGGAGGACACCCCCGAGCAGTGCGTGGGATTTGCCCTTGACCTGCGCGAGCCCCGGCGGCTGGAGGCACAACTGCGCGCCTCGCTCCAGGAGAAAGAGGTGCTGCTCAAGGAGATGCACCACCGCGTCAAAAACAACCTGCAGGTCGTCGCCAGCCTCCTCGACATGCAGGCGGATAGGATAGAGGATCTCTCCATACGGACGATGTTCGAGAACAGCCAACAACGGATCCAGTCCATCGCGCTTATCCACGAAACCCTTTACCAAGCTAGCGATGTGGTGGCCCACGTGAGAGCCGCCGATTACCTCCCCCGGCTGAGTCAGCAGCTCTTTGAGGCGTACCGCTCCCCCAGTGACCGTCTCATCCTGAGGGTCCATGCTGAGCCCTTGTGGCTGGCGGTACCGACAGCGATTCCATGTGGTTTGATCGTCACGGAGCTGGTCACGAACAGCTTCAAACACGCCTTCCCGGACGGCCTCATGGGGGAGATCCACATTACCCTGCGCCAGGATTCGCCAGGGACCTGTATCCTCATCGTCGGCGACACCGGGGTCGGCCTTCCAGAAGGCCTAGACGTCCATGCCACCGAATCGCTCGGCTGGCAATTGGTCCGCATACTCACGGAGCAACTGAGGGGTACGATCGCGCTGGAGGGCCATGGGGGGACTACCGTGACGATTACCTTTCCCCTCTGAGCGACCTCCATCCGCGGAGGAGTTAGGGCGCCTGCGCACATCTTCATGGTGGATTCGGTACTGGTCATCCTGGGACAGCGTAGCCAGCTCTCCCTCGATTGGTAATGTGAAGCCGTGGGTCATTAACGGTGACTGCGGCGTCTCGTGCGGGGAAGCACCACACGGGATTACAACGAAGAGGAGGGTCATCCCATGAATCTGGACAGCTTTGAAGGCCAGTGGACACGCGTGCGCGGGGAGATCATATCGTGGTGGGGCAAGCTTACCGATGCTGACCTCGAGAAAGTCGCGGGGAAAAAAGAGGCGCTGGTTGCGTTAGTACAAGAAAAATACCGGTATACGCGCGAACGAGCCCAACAAGAGGTCGACCGGCGCTTGCAGGAGTATAGCGACAAGCTGGGGGCCTCTGGGGCCAGTCGTCTCAGCGACACGGTGCAAGAGACCGCCCACAATGTCGCGTCGAGCCTCGCAGAGACGGCTGGTGAGCTCAAAGCCCAAGCAGGGGCCGCGGCGTCAACGGCCGCAACCGCGGTCGCGGACACCGTGACAGGAGCAGTCTCGTCCCTCCAAGAGACCTCGGTGAAAGATCTCGCAGGAAATCTCACGGACTTGATCCGCCGCCACCCGATCCCCTCCCTGCTGATCGGGCTGGGGATTGGCTTTGTGCTGGCCCGAAGCCTCGGCAAGCCCACCTCGGGTCAGGGCGCTTAGAGCACAATGTCAGAGGCGAGTCTGTCGCTCTGGGGCGACGTCGAGCGAGGCAACAGCGGTGTTCGCTGCGGCCTGGAGGGCTCCGAGCCTACGGGAGGGAGCCGCTTGAACCACCGTACACGCGAGAAAGGGGTGTGGCCATGAACTTCCTGCTCTGGGTGATCATCGGCGGGATCCTCGGGTGGCTCGCCAGCATCATCATGCACACGAATGCGTAACAGGGCATCGTGCTGAACATCATCGTGGGGATTGTAGGCGCGTTGCTGGCCGGCCTGCTGCTGACGCCACGCCCCTGTTCGGCATAGGCACCATCAATCAGCGCAACTTTAGCCTGCCGGCACTGCTCGTTTCGTTGCTCGGCGCCGTCATCCTGCTGGCGATTGTGAACCTCATCCGACGCGGCACCGTGCGTTGACCCATCGCATGGCGAAGATGAAGGGAAGGGACGATGCCCTCTGTGGTATGTAAGCAGCCACTTTTTTATGCCCTGGCGAGTTTCGTCCTGGTCATTGCGTGTCTGTCCTGGGCACGCGTGGTGCTGATCCCAGTGGCGCTGGCACTTTTGCTGACCTTTTTGTTGAACCCGGTCGTCAGCGCGCTTCAACGCCTTGGGCTCGGACGCACGCCGCCGGTGATCCTGGTCGTGGTGCTGGCGTTTTGCTTCCTCGGTGGCATTGGATGGGCGGTTATGGGCCAGCTCACGACGCTCGCGAATGAGCTGCCCCAATACACCGACAACCTCAAACACAAGATCGCCGATCTGCGAGGAGCGGGCAAAGGCGGCATCGTCGAGAAGCTCCAACGGACAGTCGAGGAACTCCTCGATGAACTGCGCAAGGTCGATGCGCGTCGGCAGGACGGCCGGCGCGCGGCAGACCCGGAAAAGCCGGTACTCGTGGTCATGCAAGCGCCGTCCGTCCTCTGGCAGCTGCCGGCCTTGATTGAGCCGCTGGCGACCGCGGGTCTGGTCCTGGTGCTGGTGATCTTTATGCTGCTCAAGCACGGAGACTTGCGCAGTCGCCTGATCCACCTCGCGGGCCACGGGCGGCTGACGATCGCAACCAAAGCACTGGAAGAGGCTGGCCAGCGCATCAGCCGCTACTTGCTCATGCAGTCGATCATCAACGGCAGCTTCGGGGTCGCAGTGGGCTTTGGGCTGTTTCTGATTGGCGTGCCATATGCTGTGCTCTGGGGTTTTCTGGCGGCCGCCTTGCGGTTTATCCCGTACGTCGGTCCCGCGGTGTCGGCGATCCTCCCGAGCGCCCTCAGCCTGGCCGTGTTCCCTGGGTGGGTGCAGCCTTTCCTGGTCATCGGCCTCATTTTGCTGCTGGAACTCTCGATCTACATGGTCCTGGAGCCGCTACTCTACGGACAGAGCGCTGGCGTCTCAGCCGTGGCGCTGTTGGTGGCGGCCGCCTTCTGGACATGGCTGTGGGGGCCGGTCGGACTGCTCCTGGCCACCCCGCTGACCGTGTGCCTGGGTGTGCTCAGCAAATACGTCCCGCAGCTGGAGTTCGTCGGGATGCTAATGGGCGATGAGCCGGCGCTGGGGACGTATACCAGCTACTACCAGCGGCTGGTGGCCAAGGATGACGATGAGGCGGCGGAGCTGGTGGATGAGTATCTGCAGACGCATACGCTAGACGAGGTCTACGACGACCTGCTCCTGCCCGCGCTGACCTCTGCCAAACGGGACCGTGCGCAGGACGCCCTCACGGATGAGGACGTCCAATTCATGGTGCAGGCGACGCGTGCGATCGTGGAGGACCTGGGAGTGCGCCAGTCCCATGCGGCGACGCTCCCGGCAGACGCCCCAGAACTCCTGGTGGGAGAAGTTCATGTGGCGTCACCGTCGCCCGTCCGCATCTTCGGTTGTCCGGCACACGACGCGGTAGACGAATTGGCCCTGCAGATGTTCCTGCAATTACTCGACCCCACACGGATCTCGCTAGAGGTCGTGTCCCCTGAGGTGCTGACCGCCGAGGTGCTCTCCCTGGTGGAGCAGCAACGCGTGGGGCTCGTCTGTATTACGGCGCTCCCGCCCGGAGCCGTGGCCCCGACCCGCTACCTCTGCAAGCGCCTGCGGATTCGATTCCCCGAGCTCAAGATCGTGGTCGGACGCTGGGGGTTCACCGGCAACATCCAAGAGGACCGCACGCGCCTGCTCTCGGCCGGTGCTGATGAGGTGGCGATGACCCTGCGTGAAACACGCAGCCACGTGATGCAACTGATCCCGCTGCTCTCGACTCTCGAACCGCAGCCCGTGCCGAACGGGGCCTACGGGCTCAGTCCCCTGGTGGAGAGCCCAGGGCGACCGGCATCGGCAGCCGGGGTCGGCGCGGGATAAGACGGGGTTCCGCTCACGCGGCTCCACCGTGGCTGGCCATGGGTGGTGGGAGATTGATCCGCACGTTCTTTCGATGGAGGAGAGGTGATGCGCGTTTGGCCAGGAAGTCCCTATCCGCCCGGCGCCACGTGGGATGGGAGAGGGGTGAATTTTGCGCTGTTCTCTGAGCATGCCACCAAGGTTGAGCTCTGTCTGTTCGAGACGGTGGATGCGCAGTCCGAGGTGTGCCGCATTGCGCTCCCCGAACATACTGACCAAGCCTGGCATGGCTACCTACCAGAGGTCCTACCGGGGCAGCTTTATGGATATCGTGTGCATGGCCCCTATGAGCCGCAATATGGCCACCGCTTCAACCCTCACAAAGTGCTGCTGGACCCGTATGCCAAGTCCATTGGCCGCGACGTGCGGTGGGCCGACCAACTCTTTGGCTATCGTATAGGCCATCCGGCTGCGGACCTGTCCTTCGACAAGCGGGACAGCGCCGCCTATGCCCCCCTGGCCGTGGTCATTGATCCGGCCTTTACCTGGAGCGATGACCGCCCGCCACGGACGCCATGGCACAAGACCATCATCTATGAGCTGCATGTGAAAGGCTTCACCCAGCTGCATCCGGAGGTGCCCGAACGGCTGCGCGGCACGTACCTCGGGCTGGCGACAGAACCCGCTGTCAGGCACCTGACCAGCCTGGGGATCACAGCCGTCGAGATCATGCCGGTACACCACTTCCTCAATGACCGCTATCTCGTCGACCGCGGGCTCAACAATTACTGGGGCTATAGCACCCTCGGCTTCTTCGCCCCCGCCAGCCGGTATAGCGCGACGCGCGTGCCGCAAGACGCCGTCCAGCAGTTCAAGATGATGGTCTCCGCCATGCATGCCGCGAATATCGAAGTGATCCTGGACGTGGTGTATAACCACACCGCCGAAGGCAGCCAGCTCGGTCCCACGTTGTCGATGCGCGGGGTGGATAACGCCGCCTACTACCGGCTCTCCCCGGATGACCCGCGCTACTACATGGATTTTACGGGCTGTGGCAACTCCCCCAACATGCAACATCCCCGCGTGCTGCAGCTCATCATGGACAGCCTGCGGTACTGGGTCACGGAGATGCACGTCGACGGCTTTCGGTTTGATCTGGCCAGCACCCTGGCCCGGGAACTTTTTGAGGTCGACCGGCTGGGGGCCTTCTTCGACATCATTCATCAGGACCCGGTCCTGTCCCAGGTCAAGCTCATCGCCGAGCCATGGGACGTCGGCACCGGCGGCTACCAAGTAGGCAATTTCCCGATCTTGTGGAGTGAGTGGAACGGCAAGTACCGCGACACCGTGCGGCGGTTCTGGAAGGGGGACGGGGGCACATTATCAGAGTTTGCCACCCGACTGAGCGGCAGCAGCGATCTGTATCAGCATGACGGGCGCAAGCCCTCGGCCAGCATCAATTTTATCACCTGCCACGACGGCTTCACGCTCCACGA